>PLAY01000012.1 GCA_003134375.1 Limisphaerales bacterium | reverse complement strand
TTGATTGCAAGTTAGTATGAATCGCGAGACGGCTTTGCGTGGCGTGGACTCAGAAACAGCCGCAACGGTCCTGCGAACTCCCACTGACGCCTGTGCTGAATCTTCAGGACTGTGGACCGGTTCTGTCTGTGGCCGAGAAGCGTCTAGCTTCGAAACCGGTGGTGAAATTGTGATTTCCGGAGTGAGTTGGGCGGAACGCGGTCGGTCGGCGCCTTGACTACTTGGTTCAAGCCATTCACCACAAAAGCGGCATTTGACGGCCTCTTTCCGGATCCGTTCCTTGCAGAACGGGCAAACTTTTGACTCACCGTCTTCCATGCCTTTTGCAGTTAGCAGAGAATCCGCCTGCTGTCGCTAAATTTTCCATTGAACTCTTTTAATTCTCCGCCGAGTGTAGGCCGCCGGTGCCGGCGCGGAAGGCGATGTTGGTGCGTTCAGGATTGTCCGGCAACGGTTGGGCGCAGTTCCAGACGCACGCGCCGCAGTGGACGCATTTCTCGCGGTCAAAATTTGGCACGCCGGCGTCCCCCAGTGTGATGGCCTGGCCGGAGCAGGCCTCGATGCAAATCTTTGTCCCGCATTTCTCGCACAGTTCCGGATTGAGAAACTCGACGTGGTCGCCGTAGCCCGCTGGCGCCTGCACCTTGCCGCCCATGAGCAGCGCGTCCTGGTGCGACATGAGCAACTGGCCGTCGTAAGGAATGGCGGGCCAGCCGACTTTCTCCATCAGCGCGCCGTGGAGCGAGCTGTTCCGCGCCTGGCATTCGGCATGAATTTTTGCAATTTCTTCCGGTGAGACACGGCCACGATAATATTCCTCGATGGACGGGATGCGTTTCCACGGCGGCACGGGATCGCCGGCAAGTGTGAGTTTGCCGTTGGTCAGGCCGGCGAGCGCCATGCCGATCATGCCGCGCACCACGCCTTTTTGAAAACCATCGCGCGATTTCTCGGCCACGATCGCTTCCTTTTCCACCCAGCTCGCGCGGCGGCGTTTCACGTAGGTTTTGTCGAGGTTTTCTTTCGTGAACGGTTTCTTCGCCTTGAGCAGTTCGAGGACGGCCTCGGCGAGTTGGGTGCCGGTGGCCCAGGCTTCATCCACGCCGGAGCCGGTGAGCACGTTCGCGCTGCCGCTGCCTTCGCCGACGCGCGCATAACCGTCGCCGACAAGGTGCGGCTCGCCGCGGCGGCCCGATTCGCCGAGCGTCTTCGCGCCCCACGAACGGAGCTTGCCGCCTTTGAGGTAACGCCAGAGATATGGGTGCAGCATCCAATGCTGGAGCTGGCGGTAGGCCGTGCGCATGGGGCTGTCGAACCACGACGGCACAAAAATGCCGAGCGACGCAACGCGGTCGGGATGGACGTAGAAAAATCCGAAAATCTCCGGCTCCGGAAAACCGAACGTGTGCAGCACGGTGCCGGGTTTGAGTGGCGTGTCTTCGGGCAAATCCACGACAAACTTCATGCCCACCGCCCAATCCCGCGTGTGATGGCCTTCCGGCATCCCGAAGTGGGCGTCCAACTGCTGGCCAATGGCGCCGACCGGACCGTCAGCGACGACCGTGAGTGCGGCATGAATGTCCATGCCCGGCGTAAAGCCATCGGCGGGTTGACCTTTTTTGTCCACACCCTGGTCGAGCAAGCGCACGCCGACGACCTTTTTCCCGGAGCGCGGACAGCTTTGTCCGCGTGTTCCTTCCTTTCCGCTTGAAACTTGCGGACATGGCTGTCTGCGCTCCGCGTCCTCGTCGCCATGTTCGATCAGCACTTGAGATACGGGTGTGCCGGGCCAGATTTGGACCGTGCCGGTGCTTTGCACCTGCGCGCCGACCCATTGCATGAACTGGCCCATGGATAGGATCAGTCCACCATCCTTGTGCAGGAATGAAGGTGTCCACGGCAGATTCAGCGCATCGTGTTCCACCGGCAGCGCCCACTTGAACGTGCGAATCATCGCATCCGCCGCGCGCAACGTGGCCGAGCGCCGGCTGGCGCCAATGGGATCGAGCAAATAAAGAACCCTTTCTTCTCCGACCGGCGCGGTCATCGGAATCTGCGCCTGGTCGAGATTGGGAAATGTGGCGCGCAAAGCCCGCGCCTTCGTCACGACGCCGGAGACGCCGAAGCCGATGTTATCGGCGCGTTCGTAGCAGAGCACCTGCGGCGGCATGCCCGGCGTGGTGGCGCTTTCGACGGCCGGTGTGCCGTCGGCATTGATGAGTTGTTTCGAGAGCGTGGTGAGGAATCCCGCCGTGGCCGGCCCGAACCCGACGCAGACGATGTCCACATCCATGCGCTGGCGTTCAATCTGAGTCTGTGTTCCGTCCATGCTCAAACCGGATAATCCAGCGCTTCGCGGGTCATCACCTTGGTCAACGCCTCGGCGGCGCGGTCCTTGGCGAGGCGGCTGCCGGTTAGACAGCCGTCCAGCTTCGAGCGCAGGCGCGTGAAGGTTTCGAGTCCGGCGAACTTCACGCACGGACCGGCCTTCAGCGGATGCGACCCGCCTTCTTCCAACACATCCGAGTAAGCGCGGGCGGAGACATCCACCCCGGGGATGATGCCTTCGAGCGATTCGAGTTCCGCGGCGCAATAACAGACGTGGCTGCTGGTTTCATCCCACGCCGGATGACGATTGTAGCCGTGAACGAGTTCGGCGCAGATGCGGCCGACTTCGCCGGCGGCACGCGCGCATTGCACATGGCAAAGGTCCATGAAAAAACCCACCGTGCCGTCCAGACCATCGGCAAGCGCGGGATTCGCGGCGCCTTTCGTTTCCAGTTCGATGACATCCAAGATGAATTGCCGCGCGGCGAGCAGCCAGCACAGCGCGTCAGCCAGCGGGAAAGTCACGCCCTGGCGCGCCTTGTGGTAGAGCTTCTCGCCATCGGCATCCCTGGCTTCCTGCATATGATTGAGCGTCCAGAGCCAGAGTTGCATGGCGCTGGCGAGCGTGCAGGCGCCGGTGCCGGGCCGGTCGGAGGCGATGCGCCGCATTTCCAGAATCCACTGCTCGAATTGCGCGAGGAACAACTCGTTGGCCATCGTGATGGAAAGCTGCAGGCGCTGCACAGCTTCGGGGCCTTCGTAGGTGGCTTCGAGCTGCGCGTCCATCCACTTCTGGCCGAGGAAGCCGGGGCAATCTTCCGTGACCCCGTAGCCGCCCATGAGGCTGACGGCCTCGCGCATCATGGTCGCGCCGTGGCCGGTGTTCCAAAGCTTGCACGCCGGGCAAAGGACGCTGGCGAGCGAGTCGAGTTTGACGAACTGAACGAGCAGGTCGGCTTCCAGTTCTTCCTGGCGCTTCAATTCCCGTTCGCCAACTGATTGGGAGGTAATCTGAAGCAGTTCCAGCGCATCCTTTTGCTTCGCCGCCAATTCTTTGAGCGCGGCGCGGCCGGTGAGTTTTCTTTCGGCCAGCAATTGGTCCTTTTGTTTTTCCAGCGGGTCGAGCATGTCGAACATCCGTGCGGCCTCGAAGCCGAGCGAAGCGCTCGCCTCGCCGGCGGCCCAGACATCCACGAGGCGATGCAACCCGTCCTCCTTTTGCTGCAAACCGAGTTCGTAGCGCGGCGTGCCGGGCGCACCCTCGCCGCCCCGGAAACGGCGGCGCTGGTAAAGAATCACCGGCTCGACGGCGGAAAGCAGCTTCGCGGCGGTCATCAGGCCCACGGTGACACGGGTGCGGCGAAAGACGGCTTCGATGACGTCGCCGTTCGAATAATTCGGGATGATGACGCCGTCCTTGACCGTATACCCGCCGACGATGCGGCTGGCCGGCACCTTGAGATTGAAGATGGGATCGTTCGTCGAGGAAAGCTGGTGGACGAGTTTCTTCGTCGGCGTGCCGCGGTCCCAAATGCCGGGGTCGCCTTCCTCGAGGATGATCATGCAACTGCCTTTGATGCGTTTGTCGTCGGAATCCACGGCGGCGGTCACGACGTTGGCGAACCCCATGTTGGTGATGAACCGCCCGCGCTTGTCCACTTGCAGCATCGGCTCCTGGCCGTCCTTCCACTCGGCCACGCGGACTTTGCCGGCGAGCATTCCGGTCTCAACCCCGGCAAACGGGATTGGTTCGGTAAGCGCAAAGGCGGCGCGGATCTGCTTGCGTTTCTCGCCCGGTTTGAGCGGCGCGGCGCCGCCGACGTATTTGGCGCGCTGTTCCGGCGTTCCGCGCTCGTGAATCGGCGCCAGACCCAGATTGCCCGCGAGGCTGCATGTGGCCGCGCCGGCGTCCACCCACGAAAGTTCAAACGCCACCAGTGCCAGCGCGAGGTTCTTCGGCCCAGCGATGTAGCCGCCCTCCTCCGGATCCAAGGCCGCGGCGGTGATGCCACTTTCATCGAAGTGCTGGAGCAGTCCTGCTTTCGCGGGCGTCCACTCGTGCGAGTTGCGCCCGCCGTCCGCGACGACACGGGCGACCGGCCCGCGCGCCACGGCGCGGCTGGCCTGCACGAGCATGTGCAATTCGTAGCGGTCGGCGAAACGCCACATGATCTGGCGGACGTCGTCCCCGGGAAGGGTTTGCAATCCCGGCGTGGATTTTGTTCCAGCGATTACTTCCATAAAAATTCTTTCATTTTCGGGCGGTTCATTCCGTCATCCAGATTTTCGCGCAACGTCGGCCATTCAAACGGACGATGAACCTTGCACAAGAATTTGCCGTTTTTCCAGAATAAAAGGTTGGGTTTTCAAAAAATAATGCCGGAAAACGTTCCGCCGCCTCCGATTTTGAAAAATCGCCGCTGGCAGGGAGGTTATGGGAAGTGTTGTTGAACCCACAGCAGCGTTTGCTTCAGCCAGTTGAAGTTGAAACAGCCGCGGAGGTATGCGTATTGGACGAATAGCAGTCCGATAAAAACCGCCGTCCATTCCCAGCACAATTTCCGTTCCTTGCGGCCCTTGATCAGCCCCAGCGCGGCAACCGCGTTTCCGGCGGCGGCGAGCGCCAGGCCCCAGAACATCAAGCACTGGGATTGCCGGGCAGGGGAAATGTGCCAGTTCCCCCACTGTGTCCGCGTGGCCGCCGGCAGGCCGATGAAAACCAGCACCAGCAGGGCAACATTGAAGCATTGGATGGACAATCGCTGCATGGGCGGGTCCCGCAAAGGCGCGGCGGATCAGTTGACTTTCTCGGCGATCTTGTACTTGAACATGCGCTTCTTCATCCAGCGCACGGCAAGCAAATCGTGGAATGACACGAACAGCCGGTTCCCAATGCCGTAATGGCTCCGGCCGGCATGGCGGGGGTTGGCCGCAATCGGGACCTCGGTGACGGTGAAACCCTCGATCTTGAACAGCGTCGGCATGAACCGGTGCATCCCTTTGAAAAATTTCAGGTCCGCGATGCACTCGCGCTTGAACGCCCGGTAACAACAGCCCGCGTCGCTGATCTTTTCGCCGGACAACGCGTTGCGCACCCAGTTGGCAATCCGGGACGACGCGGCCTTGATGAACCCGTCGCTCTGGCGCCGCGCCGCCACGCGCGTGCCACAGACACAATCGAATTTTTCGAGCGCCACCAGCAATTTCGGCAGGTCGCGCGGGTCGTTTTGCAAATCAGCATCGAGGGTGACGATGGCCCGGCCGCGCGCCGCCCGCATGCCCGCCCACAACGCCGCGGACTGCCCGCAGTTGAACGCGAACCGCTGGGCGCGGATGCGCGGGTCGCCCGCGGCAAGATGTTTGAGGAGTTCCCACGTCCGGTCCCGGCTGCAATCGTCGGTGATGACGACCTCATAAGACAGCTTGAGCGGCTCCGCCGCCTCGCGGATCGCCGTGATGAGCGCCAGCAGATTCCCCTCTTCATTGTAACAGGGAATGACGAAGCTAATCTCGGGTGTTTCGGGCATTTTTATTTCCGTAAAACTCGGCAATTACATCGCAGACTTTGTCCGCGGCGTCGAGGCTCATTTCGCAGCGAACCACCCGCCGCGAGCGAACGTCGGAGGACATCAATGGAACCGCTTCGTGACGACGTTGTCCGGCCGGAGAATCACTTCGCGCCCCTTCCAGCATTTGACGCCGATGTGGTTCATCCGTCCGAGACGATACCGCCAGGACAGGCCGTAAAATGGATTGTGCGTCGGCCAGAATGAAATGATGTCCACGCCGATTTCCTTTGCCATTTCGATGGCGCGCTGGATGGTCTTCGGATGGTCATTCCAGTTGAACAAAAGGTATTTCCATTCCAGCACCGGCTGGCTCAGGCCACGCGTGTCGCGATACGCCGCCATCGCCTTCATCGCGGCATAAGCCTTCTCAAAGCTGCCCTCCAGCATGTATTTCGCGCTCATCCCGTCGCTGATGCCATGGACGGAAAAAAGGATGTGGCTCAGGCTCAACGCCGCCTCGCGCTTGGCGTCGGTGTTCAACAGAATGCCGTTCGTGGAAACCAGAATCCAGCAGTCGGGATTTTTCGCGCGCAACAGCGGCAGTTCCTGGCAAATGGTTGGCGACAGGAACGGCTCGCCGAGGTTCAGGTAAAACAGTTTCTCCATTTTGAGCTGGTGCACCAGGTCGGCCATCCGGCTGAGGTCCTCCAGGGGCATCCGTTTGCCCGAGCGGATGTTGGCCGCGCCTTCCCGCGCACAGCCAATGCAGTCCACGTTGCACAGCACGGTGTTTTCCAGCAGCATCCCGCGATACGGCAATTGCGGTTTGGGCGGTGCCGCGCCTTTTGCGGGCAGCCGCCGGAAATCACCGCACCGCGCGCAGGTGAAAATCGGCAGTTTTCCCCTGGCCAGTTCCTCGCGGAAATGCTGCGCCACCGGGCCGGAAAAAATTTCCTCGAATGAATTCCGGCGCAAATCGCCGATATGCCCGGTGCCGTCGTAATCCTGGCAGTTGCAGGAAACCGTCAGGTCGGAATTGATGGTGATGTCGTAATCTGATTCGCCCGCCAGCGCGGAGCAATAATAACCACGTCCGGTAATCCGCGCGCGGAGTTCAAACCACCAGACCATCATCCGGCGGATGAAATCGCTGACGCGCCAGTTGAAGCGCGTCTTTGGATTGCTGACTTTTCGCGATGTCGGCGGATTTGCCACAAGCAAGGGTGCTTCTTTTCAAAAGCTTCACGCAAGCCCGTTTTGGGCATGGCGTGAACAATTAAATTACAACGTAACACACTGACCCGGCCTGCGCCAGAAGCTTCGCCGGGGTGGGCGCGTGAACTCCAGCCTGGATGGGCAATCTTGATACTGCAACAAATCCAGCGCTTCGTTTCGGCAGGAACGCCGGATTTATCCGGCAGGATGTTCATTTATGCTGGCGCTGCCGCATGAATGCGGCGTTCCGCCCCAGTGCCCGGGTCACCATGAATAATGCACCGTGTAAGTCACCGTCCGCTCCTCATCGGGCTTGACCGGCACGCGGAACTCGATGGTCTGCGAGTCGGTCTTTTTGAAGTCGTCCGACTTCTGCGTGATTTCCCAGTTGTTCCAGCGGGAGAGATGTTCGACGACGCGGAATTCCACCGGCTCCTGCTTGCGGTTGCGCAATTTGATCTCGAACGATTCATCCAGCCACTTGTCGCCGGTGTCCACGCGGAAATTCGTCTGCTTGCGTTCGCCCACCAGATCGAAGGCGTTGCCGGTGGTCACGCGGATGGTTTCGTTGCGCGGCGTGTGGTCAATCATGTCCTCGCCCACAAACGTGTGCATCTCAATAGTTCC
>PLAY01000105.1 GCA_003134375.1 Limisphaerales bacterium | reverse complement strand
TTAGTGTTAACAGGCCCTAAGGCAAATGCAAACGCTGCCTATTACGCATTTGCCTTATTATGCAGGTAAACGACTCAACCCGCGAACAGCCTCACCAAGCCGCTGAAGTCAGAGGTTGTATCCAATTTAAATCTTGGGAAGTAGTAAGACCAAAGCTTGAAATTGATTTCCCACTTTCTGTTTGGGGAACCGTCAAGTTCGGTGTCGGAATAAGCAATAAAAAAATATCTATCCATTTGTGGATTTCCGAGTGACCATCGGCGAAAGCCAGGCCGCAACCGTTGCCATGATAGTTGGCGGGGAAATCAACAACTATCTGGGTCATGCTTACAGCCAACGATCCGTCATTGATGGTATCCGGGTTCTCATCCGCGATTACCCACGTGCTGGACGGCCCCGGCACAGTAAAGGCTGAGATTTTACCGTAGGTGCGGTAAACACCCTGCGAATCGTCGTAGGCACTTGGCAGCCATCCCCCTCCGACCGCAGAACCCGGGGTCTTGGTGCCGCTGTGCTGCGAATCCGAATACCATACCGTCCCAACGGCGCTATTCATTGACACGCTGCGCACACGGTCGTGGTTTTGTAACTGGGTGATGTCCGCAGGACATTTATAAACAAGGGGATTCGGGTTGTAGGGAGCCAGGCAGGTAAGTTTTGGGTCCACAAGATAGTTGGCATTGATCGCATCAGCAATTTTGTACATGGTGCCGAAAACCCAGTTCTTTATCTTGCCATCTGGTGTTACCGCTGTTGTATAAGGATAATCATTTGGCGGCAGAACATCTTCGTTGTCATCAGCGTACATCCGCCAGGCCAGCATGATTTGACGGGAGTTGCTCATGCACTGAATTCCTTGCGCTTTTCGTTTGGCCAAGGCCAAGGCCGGCAGTAGAATGGCTGCCAGAATGGCAATAATGGCAATGACCACCAGCAGTTCAATGAGGGTGAAGCCGCCATTCCTGGATTCAGCCTTTTGATGTTTGGTTTGAGCTTTCACGCTTTTACACGCCTGGTTGATTTGCTTTAATCTTAAAATACGCGCTTTATTAAAAAAAGCTATAAAAAATGGGCACCGGCTTGGGGCCGGCGCCCATGTGAATTTATTCACTCTTAACGCACGGCGCCAATCAGTACGTTACTATGCCGCTGGTACCCGTCTTGGTATTGTCGTTTTGGTCAATCACAGTCATCGCTGAACTTCCATCGCCTGTAAACTCAACCGAGTAGGTTGTGGTTCCGCTCACCAAGGGCTGCATTGTACCAGTGAGATCTGTACCACTGAGGCTCGCGAAGTTAGCGTCTCCCGGGTCGCTGATCTGGACTGTGTTGTTAATGTTGACCACGTTAAAGTTTACGTCAACCGCATTGACAATCACGTTGAAGGGAGTGTAGGCTGCCTGGACATCGGGTGTGCCGGTTTTGCCCGTGAGAGTATTCGGCGCGGCAATCTCACCGGGCAGCAATACTTGCAGTTGCGTATAGACCCGCTTGATGAGGCGGAAGAAAGCAGTTTTCCCAACGGGTATATCCGAGCCGCCAAGGTTCTGCGCCCTCACATGGTACAGCGCAAATGGGTTGTTGTTGGCCGGCGAACTCCATCCAAGCGGGTTAACCAAGTTCGTGCTGTCCTGTAGGGTGTAGCCGTTGTCAGGCAACGACCATGTGAGCAGAGGCCCCGTTTTGGTAATGAGTATGCTGCCAGGGCCGCTGGCCTGCCCCGTAACCCAAGCGTTTGTGTTCAAGACGGTGTCCGCAGTGAAGTCATCGGCGAAGGCCGCTGGCACGCCTGACATGGCGAAGTTCGCGTAAACGACCGCTTGGTTAATAAAGGCTGCAACGTTTGCCTGCATGCCCAGATATACATTCATGTGGCCGTTTGGTTCAAGATACGTAATATTGTAAGGAGGAATTGTAAAGGCGCTGGTGGTTATATTATCGGGCGCAATCAGTTTGCCGTCGGTGGGAGAGTCGAATTCGATGGTCCAAGTTCCGAGGGGGCCTTTGGCGTAAACGACATTGGTCAAATTGCCGGATTCATTGGTAACATTGTACTCATTGGGACCGATAGAAACAACGATCGCCCCACCAGGCAGGCTTCCAGGAGCAGCGGAGTAATAATAATGATTGGTAACACCCGCAACGATCCTCGTCTCGCTTCCGCCGTTATACATGGCCTGTTGATGATCTTCGTTGACCTTGTATTGTAAATTCAGGGTGGCGCCATTTGTATTGTCTTGAATAAAGGCAATTACCATGTTGGTTTCGTTCCAATCGGGAGCGTTATCAATCGCGCTCGGGGACGGACTCAGGAACAGCCAAGCTTCAGCACCGTAAGTGGCCGCATTAGTTGAGAAGCTCGCGATGTTAAAGGAATACTTGACTGGATATTGCGCATTGGAGTCCAGCCATGACGTTCCGCTGTTTGTTGTAAAGAGGGCCGATTGACGGTCGAAAAAGGCGTTGCCCTCGGTGGACGCATACTCGCTCAGGCCTGAAGTGGCGGTTGTGGGAGGATAATTTGTCGGCGGCGGTAACGGCACAATTCTGGCCAGCATAGCGACGTTTGCCATCCAGTAACCCATGGTGCCTGAGGTTCCGCTCGGATTCCACGTGTACTCGCTGGGGCCAAACACACTGCCAATATTGCCCATGGCGGACGGGATTGTAACCGCCAGATGGTGCCAATTGCCGTCAAAATAAGGCGTTGAAGTGACAGGGTCTATAGTAGTAGAGTTTATGGTTTCTATATACTGTTCCCAGTAGCCGGCATCCAAAGCAAAATCAACATGGGCGGCAGTGCTCGGCGAGATGGTCGAGGTGGTGTCATATTTGAAGTCCATTACGATGTTCGTGTATTGGTTCCCGTTGATTGCGTACGCAGGGTTATTAAACCAAGTGTTGTTGTCAGCAACAGAATTATAGTTGTCACCGGCCGACCCGGCCCACGTCATCTGAACATACACTGAACCAGCCCGGTCTCCGGTCAGGGGAATAGTGTTGGTATCGAACTCTAAAATATTAGCGGTGACCCCTCCCCACAGGTGGATCCAAGTCCCATCAGGATTTGAGAGGCTGGCCTCGCTACCGGCGGGGCCAAAAAAAATGTTGTTGGCCTGGGCGCGGACAACATTGCTGGAAACAGCCAGCGCCAATGCGGCACATGCAGCAATTATTGAATGTTTAAGTTGGATTGTTTTCATAGTACTTGGTTTTTGGGTTTGATGTTTTTTTTTGGGGGGGGGTGTTGACTTTGCGATTTGTTTGGTTGTTAATTCTTCCTGTCCAATTCACATTTGACACAGTCTAATCTTCATTCTGGCTCCAAGAACTCAGTTCTCCACACTTTTGCGGAGTCCTCTGAAACCAAAACCGACCGAGAGCATACTGCCGTTCGATGAACATAGATGAGTTTCTTCAATTATCTTATCATACATTTTCCGGCACGCATGTCACCCAAAATGGGGACACTGCTTTTCACATTGTCGCCCCAACAACAAGCACAGTCGAACACCATCTCACCACCACTTCAAACGCGCCCTGATGGCGGCTGGTATTCAACAGGCTTCCAATGGAACAAAGAGTAATCTAGCAAATTTGAAAACGGTTGTCTGTCGCATAAATAGATGACAATGGTGGGCGGGATTATGTACTTAACGGATGCAGAATGTTTGATAAAGCCAATAAACTAGCGGGTAAAATGCTGGTTTTTCTTTCAACGGGAATTGGCGGCTTTTTGCTGCTGCTTGGCTTTCTTTGAGGTTGGCGGCGGCGACCTGAAAAATCTTACCTGGCCGCCGGGTTTCGCCCACGTTCTTCCTTGGTGGCAAAATGCCCATACTTGGCCACAGCCTGGGCGCGAGAACGCACATGCAGCTTTTCGTAAATGCGCCGGATGTAGGTGACCACGGTCGCCACCGTGATGCCGAGTTTGTCGGCGATTTCCTTGTATAAATAACCGCACGCCAGCAATTCCAGCACCTCCCGTTCACGCGGGGAAAGATTTACGGATTCATCCGTCTGGGGCGCGGAGCGGAGAAAGGATTGCACCACTTTGCGGGCAATGTTGCTGGTCATGGGCGACCCTCCTGCATGGACGTCTTTGAGCGCCGTGAGCAACTCTTCGCGGGGCGTTTGCTTCAGGAGATAACCGCTCGCACCGACGGCCAGGGCATCGAAGATATGGTCGGTGTCCTCGTAAACGGTAAGCATTACGAATTGGGTGTCCGGCAGTTGCGGCTTCAACTGGCGCACACATTCAATCCCGCTCATGCCCGGCAGATTGATGTCCATCAACACCACGCTCGGCTTTTCGGCCTGCAACTTCATCAGCGCGCTCTCGGCGCTGCCATGCTGGCTCACGCAGCGGAATCCGTGCGCATGCCGGATCCAGTCCGTAAGGACCTCCCGCGCCGGCCCGTCATCTTCAACGATCGAAACAGCAATACTCACCGCCTTTCCTTTTACATCCGATTTCATAAAGAGGGTTGTCATCTGTTTAGACGACACTGTTGCCGGGCCGCGCCCGACCATGGATTCAAACCATGCGTGCCCGCCGGCATTATAAATTTTATTGCATTCCTTGTCCAGTGGCGATGGATTTTGCCACTGCTGTCGCGACCCGGCCAGGTTCGGCAACGCCTCCCTAAATGTTGCTCTGCACGATAAACATGCATACCCTGAGTCCTGTGCTGCGGCGATTCAAACTTTCAACTGATGCACACCGGCAAAGAAAAATTCCCGTCTGCGTTGGGATTATCGCGGTGTGGTTGTGCGGCTTTCATCTTTCGGAGGCGACCATTTCGTCCGTGTCAGATTACTCGATCGGCGTGTGGCAGACGGAGCAGGGGCTGCCGCAGGACTCGGTCACCGCCATTGTCCAAACCCGGGATGGTTACCTGTGGCTCGGCACTTACAACGGGCTGGTGCGATTTGATGGCGCGAGATTCAAAATTTTTGACACCAGCAACACGCCGGTATTGGGGGACAACCGGATTACAAGTTTGTTTGAAGACGCGGACGGGACGCTTTGGATTGGCCATGAAACCGGCGGCCTCACGCGATGGCGGGCCGGCAAATTCAGTGCGGTCAATCTGGGAAACGACTGGCCGGGGGGGACGGTTTTCGACATAGGAACCGATGTCGATGGGGTCCTCTGGTTGCTCAGCCGGGAGGGAACGCTTCTCTCTTTGCAGGGTGCAAAATTGGTTGCCCCAATCCTTGGCCCGGTGGAAAACGTGCCGTCGCTCGCCAAAGACAAGAACGGGGAATTGTGGGTGGTACGAGGCCGTTTGCTTGGGTCGCTGAAAAAAGGCCGGCTGGTGCCGTGGCCGTCCGAGGCACAACCGGACACCGGCAATGTCCAAAGGGCCTGTGGGAGCCGGGATGGAGGCCTGTGGCTTGCGGGCAGCGGAGGGTTGAAAAAAATAATCAACCTGGGAAACATCGTGGATTGGGGACCGGTTCCCTGGGGCCAAGATACAGTCACCGCATTGCTGGAAACAAAGTCCGGCGATTTGCTCGTGGGAACCTTGCAGGGGGGACTCTTTCTGCTGTCGCCCGATGCAACCAGCCTGCATTTCACACGTCATAATGGGCTGTCGCATGATTGGGTGCTTTGCCTGTGCGAGGATCGCGAAGGAAACCTATGGGTGGGAACCGGTGGGGGCGGTTTGAATGCCGTACGGAAGCGGAAAGTGGAAATGGTGAAAGCATCGGACGACTGGCAGGGACGTGGTGTTCTGTCCGTCAGCCCCAGTGCCGGGGACGGGTTGTGGATCGGGACGGAAGGTGCGGGACTGTATCACCTTTATGGCGGGGAAGCGAAGCCATCCATTGAGACCAATGGATTGTCGAATCTGTTTATCTGGTCGGTCCTGGAAGACCGGCAATCCAAACTCTGGGTCGGCACCTGGGGCAAGGGCTTGTTTGTCCGGCAGGGAGATTTTTTCCAATCGCCTGAAGGCGTGGACAATTCAACGGCGGCAGTGCTGGCCCTGTATCAAGACCGGCAGGGAACCATGTGGGTGGGAACGCAATCGGGACTGGCACGATGGTCGAACGGACAATGCACCTGGTTCACCCGCGAAGAGGGCCTCGTGTTGCCCGATGTGCGGGTCATCACGGAGGATGCAACGGGCACCATCTGGTTTGGCATGTCGGGCGGAGGCTTGGGCCGGCTCCAAGCGGGCAAGCTCACCCAGTTTCGCCGGCCGGACGGGTTGGCCAATGATTTTGTGTGGTCGTTGTTGGCCGAAAAGGATGGCACGCTCTGGGTGGGAACCTTTGGCGGCGGCTTGTGCCGTTTACGGGACGGACGATTCGCCACCATTTCCACGCGCGAAGGATTGCCGAACAACGTCATCTGCCATATCGCCGATGACGGGCTGGGGAATTTCTGGATCAGTTCCTACGGCGGCATCTTCCGGGTTCCCAAGCAGGAGTTGAACCAGTGTGCCGACGGCCAGTTAAAGGCGGTGAATTGTCTGGCTTATGGGAAGGCCGAAGGATTAAGTACGCTCGAATGCGCCGGCGGTTTTCAACCCGCCGGCTGCCGCACGCCGGATGGACGACTGTGGTTTCCAACGATTAAAGGACTGGCGGTGATTGATCCGACCGGAGTAAAAATCAACCCCTTTCCGCCGCCGGTCTTAATCGAGGAAGTTACCGTGGATGACCAGTTGGTGCCGCTGCCCGCTCCGGACCTGTCCGCGCCCGCCGCCCAACTGCAAATTCAGCCGGGAAAACATCGCTTTGAATTTCGTTACACCGGCCTCAGCCTCGTCGCGCCGGAAAAAGTGCGGTTCAAGTACCGCCTCGATGGGTTGGAGTCGGATTGGGTGGATGTCGGCACGCGGCGCGTGGCTTACTACAGCTATCTGAAACCGGGGGACTACACGTTTCGGGTCATTGCCTGCAACAATGACGGGGTTTGGAGCGAAAGCAGGCCAACGCTCGCGTTCACGGTGCTGCCCCGGTTCTGGCAAACGTGGTGGTTCACCGGCGGGGCCGTGCTCGCCGGAATCGGCGCGGTGGGAGGCGCGGCGCGTTACATCACCCGCCGCCGGCTGCACAAAAAAATGGAGCGTTTGGAACGGCAGCGCGTCCTGGAAAAGGAACGGGCGCGCATCGCCAAGGACATTCACGACGATCTCGGCGCCAGCCTCGCGCGCATCATGTTGCTCAGCCAGTCGGATCGGGCCGAGGGCGAGGATTCGCAGCAGGTCGTGACGCGCCTGGGAAAGGTTTATCTTACGGCCCGGGAATTGACGCGGACCATGGACGAAATCGTCTGGGCCGTCAGTCCGCATCATGACACGCTTGACAGTCTGGTGAATTATCTGGGCAAATTTTCACAGGATTTTTTGAATGTCGCAGGCATTCGCTGCCGGTTGGTGGTGCCCATCCAACTGCCGGCGTGGCCGCTCACCGCCGAAGTGCGCCACAGCCTTTTTCTGACGTTCAAGGAAGCCCTGCACAACGTGGTCAAGCACGCTGCGGCCACCGAGGTGCGCATTTCGCTCACCCTCGCGGAATCCGGCTTCTCGGCCGCCATTGAGGACAACGGCCAGGGGTTTGATCCCGACAGCATTGGCGTGGGCGCAACCACCAGGGATCCGCTGCGCATTTCCGGTGGCAATGGCCTGACCAACATGCGCAAACGCATCGAGGGCATCGGCGGAGAATGCCAGGTGGACAGCGCGCCCGGCAAAGGGACCACAGTCAGGTTTATTGTCCAGGTGGAAAAATGATTTGCCGGGAAATTTCCGAAAGTCGGGTTTAAGGGGTCGGATTCGTTAGGTATCACCATTGTGATTCCCGACTTGTCCATCTCCTGGCTGCTCAAGCGACAAGAAATGGAGCCAGCTGTCAGGATTGAACTGACGACCCACGGTTTACAAAACCGTTGCTCTACCGCTGAGCTAAGCTGGCGCCTCCACAGCCAACATCTTTTGCCTTGTCCGGTTGCCTGTCAAGCTTGCCGGAACAACGGTAGCGTCCTGACTTGGGTTGTAGTGTCGGCGCTGTGCGCCGATTCGTTCGAGCCATAGGTTCGACGCTACAGTAAATTAGGACATGGCCGGAACAATGCCCGCCAATCGCCGGTCGGGATTTCAAAATCACTCGTTGCCCCAGTATATTTTGACGTGAATGATGCCGAGTTTGACCGCTTCAACGGGCAGCGACGGGCTGAGTTCAAAGACTTTGATGTGATCCGGTTTCACGAATGGCTTGAGCGCGGCGAAGTTAACCGTGCCGGAGCCGGGCGGAGCGTGGTCGGCCGCGGGAAAAATAACGTCGTGAACGTGAAATCCGGCCAGGCGCGCGGCGAGCGATTCGAGATGCTGCGTGTGGTGAAGGAAACCGAGGTTTTCCTTGATTTGCGCATGGCCAACGTCGTGCCAATAAACCACGTTCGGACTGTCAAACTCGCGGAAGAAAAACTCGAAGTCGCCTTCCAGCGGAATTTCCTCAAGCGCCTGCCGGTTTTCGATGCCGAGTTTGAGGCCGCGCTTTTCGGCTTCAGGCAGAATGATGCGGAGCGTTTCATAGACGCGCTCGACGGCTTTTCCCTTGTTGGCTTCGCGTTTGGCGGCGGCTTCGGCGCGGAGCTTTTCGTATTTGGGCGATTTTTTTCCGTCGCGCTCCAGCATGCCGGTCAGTTTCTCGGTGTAATCCTTCAAGTCCATGCTGCCGAGGTGCAGCACGACAACCGGCGCCTTGACGCGTTCGGCCAGTTCGAAGGTCTTGAGCGTGTACTTGACCGCCAGTTCGCGCTGGCGCGGCCGCTCGTCGGAAAATTCGTAGAGGTTCGGCGAGGCATGATTCACGCCCAGCGGCAGCGGACAAAAATTATGGAGGCTGGAAATTTTAATCTCGCCCGCGTCCACGGCTTCCAGGATGCCGGGCAGGAGACCGAGCCGGATGCCGTGGCTGAGTTCGGCGTAGGCAAAGCCGAGGTCGCGGATTTCGCGCAGCATGGCGCGACCGTCCGTGTGGCGTTTGGAATTCCAGCAGGTGGAAAGTGAATACATGATTCCGATTGGGCCGTTGGTGTGATGGAGCGTTGGGAATCTGCCTCACGCCCATGCTCCCTTGAAAAAGGCCGGGCGCGGCGAACATTCAGCCGCGCCCGGCCCGACAAAGCCATCCAATTACAGGTCGGCGTAGCGCGCGGTCAGCATCGCGGAAAAGCGCGCGGCTTTTTCCTTGCGGCGCCGCTTTTCACTCGGCTTTTCAAAATGCCGGTGATTGCGCACGACCTTGAGGGTTCCTTCGCGGTCGACTTTTTTCTTCAGTCGCCGCAACGCACGTTCCACTGGTTCGCCTTTTTTTAATCTAATTTCGGTCAACGCAACTCACTTCCTTTCTGGGGGCGAGAAAATCCGCTCACGGGCGGGGCTCGCAAATGGGCGCGTAGTATGGTTTTTCCGCCGCCATTGTCAATGCGCAAAAGCGGGCGGTTGCTTTTATCCGCGGCAAAGTTATTCTGGCCGCATGATTAAAGGGAACCGGGCGGCCAAGCCCGCCGCCGATTTGGAATTGCAACGCCGCATCCAGGAACTCATCGCCTTCAAAGGCGGCGGCCACAACGAAAACGAGGTTGCCGACATCATCGAAAACGCGCTCAAGCTGCTCGCGGACGTGAAGGAGACCGGCGACGTGCGTGTGATCCAGACCGCTCTGCGCGAATTGCGTTATGCCTTCCGCCTCTTCGCGCCGTATGCGCGCGTCCGCAAGGTCACCATTTTCGGCTCGGCCCGGACACAATCGGGCAAGGTGGAATATCAACAGGCCGTGGATTTCGGGCGCAAGATTGTGAAAGCCGGCTTCATGGTCATCACCGGCGCCGGCCCGGGCATCATGCAGGCCGGGCACGAAGGTGCCGGAACCGAAAATAGTTTCGGGGTGAACATCCGTTTGCCGTGGGAACAAGGCGCGAATCCGGTCATTGCCGAGGACAAAAAACTGATGTCGTTCAAATACTTTTTCACGCGCAAATTGATTTTCATCCGCCATTCGGACGCCATCGTGCTTTTCCCCGGCGGCTTCGGCACGCTCGACGAAGGTTACGAGGCGCTCACGCTCATGCAAACCGGCAAAGGCCTGCTCATGCCGCTCGTGCTCGTCGAACCTCCCGGCGGAACGTATTGGAAAGCCTGGGACAAATATATCCGCGAACATTTGCTCCGCGATGAGTTGATTTCACCCGAAGACTTGAATTTTTACCAGATCACCCATAACGCCGACGAGGCAGTAAAAATCATCACGCGCTTTTACCGGAATTTCCAATCCACACGCTTCGTGAAGGATTTGTTCATCATCCGGCTCAAAAATGCACCGTCAGAATCCGCCCTCGCTGCCATCAACGAGGATTTCGCAGACATCATCAATGGCGAGCCTATCAAGCCCATCAAACCGACGCCGGAAGAAGTTGAAGGCCGGGACAGCCTGGACCTGGCGCGCATTGCGTTCGGCTTTAACCGCCGCGATTACGGCCGTCTGCGGCAATTGATTGATGTGTTGAACGGGTTGTGAAAACTTTCTTCCCCCTCTCCGCCAACGAAGTTGGGGGAGAGGTGGCACATTTCAAATCGGCTCCGGTGGAGGCTGAATCAATGCATCAGCCTTCGGCGGAAGAAAACGATGGTTTTGCACCTTCCGCTCCACGGCGACGCAGCCGGTTCTCCGATGCAAGGCATTCCAGATCTCCAACAGGATGCCTTCGCGGTTCTCCCACCATTGATGGTTCCAAAAGCGCAATTCCTCGACGCCCTCTGACGCCAGAAATTTTTCGCGCTCCTCGTCACGCTGGCGTTGCTCGTGCAGCCCATGCTGGAACCCGTCCAGCTCGATGGATAACTTTGCGGCGGGACAATAGAAGTCGAGAAAGTATTTCCCCAACAGATGCTGACGGCGGAATTTGAATCCCGCAAAACGTCCCGCCCGCAGGGCACGCCACAATTCCTTTTCTTCGTCGGTCTGTTCACGACGGAGACGGCGGGCATTGCTTGTGGAATTCATAGGCGCAGCGTAAACGACTATTTTTTGAAGGCAGCCCCTCTCCCTGGCCCTCTTCCCCGCGCTGCGGGGAGAGGGAATGAAGCTGGAGGTTTGGTTTCTGTTGCTTGGTTCGTGTCCCTACTCTCGACAGTCTGCTTTATCATTGCTAGCGTTTGGCCATGAACTTTCTGGTCACCGGCGGCGCGGGTTTCATCGGTTCGCACGTTTGCGAACGCCTGTTGCACGACGGCCACAGCGTCTGGGCGTTCGATGACCTCAACAATTTTTACGATCCGCAACTCAAACGCCGGAACCTCCGCGACATCCAGTCGCTCGCCCCGTGGAATAACTCGGCCAAGGACCCCGCAACGGCAGGCAGCCCCGCCTATTCCACGGGGCGAGCCAAACCGTTTGAATTCATCCACGGTGATCTGACTGACCGCGCCGCGCTCGACAAATTGTTCGGCAGTGTGAAGTTCGACCAGGTCATCCACCTGGCCGCGCGCGCGGGTGTGCGACCCAGCCTTGCCGAACCGGCGCTTTACCAGCGCGTCAACGTCGAAGGCACGGTCAATGTTCTCGAAGCGGCGCGGAACCATCGCGTCAAAAAAGTCATCATCGCTTCTTCGTCGTCGGTTTATGGCGTGAACTCCAAAGTGCCGTTCAGCGAGAATGACCCGATTTTTTCCGCCATTTCGCCCTACGCCGCCAGCAAACTCGCCTGCGAGTCGCTCGGCCACGTTTATCATCACGTTTACGGCATGGACGTGACCATGCTCCGCTTGTTCACCGTTTATGGCCCGCGCCAGCGGCCCGACCTGGCCATCCGCAAGTTCGCGACGCTCATCCACGCCGGCAAACCGATCCCGGTTTTTGGCGATGGCAGCATGGCGCGCGATTACACCTACGTTACCGACACGGTTGACGGCATCATCGCCGCCACGCAAAAGGAATTCGGCTTTGAAATTTTCAACCTCGGTGAATCTCAAACCGTGAAGCTGGGCCGCCTCATCGAATTGCTCGAAGCCGCGCTCGGCAGGAAAGCCATCATTGACCGCCAGCCGCCGCAGCCTGGCGACGTGCCGGTCACGTTTGCCGACATTACGAAGGCGCGCGCGAAACTTGGCTATAATCCGCAGGTCAAAATCGAGGCGGGAATCAAATTATTTATAGATTGGTTTCAGAAAAATACCGGTTAGAATCCCGCCATGAAATCGGAAGCGCCGTTCACACGCCCCTCGTTGAAGGAAGCTCTCGACGCCTGGAAAAAGCTGCTCGCCGAGCGCGGTTTCGCTACGGACATCATCTGGATTTTCGCGGAAAATCTTTGCGTTGAAAAATCGCGCGCCGGGCAAGGCGGCTTTCATTTTGGTTTTCAAACCCGGTTCACTCCGCCATCCGAGGATGCGCTCGACATAGCGTTCGAGCATTTTGGCGAAACGAACGCACCCATTGTTTTTTACCGGCTCGGCGGGCGTCCGGGCAAATCCGTTTGCATGCTGCTTTGCGATTCGTGGTTTGCCAACAAGCGCAAGGCCGCCGGGTTTTTCCGCCGCGACGAATGGCGGGTCTGGTTTTATCCCGGCCCGAAGGATGAAATCGAGGAAGTCACCGATCTGACCCGCTGGTTGCGGCGCGTCAAGCGTGGCCGCGCGTTTCACGACCTGGATTTTGGCATGACACTGGAGACAATTGACGAAATGAAAATGTACGGCCGGGCGCTCGCGCCTTATGAACGCTTCGCCGCGGTGATGCTCAACCGTCTCCGCCGGTTTTTGGGACAGCCGGCTTGACACCGGGTCCCCCGGCGCGTTTTTTTGCTGTCAAATCCCAGGACAAATTCTGTCTTTCGCGCCTTTTTCGCGTCAGCTTTTCGTTCATCCTCCCCGGCATCCGCTGGCCCGGCCCATGCTCGACTGCAGGGCATGACTAAAATTGCTTACAACGTGAGCAGGAAGAGCCATATTTTTAATACTGCGCTCGTCCCGGCCAACCACTCGGAAGAAGCCCAGTTTGGCCCGATCGATGGGGCAGTCATTCTCTTCTTTCTCCTCTGTGTCGCGGGATTCATCTGTTTCCTCGTGGCCTGAAGACTTTGGGCCAGGGGGTGCGACCCTGGGTTTGAAAACAGGAGCATTACCGCCGGTTTTTGGGGCAGCCCGCCTGACTTTACCGGCTGTTTTTCGGCTTTGACGGCGGCGCGTTGGTCTTGAACGCCGAGCGCAACAGCCAGTGCCGTTTCAGTCCCTGAACCAGACCATCCGCATCCGTGACGGCTTTTGAAATTCCACCCAGCAGGTTTGTATTCGCCTGAACCTGTGCGTTCAAGTTGCTGGTGATGTTGGCGAGATTGATGAGCAGCGCGCCAAAGTTTGTGTCCGTGTTCACCAGCAAGGAATTCACATTCGTCAGCGCCGTTTGAATCTGCCAATCCCCGTTCGTTCCGAGCGCCCAAACGCTGAGGCCGCCCGGTTCGCGCAACTGTTCGCTCACCATGGCAAAGTTTGTAATCATCGGCTGTGCTTCAACCAGAGTCAGGTTGAGATTCGAGGTTGCGTTCGCCGCGTTGTCCAGCACGGCGGCGATTTTGTTTGTCAGCGAAAGGATTCCCGGCAACGCCGACTGCACCTGTGAAACCATCGCCTGCAACTGGTCGGAAACCGGCGGTGTTTCCACGGCGCGCAGCCACGCGGTGTCATCGCCGGACTTGAAAATCTTGTAATGATGAAAACGCCCATCCCACGACGCCACGATGCGCTTGCGGTTCACGGTGTTGTTGTAGGCGTAAATGGAATCCGGCTTCAACGCCGCGATGATCTGCAGGTTCGACGTGGTCAACGTGTCGTAAGCATGGAAGAGCAGGTTGGAATTGGCATCAAAGACATCCTGAGAAAGCTGCCAGTGGCCCGGCTCGGCGGCGATGTCCTGCGCGAGTTTGTCAAGATCGGTGAACATCGTCACCGGCTGCGTGACACAGATGGCGTAGCCGTTGGTTGCGCGCGTGACCTCGAGCTGCCGCTGGTTGAGAAATCCGGCGGCGTTGATTTTGGCATACGACCCGCCGGTCCAGATGTAACGGAAGAACGGATCGAGAATTTCAAATTCAACGCGCACATTGTGCGGATCGCCCGGCGGCATCGCGTGAATCAGCGTAATCTGACCGACTGGAAAGCCCATCATCACCACGGGGTCGCCGACATTCAAACCGTCCGAGCTTTTGACGTAGGTAAAAAACGGCGCCTTGATCTTGAACCAACCCTTCCGCTCCGCCGTGTGGTATATGTAATAGCCGAAGCCGAACAGCAGCAGGGCCGTCGCCAGAAACACAAACCAGCCCACCGCGCGCTCCATCTTGTTCAGGCGCGTGCGTAATTGCGGGGTCAAATCTTGCAATGCCATGTTCTCCTCACATTGTTGCGCCGACCGGCACGGCCAGCAATTCTTTTACCACCGGGTCGTTGGTTGCCTCGACTGCGCGCCACGAACCCAGCGGAATGAGTTTTTTGTCGCGCAGCAACGCGAATTTCCGGTCCGCATTTTGCCATCCCGTGAGGCGTGACAAATCGTCGGTTGTCACGACCATCGTCATTGGCCGGCCGCCGGACCATTCGTGGCCGCGCCACAACTGGTCGAGAAAACGCAGCCACCATTGCAAATGCCGCCCGCCGAGTCCGCGGAACGGATTGTCCAGCAACAGCACTTCCGGTTTGAGAATCAGCGCCCGCGCCAGCGCCGCGCGCTGACGCCAGTTGGCGGCGACGTTCGCGGGTGTCACATCGGCCAATGGCGTCAATTCCATCAGTTCCAGCAGCGATTGCACTTCGCGCGCCGCTCCGTCGGGCGTCAGGTTTTGATGATATTGTAAAGGCAACGCCACATTCTCGCGGATCGTCAGATGATTGAACAACTGCCCGCCGGCGAAAACCAATCCCACGCGCAGCCGCTCGGCCAGTTCCGCCTCGCCGAAGGTCCGGGTGTCCCTCCCGAAAAACTGGCAACTGCCCCTGACCGGCGACATCAACCCGGCGGTCAGCATCAGAAAATCGCTCTTGCCCGAATGTTGCTGCCCGGCGATGACCCAGAATTCACCCGGCAACACCGTCCAGTTCACGTCCTCAACCACGATAAAACTGACATCGCGCATGGTCCCAACGCTGACGCCACGCATCTCAATCGCCGCTTGGTCCTGGTTTTCGCTCATGTGACGAGATAAAGCAGGATGAACAGCATATCAATCAGGATGCACACGATGACACCCTGCGTCACCGCGCGCACCGCCACGCGCGAGACCTCTTCGAGCCGCAACGGCTGCGCCAGTCCGTGATAGCACGTTACAATGGCGATGAAAAATCCGAACGCAACGGTCTTCAGCGCCAGCAGCGCAAAATCCAGCCAGCCCAGCGCCTCGGTCAGTTGCTTGAAATAATCCCCCGGCGTCAGGGGCACGTCCTGCAAAAACGCCCACAAATACCCGCTCCCCAGCGCGCCGATGATCAAATAAACCGTCAGCGAAAAAATCCCCGCCATCATTCCCCACACGCGCGGCACGATCAGGTAATGCACCGGGTCAATGCCCAGTGCCTCCAGTGCCTCGACCTCGCCCGTGGCGCGCGCCGTGCCCAGCTCGATCACGTGCGCCGTCCCGACTCGCGCCAACACCAGCATCGCAGTCAGCAGCGGCCCCAGTTCGCGCACCACCACAATCACCATGGTCGAGCCGAGGTAACCCGTCGCGCCCACCCGCGCCAGGGCGGACACCGTCTGACCGATGACGAGAAATCCCAGCGCGAACGCCACAAACATAAACATTGGCATCAGCGCCACGCCGGCGCGGACGATTTCCTGCCGGATGCGCGGCCCCATCACGTTTCGCGCCACGCCGGATTTCTTCAACATGACCCCCAGCGTGATCAAGGCAAACGCGCCCAGCCCCTGGATGGTGAGGAGCAACAGGAATAATTTCCGGCCCAACCGGTCGGTGTAGGATTTTGACAGGGCGGCCCGGCGAAACACCTGCGTGTTCGTCAGTTCAAAGGCCTTGGCCAGGTTCCCGCGCACCCCGGCAGCGTAGGGTTGTGCCGGCGCCCGGTCAAAAAGGTTTTTTAACGCCAAGCCGCTGCGCGGCGGAGCCGCAACCGAAACGCCTTCAACGCAGAGACGCCGAGGACGCAGAGTGCCGCAGAACTTTTTCTTTAACCACGGATGGACACGGATGCACACGGATTGAAAAGAGGGAGCACAATGCTTGACGCGAATTGCGCGAATTATCGCCAACTGAATTCGCGTCAATTCACGAAATTCGCGTCTCGCCCTTATCCGTGTCCATCCGTGGTAAAAAATTTTCCTTGCTTGGCGCCTTTGCTTCTTGGCGCCTTTGCGTTAAATATTCCCGCGTGACACCGGCCGGAGCCAAAAAACGCCACCCCCAGCTCGTGGAGGAAATCCGCAAGCACGACCATGCCTATTACGTCGAAGCCAGGCCGGTGATCAGCGACCAGGAATACGACCGGCTTTATCACGAACTGCTCGGCCTCGAAAAAGATTTTCCCGGCCTCGCCACGCCCGATTCGCCGAGCCATCGCGTCGGCGGCGCGCCCTTGAGCGAATTCCAGTCCGTCCGGCACGCCGTGCCAATGATGAGCCTCGACAATACGTATTCGCAGGAGGAAGTGCGCGATTTCGTGAAACGCGTCCAAAAACTTTTGCCGGATGAAAAGCTGGAATGGGTCGTTGAACCCAAGGTGGACGGCGTGGCCGTGAGTTTGCGCTTCGAAAATGGCGTGCTCGCCGTGGGTGCGACCCGCGGTGACGGCACCACCGGCGACGACATCACCGCCAATCTCAAAACCATCCGCAGCGTGCCGTTGACGCTGCAACGTAGGGCAGGCGTCCCGCCTGCCTCCAAATCAAAACAGAAATCGTTGTTCGAAGATGGAGACAGGCGAGACGCCTGTCCTACTTTGCTGGAAGTCCGCGGCGAAGTTTTCCTGCCGCGTGCCGGATTTGAGAAGTTGAATGCCGAGCGCAAATCCGCCGGCGAGGAAATGTTTGCCAATCCGCGCAACGCCGCCGCCGGTTCGCTCAAACAGCTTGATCCCAAAATCGTTGCCAAACGTCCGCTCGACATCCTCCTCTACGGCATTGGAGCGCCGGCCTCCGGCACGGCACGTTTGGGTTTGGTGCCGGAACACGCCGTGCCGGAGGCCGGCGCTCCGCAATCACAGCGTGAACTGCTCGATTTCCTGAAATCCCTCGGCTTCAAAACGCCCGAGCGGACCTGGTTCTGCAAATCGGAAGACGATCTCATCGCCGCCATCGCCGACCTCGACAAGGTCCGCAAAAAGTTTGCCTACGAAACCGACGGCGCGGTCATCAAGCTGAATTCCTTCGAGCAACAGCGCCGCGTGGGCGCCACGGCCAAAGCGCCGCGCTGGGCCATCGCCTACAAATACGCGCCGGAACAGGCCGAGACCAAGCTCAACGCCATCACCATCCAGGTCGGCCGCACCGGCGCGCTCACGCCCGTGGCCGAACTCGAACCGGTCTTCCTCGCCGGCAGCACCATCAGCCGCGCCACGCTGCACAACGAGGATTACATCCGCGAAAAAGACATCCGCATCGGTGACACCGTCGTCATCGAGAAAGCCGGCGAAGTGATTCCCGCCGTCGTGAGCGTGGTTTTGAAAAAACGCGGCGGCGGCGAGAAAAAATTCACGTTCCCCAAAACCTGTCCCGAATGCGGCTCGAAGGTTTCACGTTCCATTCGGAGGGGCGAGTTACATGAGCCCCAAACTGAATCAGAAGATGGGGCGTCGCAGAGTTCCGCCCTCCGAGATGAAGAGGAAAATGTTGTCCTGCGTTGCGTGAATCCCAACTGTCCGGCGCAGGTGCGCGGGCGGCTTGAGCACTGGTGCTCACGTGGCGCAATGGACATCGAAGGTGGCGGCGAAGTGCTCGCGGCGCTACTCGTCAAAAGCAATCTCGCGCGCGATGTGGCTGACCTTTACGAGTTGAAACTCGAAGCCGTCGTTGCACTGGAACGCATGGGCGAGAAGTCCGCGAAGAATTTTCTCGATGCCCTTGCCGCCAGCAAATCGCGCGACCTGTGGCGGCTGCTTTTCGGACTTGGCATCCTGCACGTCGGCGCGGGCGTTGCCAAGGCGCTTGCCCGTCACTTCGCCACGCTGGATCAGGTGTTCGCCGCCAGCGCGGAGCAATTGACCGAAACCGAGGACATCGGCGAAGTCATCGCGCAGAGCATTGTGAATTGGCATGGCGAGCGGGAAAACCGCAAGCTGGTCGAAAGACTTTCCCAGGCCGGGCTGAACTTCAAATCGTCACTCTACCAGCCGGCGGCGAAAGCCGGCCCGTTTGCGGGCAAAACGTTCGTGCTCACCGGTACACTGCCGACGCTGACGCGCGAGGACGCCACGGCAAAAATCGAAGCGCTCGGCGGCAAGGTCAGCGGCAGCGTGAGCAAAAAAACGGATTTCGTCCTGGCTGGCGAAGAAGCTGGTTCCAAGCTCGACAAGGCGCAAAAGCTTGGCGTAAAAATCATCAACGAAGCGGAGTTTTTGAAAATGTGCTAAAACAACCCTAAAAGATGAAGCCGACCATATACATTTCATCCACGATTTATGATTTTGCAGACCTTCGGTCTTCGTTGAAATACGTCCTCGAAGAACTCGGATAGAGAAATAGAAAAAGAAGAGCCAACAAGAGACGACGTCCTTGCATGGCTAGAGTTGCAAACATAAATGCGTGCCGCAATCCCGTCTCGGAGAGACGAGCCGAAAATAGCCCGGTGTTTCAACGCCGGGAGCCAGGCGCAAATCCACCAAAGTCCCGCCGGGACGACCGATTTCTTTGGTGTGTTTTCAGCCGTCCCTCCGGGACTCGGTCAATCGCGAAGACTTCCCGGCGTTGAAACGCCGGGCTATTCTCAAATGTCCCGCCGGGACATTCCCGCTGAAACGTGTAACTTCACAAACTCCCGCTCCGTCAACTATGGCGTATATGAATACAAAACATCTCAAAATAGCCGCAAAAACTGCGGTTTTAGTCACCGTTCTGGCCTGGGGCGTGAATCTTCGCGCCGCGACACCAGCCACCACGCAAACGTTGAACGGCTCCATCGTCGTTCAGAACCAATTCCAAACTGTGGCGTTCAGCGACTCGACGGAAGCCGGGATGCTGCAGAGCGCTTACTTTATTTTGGCCACCGGCGATCACGATTACAAAGGTCATCGCGTGAATGCCATGCATCAAGTTGAGGCCGCCGCCAAGTTGCTGGGCGTGACTCTCAGCGGCGACGCCAAAGACAGGCAACCGCAGCCTTTATCGGACGCCAAGCTGCGCGAAGCCCAAGGATTGCTTCAAAACGTGCTGGGCGCCGCCGAAGTCAAAAACCAAAAGCGCGTCACCAAACACATCAACAACGCCATCAATCAAATCAACATCGCCCTGTCCCTTCGCTGAATCAGGAAGGCGCGAATACAAATTGTAAATTTTCCCCAACTGGCGCGGCGCACCCGCGCCAATTTTTGCTTTCTGCCTCAACCCCCCAACCGCTGTCGGAACTTCAAGCAGGCTTTCATCACATCCGTTGAGTTCAAAATTGCCGATATGACGCATATGCGCCTAGCGCCAGCCGCCAAAACGTCATCCAGCGTCCGCAAATTGATGCCGCCAATGGCGAACCACGGAATGTTTACATTGGCCGCCGCCCAGCGGACGTATTCCAGTGTCACCGGTTTCGCCATCGGTTTGGTGCCCGTCGCATATACCGGCCCGATGGCGATGTAGGCCGGTCCGGCCGCCAGCGCCCGTTTGGCATCCTCCGGCGAGTGGGTGGAAAGACCGATTCGCACTTCTGGTAGGGTCGCACCGCCGGGGCGACCGACGGAAGCTCCACCTCCCCATAACGGACGGCTCGGCGAGCCATCCCTACCTTTCAGTTCGGAGACGTTTTTGTACCCGGCATCAAAAAAATCCTCCTGGCCCAGATGGCAGAATTCCGCGCCGGTTTCGCGGGCGATGTCCGGATGGTCGTTGATGACCAAGCTGACGTTCGCGCGGCGGGTGACGGGCAGAATCGCCTCAGCCATTCGGCGGATTTCCTCGGGAGTGGATTTTTTGGCGCGGAGCTGGATCAAATCCGCGCCGCCGTCGCACAGTTGTTGGGCGAAGACTTCCGGCGCGCGGCCATGGAAGAAGGCCGTGTCAACAAACGCGTAAAGCCGGCAGTCGGCGAGCGGTTTCATGGGGATATTTTAACCACGAAATACATGAAACACACGAAAGAGTTCAGGGATTTCAGAAGAACTGCTCCATCAGAAACGCCATTCACAAGCAGTCGCGCCGCGAAATTCGCGAAGCGTCTGGACTTCCGCCTTCGCAACGCTTCGGCGCGACGTGGCGGTGACTTCAGCACCGCTTTCCGTCCACACCAAGATTACCCGCCTCTCCATGTTCTTCGCCCGCTTGACAGCGCCGCTAAAGCCGGCGCACTCCAAACGCTTCGCGACAAAGATCTGTGTTCCACAAAACCAGCCACACGTATTACCGTGTCTTTTCAAACGCCATCCGCCAGAACCAGTCGCTCCGCGCGGCGAACCTGACCAGCGCGTTTTGCAGCGACGGCGTCAGCACGAATCGTTGCAGCCATTTGGCCCAGGCGAGCCGCCGGGCAAATGCGGCGTCGCAACGGCGGGCGATTTGCGGTTGGGTTTCGGCCCAGGAAATTTCCCCGCGACTCCACGCGACCAGCGGTTCGATGGCAAGTTCCGCCGATTCGAAGGCCATGGACATGCCGTTGCCGGTGACGGGCGGGATCATGGTGATGGCGTCGCCGATGCAGCAATCCGCGCGCGTGACCGCCTGGTACGGCCGCAGCGAAAGGCCCGCGACGGCACAAAACGAGTTTTCATCAAATTCAGCCGAAGCCAGCCGCTGGTGCAACGGCGAACCGGTTGGTCCGCGCAACAATTCGCGCCGGTTTTGCGGCCCGACACTTTCGCCGGCATGACGGCGGAACAATCCGCAGACGTTCACCATGCCACCGTTGACCCGGCATAAACCAACATAGCCCCGCGGTGAAACGTGCATTTCGAGGTCGGCCGTGAGCGGAACGTTGCGCGCGTGCGCTTTCATTCCAAACCAGCGCGCACCGCCCTCCTCCGCCTGCAAGCGCCGGCCCGTGGCGCGAACGACGCCTTCGCCGGCGTCTCCGTCGCTCCGGCGTTTGCCTTCCCACAATTCACCGCCGAGTTCGCGGAATTTTTCCGCCAGCGTGGCGTCCAGGGTGAAACGCGAAAGGCACATGGCCCGTGAAGGCAGCGGCAGCGGCCGGGTGGATTGGGTTGCGGAAAAGAAGGCCGCCGTGTTCGCGCCCACCGCGCCTGCGCGTTCGAGCAAATCGCGCAAACCCAACCGCGCAAGCGTTTCCTGGCCGCGCCCACAGATGAACTCGCCGCAGATGCGATGGCGTGGATAATGCCCGGCTTCCCACAAGGCCGCCGACACGCCGCGTTGACGCAGCCCGATGCCGAGCGTCAACCCCGCGAGTCCGCCCCCGACAATGATGATGGGTTTCACAGATGTTACCATTTCTCAATCCGTCCCACGAAACTCCCTGGGAACGCCGGCATCCCGCCGGCCAGTTGGGAACCAAAAGCAAAAATCGCCGGCGAGACGCCAGCGCTCCCAGGAACTGCACCCCGGTTCGTAATCCCAACGGGCGTCCAATGTTGAAGGTCGAAGTTGCTTATGTGCCGATTCCTGTTTGGAATTGGGATGATCATATCACCTGCCGGATTTTTGTGCGATGAACAAATGGCTGAACCAACTGGCGCGTTGCTCGGTCAATTGCCAGTTTCTTTTATCCGGCCAGAGCGCGGAAAGTTCTTCACGGACAAAACCCGCTCGCACGCTCACCGTCGCGTCGTGCCGTGTGATCGAATTGCAGCCAATCGCCCAAAGCAGGCGGCTGCAAAACAACGGCCAGGGCGCGCGGCGCGGTTCGATGGCGATGAACAGGTGCGTGCGACCGGCAATCACGCGAAGCAACCCGGCCAGACGCGCGTCGTCGAAATGGTGCAGAACTTCATTCACGATGACGATTTCCGCCGGGGCCGGTGTTTGCAGCCAGTCAAAAATGTCCGCGACGACCGCTTCCGCGCGCCAGCCAAGCGATGCGAAAGCCGCCAGCGTTTGCGGCGTCACGACTTTTTGGCGGTCGAGCAATGTGACATTCACTTCATTCCACATACCAGTTGTTCGGAGTTCCGGCTTTAGCCGGTTCGGGCCGCCTGAAGACGGTACTCCAAACGATGAGAGCCGTTGCGCCACGCGCAGCAGAAAATCGCCGTCGCCCGCGCCGAGTTCGGTGATTTGTTTTGGCGCGTGGCCATTCAAACCGGTTTGCAGCGCGCGGGCCATGACGGCGTGGTTGCGCATCCAGGCATTGAGCCGGCGCAAATCACGGCGCGAGCCGGCGGCGTGCGGGTCGTCGGGCGGCAGCGTATCGAGCAGTTCAGGTTCGACGATGCGTTTCATGGTGTTAATTCGTGAAACGTGATGCGTGATGGGTGGATGCCGCTTGGTATTTCACGTTTTACGCTTTACGTTTCACGCCCCCCACCTCCAGCAATGCGCCGTGGCAACTAAACCCCGCGCCGAAGGCCGACATCCACCACAAACCGTCGGGCACGGCATCGTGCAACGCGCGTTCGAGCACGAAGTAAACCGTCGGGCTGCTGAGATTGCCGAATTCGCGCAGCACGGCGGTGCTATGGCGAATGTCGGAATCCGTCAGGCCAAGCTTGTCCCGCAGCGCCAGCAGCACATCGCGTCCGCCGGTGTGCAAAATCCAGCCGGTGATGCCTTCGCGTTTCACGCCGGCGGCCACGAGCGACTCGTTCAGCAGCCGGCCGGCTTCGTCGCCGGCGATTTGCGGGACTTGCGGCGACAAAATGTTTCGCAGCATCCCGTTTTTTTGTTCGAACCGGAGCGCGTCGCGTTTGTCCGGAGCGAGACGCGATGAACTAAATTTCCATTCGACGCGCCGGCGGTTCGGTTGCGGTTGGTTCGCGAGCACCGCTGCGCCCGCGCCGTCGCCAAAGAGGCACGCGCTGATGAGCACGCCGGGATCGTCGTCGAGGTAAAATGCCGCGCTGCAAACTTCGACGCAGATGGACAAGACTTTTCCCGCGCGGCTGGCGGTGAGGATGGCTTCGGCGGCGCGCAAATTTGGCAGTGCCGCGCCGCAGCCCTGGCCGACGAGATCGAGCGGGAAGACGTTCGGACGCAGGCCAAGCCGTTCGCTGACGTAGCTGGTGAGGCCGGGACACAAATAGCCCGTGCAAGTGCTGATGAGCACGGCGTCAATTTCGTCGGGTTTGCATTTCGCGTCCTTCAACGCGAGTTGCGCGGCTTCAACCGCGAGCGCGGGCGCATGTTTGGCGAAGCGGGCGTGGAGCGCGTCGGGTGTCAGATTGAAAACTTCGGAAATCGGTTTCAGCGCCAGGTGACGGGTGGCGATGCCGTTGTCGCCGCAGAGCACTTTTTGGAGAATGGCGCGCGACCGCGGCGCGAGCCGGGCGAATGGCTCGGATTTTTGCAGCGCGCTCCAGCATTCGCGCTGGGTGTAGCGTTGTGGCGGCGCGGCGATTCCGAGTCCGATAATGAACATAATTCAGCTTAACGGGTGTTTTATCCATGCGCCACTTCATTGAATTGGAGATCGGAGAAAACCGTTTGTTCCAATCCGGATCATTGAAACCAACGCCGCACCCGCCAATAAATACGCGACGCGACCATGCGCGGATTTGTCCCAAATGCGGCGCGCCGGTCATTGCCACCATCAAACGGAAGCAGAAAGCGGCACTCATAGGTTTGGGCATCCGTTTGGCTTTGTCTCAGTCGTCCTCATAATCGTTTGGATTATTTTGCACCGGCTCGCAAATCAGACACTGGCTCCGCTCAAAGCGATCCAACAACAGCAGCAGTCACATTAGAGCATTTCCAGTTATTACGTAGCGCAGGCTTTCCAGTCCCGCATTGCGGGATTCAGGCGACTTTCCAGTCGCCTCTTTCGTGAGGATGAAACACGGGACAAGAATGTC
>PLAY01000052.1 GCA_003134375.1 Limisphaerales bacterium | reverse complement strand
CGAACTCAGAAACGGCGGGTCGGTTTATCATCGGGCAATACGATGACATTATGTTCCCAAATGCAACGGATAATTTCTTTCGGACTGGTGGTTAGGCTCATTTGATCGGGTTCGAGGTTTGGCCACACAAAGGAAAAGGAACGAATTTGCCCGTGACTGCCAAACTCAATTGAAAAACCTTCCGAGCCATTATTCGCATCACCAAAAAAACTGACACCATCCAGTTTGCGGGATAAAAAATTCCGCGGGCGCAAATACCGTTCGTCAATGTCTCTTCGCATCCAGCAGCATTCGATGAAGAATAAACATTTTTCGGAATCAGGTGCGTCCGATCCAGGCCAAATCGAGCCGCGCATTCAAACGCCCGTTTTGTGACGGTTTCATCGTCGGGGACATTGTTCGTCGAAAGATTTTGATTGGGCGATGAAAAAGAAATGGTTGTGGAGGCTGGTTGAATGGAAAAGATGCTATGACTCATGCCGCATGGATTAAAGGCACTCCAGATAAAAAACGCATTCGTGGAGGGCTTGGGAAATCCTTTGTCCTGCAATGAAGCGAGAACGACAGCATTGGAAATGACTGACGCCGAAAAAGGCCGTGACGGAAGTTTTTTGTAAATCCAAAAACTTTTCGGCAAGCGATTCGTCGGCGCTTGCCATTGAATTTCGGTGTTTGTGGAAAAATGCGGTGAAAATCTTTCCAATGAATTAGTGGATCCGGCGAAGGAAGAAAGAGTCATTGCAAAAATGGTTGTTAAAAATGCGAAGGCTTTCAAAGTTTGCCGGGATTTTTCAACCGCGGCTTTCGCAAAACGAATTTTCATTTTCAAACAAAAATCGTCTGGTCGCGGCTCGGGCCGACGGAGGCAATGGCCAGCTTCGCCCCGGTCAATTCGGCAATCGCCTTCAAATAAGCGCGCGCTTTGGGCGGCAGTTGCTTCCACGAACGCGCCTTGTCCGTCGGCGTATGCCAGCCTTCAAATTCCACATATACCGGCTCGCATTCCGCAAGCGTCTGCGCGTCGTTCGGAACGAAATCGTAACGCGCCCGGCCATGACGATAGGCAACACAGACTTTGATGGTTTCCACCGTGTCAAGACCGTCGAGGTTCGTGACGGCAAGTTTGTCAATGCCGTTGACCATGGTCGCGTGTCGCGTGGCCACGCTGTCAAACCAGCCGCAGCGCCGCGCGCGTCCGGTCGTCGCGCCGAATTCGCGGCCCATCCCGTGCAGCAAGTCGGCGATTTCGGCGTTCTCCGTCGGCAACGGCCCCTCGCCCACCCGCGTCGTGTAGGCCTTCATCACACCGACGACTTCGTCCATTTTGTTCGGCGCCACGCCGGAGCCGGTGGACGCGCCGCCCGCCGTGGTGTTCGACGACGTGACGAACGGATACGTGCCGTGATCAATGTCGAGGAACGTGCCCTGCGCACCCTCGAACAAAATATTGTCGCCGCGCCGCATCGCCTGGTGCAGCAGCACGACGGTGTTGGCAACGAACGGCTTCAATTGTTTCCCGGCGGCGTGATATTCCTTGAGAACCTGTTTGAAGGAAAGCGGCTTGGCGCCGAGCGCGCGCAGCACCTCGTTGTTTTCCTTGATGCGCAGGCGCAATTTTTCCTCGAAACGTTTCGGGTTCACGAGGTCAATCATCCGCAGGCCGACGCGCGCCGCCTTGTCGCCGTAGGCCGGGCCGATGCCGCGTTTGGTCGTGCCGATTTTATTTTTGCCCTTGAGAACTTCCCGCTGCGCGTCCAGTTCGCGGTGATACGGCAGGACGACGTGGGCGGTCTCGCTCACGACGAGATTGTCGCCGACCTTGACGCCGAGCTTGCGGAGTCCTTTGATTTCGTCAACCAGTCCGACGGGGTCAATGACCACGCCGTTGCCGATGACGCACAGCTTTTTTTTGCGCAGGATGCCGGACGGCACGAGGTGCAGGACGTATTTTTGCTTGCCGATGAAAACGGTGTGGCCGGCGTTGTTGCCGCCGGCGTAGCGGACGACGATGTCCGCGTTCTCCGTCAGCACGTCAATGATTTTGCCTTTGCCTTCGTCGCCCCACTGGGCGCCGACCAAAATTGTGTTTGCCATATTTTTTTTCAAGGTGGGACAGGCTTCCAGCCTGTCTCTGTTCTGTTTGACAGGCAGGATGCCTGTCCCACTGCAACAAAAATCCCCGAACGGGAATTCGGGGCAAAGCGCGTGTCTTTGCGCAAAGAGGCTAGAGACGGGGAGGAGCGATGTCAATTCCGCAGAAATAATTTCAAGGACGACGACATCTCATCCGCCGGCGTCACCATGTTCGTGCCCGTCCAGCGGGCGGCCGTCCACAAACGCATCAAGGAAGGCAAGCTGGGCGCGTCGCAATCGCATTTTACGCGCCTGCAAACCCACGACATGGATTGGCCATGTGCTTCTGTCGGAAAACATGCTGGCGAGGCTGGCAACCATCACAGCCACGATGGGGACAGAGAGTGAGAAACTGAAACGAAGGACGAACCATGAACTTAAATCCCGTTGAATTGCTGAATCCCATTTTCAACTTTCTGGACGCCCTGATTCAAAATTACGGCGTTTATCTCTACCTGGTGTTTGTCTGGCTGGCGCTGCTGGCCATCGGTTGGATATTGAGCGGTGGCCTGCGACGGAAACGGCCACAAGGCAACTCCGTCACGGTCATTCCCGCTATCATCTTCATGACGCAATCCCCGCCGCCAATCATCGGCATCGAGGTTGACCAGACGTGGGATGGCGACAACGAAACAACGGACTAACCATGACAACTTTTTATTCCCGGCAACGAGACCGTGCCCGGCCTGCCTACAAAAAGGCAAACGCCGACACGTTCAATTTCGCGTCACAAATTGCGTCACCAATTTACACAGTCATACACACGAAGCGTGTCAAAACCGATGCAACAAGTTTCGAGTCACGGTGCAGTCGCACGGTTATGTTCGCTGCTGGTGGCATCATCGCAGCTCTCGGAACTGGATTCCCGAAGTTCAAAGACGAGGAGGTGCTTTCAGCTGTTGCCAAGCTTCGGGGTCTTTCCGATTTTGCAGGGCTGCGACTGGAACCAACTGGAGCCATTCTTGCGCTATTCATCTATGCCGACGCCTTGTCCGATGAAACGATAATCGGGAAGAGCCTCTTGATACGAGATGAGATAAAAAACTTCAAACAGTTTGGCCTGAGAATCGCTTTTGCAAAGGGTTCCGCTTTTGCCGACATGTTCTTTGTTTTCCAGAGTTCGGACAAATGCCTTCATTTTCGCCACTCGGTTCAGGAACGTTGCAAACATGTCGAGTTCTTTGCCAAGGTTTATGCTCTGCCTTGGTGCATTGACTTATCCGCGAAAAGTGTATGCCCTTATAGTGGGCATCCATTCATTGCTTTGAGGCCATTGAAGCCCGCTCAGATCGAGGCTGGCCTTTTTTGTTGACGGCGAGCGAAGTAGTATCAGCGGAACCAAATGCGCCCGGAAGAATTTGAAGATGCGAAGCGGCTTTGCGCCCTTGCGGTGTAGTATGGCGCTGCCGTACTCGCCCATCGCACCGGCTGGCAGCATAGGCGGACACAGCCACGACGAGATCGGCGGACGTGATACTCGGACGCCAGCGCGCTCGGTGTCAGCATGGTCACAATTGAACGGTTGACCCTCAACCCCCTCGCGGGCGACTCGCCGCCCACCCCTTTCCGGCTTTCCGGGATTGAGCGGTCTCTGAAAGCGGCCCAAATGCAGCCGCAAGTCATGTGCAAGACGGCATCAAGCCAACGGCAGGAAAAATTCCAAGATTTGTAGTTGACAACTGTATTCGTTATGATACTTTATGCGATATGCCGTTCATTCAGTTTCCATTCATCGAGGTGCCGAAAGAGCTGCTGCCCATTGTCGGCGAGCCGACACCTGGCACCCGCGCCTATCGGCGGGAAGGAACCTTCAAGGAATGCGGCGAATGGTTTGAAACCCTGGCAGCACGGTTAGCACCGGCTTCGCAACAGGGTTGGCAACGGCGAGGCAACATCCGAAGCAACAAAGTTCGCAACGCGGTTAGCAACACGGTGAAATAACAGGGTTAGCACCTGACGCAACAATGCGGTTAGCACAAGCGAAGCATTTCGCGCGACCATCGGCGAGATTTTGGCGAGCCGTAAAAACCGTGTGAAACTACGGGGTAACGCGTGCCCTATGAAAATTTACGGCACAGGCTGGATTAGCCTCACGAAAGTCCAATCTCAATTGAGGTGAGCAAACGCGAGAAGTTTGCACTGAAGCGACGTTCGGGAATGTTCCCGTCAACACCATGTCAACGCATCTGCTGGTTGCCGTGTGCGCGAATCGGGATTCGATTATGTGTCGCCGGTCGGCGCGTCAATGTATTGCTCGCCTCATCCGGCTGCGCTCCACATTGCACCCGCCGNNTTTGCTTTTAGGATTTCGCGCACGAGAGGATTTTCACGCCAGTTCATTTATTTGGAATTGAAGGCACGTTTCTTAAAAATGAGCCTGACAAGCAATCCGCACGACATCCGCTAAACCGCCCAAGAACTTTGCTATGACTCTTGGGACTTGGCACAAATTATCAACAAGTTGCTCAAGAAATTGTTGCTTCTCTCCAAGGATGGTCGCGAGATTGCTCATTCGAGTAACCTTTTACGGTTTTTAGCTAATTGTATGTGCATCAAGCCATATCAACGATTGTGATCATCCGCCACCGAAGGTGTTCCACGGGAATAAAGAGTTGAACCACACAGCAGAGGTAACGAAAGGTGAGTGCTGTGCGGATTCACCTTCGGCCCTCGCTTCGTGCCTTGAGCCCCCTTGCTTCAAGATCAAAACAGCGAGTGGCGAGGTTTCGACTCAGGCGGCGGGCCTCGCTCTTAACGGTTGCCGGAAATAATTCACCTTGAATTGACTGCGAGCGGGCGAGAGACTTTTGTTTTTGCGATATGCAGATCCTGGTCCATTACCTACAGAGGCTGCCCAAGCAGTCTCGCGCTGTGTTGCAGACATGCCTTTACGGTCTGGGTGCCGGCGCGTCGGCGGTGTTTTTTCAAATGGGCATCAACTGGCTCTACCGGCTGGGACTGGGCAAGCTGTCCCAACAGTCAACGTCCACCTTTCTCATCGGCAGCCTGGCAATTATTGTCGTTTCGTCCCTGCTGATGGGCTGGTTGTTGAACTCTTTTTGCCGCGAGGCGGCCGGGAGCGGCATTCCGCAGCTCAAGCTCGCCTTCTGGAAGGATTTCGGGACGGTGCCGTGGCGCGTGGCCTGGGTGAAATTTGTGGCCGGTATTGTTAGCATCGGTGGCGGCCAGAGTCTCGGGCGCGAAGGACCCAGCGTGCAACTGGCCGGCGCGGTGAGCTCGAACCTGGCCGGCCTGGCCGGCGAAGCCAAGCAGAACCGGCGGCTGGCGGCGGCAGCCGGCGCGGCGGCGGGCTTGGCGGCGGCCTTCAACACCCCGCTGGCGGCCACAACGTTCGTGCTGGAGGAAATCATCGGTGACCTGAACAGCCGGTTGCTGGGCGGCGTGCTGCTGGCGTCGGTGCTGGGTGCGCTGGTCGTGCATGGTGTCATCGGGGCGCAGCCTTCCTTCACCCTCACCGGCGCGGCTGCGCCGTCGTGGGTGGGTTACTTGTTGACCCCTGTGGTCGCGGCGCTGGCGGGACTGGTGGGCGTCTATTTCCAGAAGGCGTCGCTGGGATTGCGCGGACGGATGAAGTCAACCCGTCGGGTTCCCGGCTGGCTGCTGCCGCTCGCGGGTGGGCTTATCACCTGGGGACTGGGCGTGGCGGTGTTTGAGCGGACACAACGGCTGGGCGTATTCAGCCTGGGTTACGACGACCTGTCCAGCGCCCTGGCCGGCGACATCGGCTGGCAACTCGCAACGGTGCTGCTGGCCGCCAAGTTCATCGCCACGTTCACCTGTTACGGTTTTGGCGGGTGCGGTGGGATTTTTTCGCCGACATTGTTCTTTGGCGGCATGACGGGCGTGGCCCTGGCGGGGCTGGTGGGACTGGAATGGCCGATGGCGCGGGCTGATACGCTGACGCTGGCGGTGGTGGGGATGAGCGCGTGTTTGGGCGCAGTGGTGGGAGCGCCGGTCACGGGCATCCTCATTGTGTTTGAAATGACGCATGAGTTTGCGCTGGTGCCCGTGCTCATGATCGGTGCGTTGGTGAGCCAGGCCATCAGCCGCAAGATGAACCGGGAGAATTTCTACGACGCGCTCCTGACCCAGGACGGCTACCATATTGAACACGTGCGTCCGCCGCGCGATTTGCAGAGTTGGCAGCAATTTCCGGTCTCGGCGATAGCGAATTTTCGTCCGGTGATCATCCGCGACCTGGTCCCGGCCAAATTGCAGGACGTCCTGAAGGCGCATCCCTATCAGCGTTTCCCGGTGGTGCAGGGGGACAAGCTGACGGGCATTCTCACGCGCCGTGAAGCCGAGGCGGCCCTGCGGGAAAACCGCGCCCCCAAACTGGAAAACGCCACGACCTGCTTGCCGCACCAGACGGTCCGCAAGCTGCAAGGATTGCTGGTCGAATCCCCCATCAACTTCGTCGTCCTGGTGGATGACGACGGCGGAAAAATTCTGGGCATCATCACCCTGCACGATCTGTTGCGCGCCGAAGTCGAGAAGGCCGGGAGCGGCGACTTGTGAACGAGTAATTGGGAACGCCAGAGGCATTTCTCAATAACTACCTCGGGGGCATCGGTATATCCGGCGGGTTTGTGGGCGCGTCTTCACCGACGGACAAATCGCCATAATGCTTCCTGCCATACTCCCGGCAAAAGGTGGGGGGAAGCAAGACTTCGAATGCTCGATTATGCAGGTTTTCATGGTTGCCACTTCTGGTCGGCGCATGGACGTTTGAGGTGGGACGTGTTATTTTTTGGCCATGATCTATTCCACTTCAGACCAACGTCCTTCCCATTGGACCGTGTGGTCCGCGCATCCGACGGTCTGGTTTGGCCTTGCCGGCATATTCCTGACTGCGGACTATTATGCCGGCCCGACCATCCAATTTCCCATCGCTTTTATTTTTCCCGTTGCGCTTGCGGCATGGAACCGGGGGTTGCGTTGGGGCTTGTTTTTCGCCGTGAGCCAGCCGGTGGTGCGCTTCGCCTTCAGTTTTTTCCATGACGTGCCATGGCCCATGACAGTGTCGGTTATCAACCTGCTGATTCGTGTCGCTGTGCTTTGCTCGTTTGCCTGGCTGGTGGCGTACACTGTCCGGCAAAGGCATCGCATTGCCGCCCTCGAACGATTGCTCCCAGTCTGCGCCTGGTGCCGTAAAATCCGCAACGAACAAGACAAGTGGCAATCGTTGGATAGTTACTTGTCCGAACACGCCAAGATTGACGTTACTCACGGCATTTGCCCGGATTGCATGAGCAAACAGTTTCCAGAAGAAGCTGCCGAAGCCTGAACCTTGCATCTGGCTGGCGACCCGAGGTTACGTCCCGAACCACCGCAGCGCCAGCGCCGCCAGGCCGAGAAAGAAGAAGAAGCCGGCCACGTCCGTGATGGTGGTAACTGAGAATGTTCGTCTCGTTAATCCGGTTGCAAGCCCGCCTCGAACCCGCCGCCGCTCTTGTTCTCGATCGTGATTTTTCCGGAACGCAGATGCAGGTCGCGCTGCGGAAAGGGAATTTCGATGTGGTTTTCGCGTAACTTTCGTTCGATGGCGAAAAACAAGTCACTGCGAAAGCGCGTCGGGCTGCGTGCCATGTCAATGGTCCAGACAGCCAGTTCGAAGTTCAGCGCACTGTCGCCGAATTCGAGAAAGCGCACCGACGGGGCCGGCTCTTTGAGCACGGCTGGATTCTCCGCCGCAATCTCCAGCAACACCCGCTTTAGCTTTTCGACATCGCTGCCATAGGCAACGCCGACCGGCAGGCGCAACCGCACCTTGGGATCGCCGTAGCTCCAGTTGGTCACCGGGTTGGTGATGAAATTCGAGTTGGGGACGATGATGGTGATGTTGTCATTGGTCACGACGATCGTGCTGCGTAGGCTGATTTTGGTGATCTGGCCGGCCACGCCGCCGACTTCGACGCGATGGCCGAGGGCGATGTGGCGTTCCGCGAGGACAGCGCCATGACCAGCAGCAACTTGACGATGCTGTTCAACGTCAGGCGACTGTCACCCAGTTCAATCAGCGGATAGTTGATGATGTTTTGAATCTCCGCCCACCAATGATTCAAGGTCTCGTTCATATTGGTCTCCTCGCGTTTGATTGATGCGTCCGCCCGGCTTCCGCCAACGAAGGCTTGGTCAGATATCCGTTCGGTGCATGGATCCGATTTGCGAGAGTATAGTCCAACTGCCAGTGTCAGGGAAGCCACCTGTTTTGCCGGCCTGAACTGCTGCGCCGTCGAGCCGGCAACAGTTTATTGTGAAACGCCGGTGCCCATTCCCGGGCGTTTGCCGGCATTGCCATTTTTGCCGCCGCAAAATAAGGTGTCGGGCATGTCGTCCGTTCCGACCCAGACGGCCTGTCAGTGGTTGCGCACCGGGGACGAAGTTTTTCCCGCGATGCTGGCGGCCATTGATTCGGCGCGGTCGTCCGTGTGTCTCGAAATGTACATCTTCGCGCCGGGACCGCTCGGCGAGCAGTTTCGCGAGGCGCTGGTCCGCGCGCAACTGCGTGGCGCGCGGGTGCGGGTGCTCATTGACGCCTTCGGCTCGATGGGGTTGCCGGACCATTTCTGGGAGCCGTTGCGGGCCGCCGGCGGCGAGGCGCGCTGGTTCAATCCGGCCGCCTTGATGCGGTTCTCGCTTCGTAATCATCGCAAGCTGCTGGTTTGCGACGGGCAGGTGGCGTTTGTGGGCGGCTTCAACATCGCTCACGAATATGAAGGAGACGGCGTTCGTTCCGGCTGGCGCGACCTGGGCCTCAAGCTGGAAGGCCCGCTGGCGGCACAACTGGCCGCCTCGTTTGAGGAAATGTTCGCGCGCGCGGAATTCCGGCACAAACTTTTCACGCGCCTGCGGCGGTTTTCCATGAACCTATCCGCGGTCTGGCCACCCGAACAGATTTTCTTCAGTGAACCGGGCCGGGGACGGAACCCGATCAAACTGGCGTTGTATGGGGACCTGGCGCGCGCGCGTGACGTGCGGATCATGGTGGCCTACTTTCTGCCGACCCGGCGGTTGCGGCACGATCTGAGACGGATCGCACATCGTGGCGGGCGCGTCCAACTGATTCTCCCGGGAAAATCCGACGTGCCGCTGTCGCAACTGGCCACGCAAAGCCTGTACCGCCGGTTCCTGAAGGACGGCGTGGAAATTTATGAATACCAGCCGCAGATTCTCCACGCGAAGCTGATCCTCGTGGACGACGTCGTCTATGTTGGCTCCTCGAACCTCGATCCGCGCAGTCTGCGGATCAACTACGAGATGATGATCCGGTTTCAGAACCGGGACATGGCGGAACAGGCGCGCGGAATTTTTGCCGAAGACTTGAAACACTGCTGCCGGATTGAACTGGAAGAATGGCGCAAGTCGCGCACGCTCTGGCAGCGTCTGAAGCGGCGCGTGGCGTACCTGCTGCTGGTGCGGATTGATCCCCTTCTGGCGAAACGACAATGGCGGACACTGCCGGATTGAGGGGTGGCGCAAGCAACGCGTTATGAAGGATGCGGCGTTGGGGGTTTGCGGTGACACCCTCAAGCCGGGCTGGCCACTTTGGGCGTTCGCCGTTAAGATGGCGGCCATGCAGGCGCTCAATCTCGATTATGTCGCGCTGGGCGTGATTCTGGCGGTGGCGCTCTTCTTTTTCTGGACGCAAAAATTGCGGACGGACCTGACGGCGCTGCTGGTCACGCTCGCCCTCATCCTGCCCTGGCCGCATCCCGATGGACACTGGCGAAGCATTCTGACTTATCAGGAGGGATTCTCCGGCTTTGGCAGCGCTCAATCCGTGTCCGGCAGATTCCCGACGGCAAATTCAAACCTCATCCGCAGGACGCGGGCAACGTTTTTTCAGGCTGCGGCGGTTCTGGTTTTCCACGTGATGGAATCAATGTAGGTGAGCCACCGCAACCCCACCAAAACGCGCGAACGGATTTGAAACGAATTGTGCGGATAAACCAGATAGTCATCCACACCAAGGTCCAGCCCTTCCCTGATTTCCTTGAGCTGGGCCAGGCGGCTCCGCATGAGCACGTAAACGTAGGGAAGCTGATAATTTTTTCGGATCTGCCGAACCAATTCCATGCCGTCGAAGCCTGTGCCAAAGCGGCGGTCGGTGATGACAAAGCGTACCGGACGGGTTTGGAAGTGTTCCCAAAGATCCTGGACGGAAGCGAAACAGGAAACATTCACACCGTCGAGCACAAGTTGATCCTCAATGTGAGATCGCTCGTCGGGGTTCCGAATCGCCAGATAGATATTGGTGGTTGCCAGGTTTGCCATGGTTAATGTCGATCCGATGCGGCGTTTTCGAACGTTAGCTTGAAAACAACTGGCGTTGCAAGCCTGCCTTTAAGCGAACAAAGAAACAAATCTTGTACTTTGCCTCGCCTGGCAGGGTTCAGGAATTACGGCCTGGATTCCGACGCCGAACGCGCTGAGAATTGTTTCGACTCCCTGTTCGGGCAGTTCGCGATGACTGGATTCAAAGCGTCGTTTCGTCTTCTGGCGTGGAAAAAGATTAACATGCCCGCTTCATTGCTTTATAACAGGCGCGAACTCGTTGCCAGATGACTGTATTTCAAATCATCGCGTTACTCATCACCCTCACGGCGATGTTCAGCTACCTGAACTACCGCTACTTCAAACTGCCGGCCACGATCGGCGTGATGCTGATTGCCCTACTCGTCTCCGCCGGATTGATCGGAGCCGGGCATTTTGCGCCCTGGATACGCGAGGGTGCCGAAAATTTGCTCAAGCAGATTGATTTCGACAAAGCACTGATGCAAGGGATGCTTTCATTTCTCCTGTTCGCCGGCGCCCTGCATATCAATCTGGACGATCTGAACAAGCAAGGAGGCGTCATCGCTCCGCTTGCCATCGCGGGCGTGGTCATCTCCATGTTCGTCTTCGGCACACTGATTCATTGGGCGCTCGGCTGGCTGGGATTCGAACTGGGCTATGCGTGGTGCCTGCTGTTCGGCGCGCTGATTTCACCCACCGACCCGGTGGCGGTGATCGGGATTCTGAAAGACGCGAGAGTGCCGCACAGTTTAGAAGTCGAGATTGCCGGCGAATCGCTGTTCAACGACGGTATTGGCGTGGTGGCGTTCATTGTCCTGCGTGAAATCGCGGTGGCCGACCAGCACGCATCAGTGGCGCACATTGGGCTGCTGTTTCTCGAACAAGCCGTGGGCGGAGCGGTGTTCGGATTCGTCATCGGCTGGATTACCTATCGCCTGTTGAAAAGCGTGGATAACTACCGCTTGGAATTGATGCTGACCCTGGCGCTGGTAATGGGCGGCTATGCGCTGGCGTCGGTGATTGGCGTCAGCGGCCCCATTGCCATCGTGGTGTCGGGCCTGTTGATCGGCAACCACGGTCGGCGTTTTGCCATGAGCGACACCACCCGCAAACATCTGGATGCCTTTTGGGAATTCCTCGATGAAATCCTGAACGCGCTACTCTTCATGCTGATCGGATTGGAGATTCTGGTGCTGACCTTCACGCGCGAACTCTTTTTCGCGGGGCTGCTGGCCATTCCGGCGATCCTGCTGGCGCGCTGGGTGAGCGTGGCCTTGCCCGTGACCGTGATGCGTCGCTGGCGGAAATTCACGCCCGGAACCGTCACCATCATGACGTGGGGCGGTTTGCGCGGCGGAATTTCCGTTGCGCTGGCATTGTCGCTGCCTGCCGGTCACGAACGTGAAATCGTGCTGGTTGTCACTTACATCGTGGTCATCTTTTCCATTTTGGTCCAAGGCCTGACCCTCAAGCGAGTCGTGCGCGCGTTGGTGAAGCGCTGAACATTTCTCTCAACTATTTCCCAGGGAGATCGTTTTTTTAACCGGCTCCGTTTCGCGCGCTTCGCGCGCACGCGCCAGCCGGCTCTCAAATCGTGCCCGGTCGTGTGGGGACTCGATGGTGCGTGCGGCCAGTTCGGCAATGCATTCCACTTGTTCGCGGAGCGCCTGCCGCCGGCTTGGGCTGGCCGTCAGACTCGCGATGGTTTGCAGCGCGCCAAGCATCCGTAACATGATGCCGACATTGCCGCTGGAGCTGCCGCGAATTTGATCGAACGATTCGGTCACCAGGCTGGCAAAGGTTGGCCCGATGGCGATCACCCGCAGTTCCCCTTCTTGATAGCGGTGCGATGACGGGATGTTACGGGAGGCCAGCCGCGCCAGAATTGCGGTCAAATAATCCACGCACATCACTGCCGTCGTGGTATCATTGATGCCGAGTGAGAGTGCGCGCAACGCCATGTCAACGATCTGCCGGATTCCGAAAGCGGAATCCTGTTCGAGCGTGCGATGCCGGTCAATGCTGTAGGCCGCCTGCAGAGTGGCGATGATCTCTTTTTTCGGCGGGTCCTCCAGAGCGAGCGAGACGAGCGGGGTGTCGTGAACCACAAACTCGCCGATACCGCGTTCCATCCGCACGATGGTCTTGTGCTCCCGCGCCAAACGCAGGAGCGTCGCGTTATCCACGCTTTGGATGTAACCATTCGCTTTGGCCGGGACTGCCTGCCATTTCCGTTCCGACAGAGGGAGCGGTGGCTGATCCTCATCGTCAGCAATAGGTTCTTGTCCAAGTTTCCCTGAGAAAAGCCGGTGAATGGCCACCATGGTTTCGTTGGCCACCGAGGCAATAATGCTTGAGGCCTGAATTGAAGCCGCGATGTGATGGATGAAGAAAATGAGAGCGCCGATGCCGCCGATCGCCAGCACGACGCCGAAAGACACGGCCAGGCTTGGAATAAATTCGCCCGCGTCGTCGCTGCGTATGGTGCGCAGCACGATCAGACAATAGATGAAAATGCCGGCGACGATGCCGAGCACGACCTGGGTGACGCGGTCCTGCGTGAAATTCCGCAGGATATGCGAAGTGTATTGGCTAGAGGCCAGCGCCAGCGTCACCAAAACCATTGAAAACGTGACGCCACCACGGTCATCATCGAACCGGCAATCGTGGACAACATTCCGCGTGCGCCCGCCGCGCTGGCCCCAAACAAGCGCGGCCAGCGGGCCTGCCATTGTCCGCTCCCGCTGGTATCCGCTTGAATCAAAGCCACTGCTAGGGCGACGCCGCCCGCCACAATCAACGAGGACAAAAACCAAAAGCTGCCCCGCAGTTTGTTCCACATGCGCTTGAGTTTATTCATGGTTCAACCTTCCATGTGCATTGCTTTGACTTCAGAGTTTTTTGCGGATGGATTTTAATTCCCTCCACCGTTTCGCAGTGGTTTTGGGATAGGCCATTTTCAGTTCATTGATTCCATCAAGGAGAATTTGGGAAACAATCAACCGGGCATCCTCTTTATCATCGGCAGGAACGACGAACCAAGGGGCTTCATGAGTGCTGGTCGCGGTCAGGCAATCTTCATAAGCCCGCATATAATGCTTCCAGTATTTCCGCTCGTGAATGTCCGCGATGCTGAATTTCCAATTCTTGTCCGGCTCATCAATGCGTTCTAGAAATCGTCTTCGCTGTTCGTCCTTCGACAGATGCAGGAAAAATTTGATGACCTGTGTGCCGTTGCGGTGAAGGTGCTGCTCCAAATCCGTGATGGACCGATACCGCTCCTTCCAGATGGTTTTTTCGTCGCGCAGCTCTTCCGACAACCCCTGGTTGCGGAGAATTTCCGGATGCACCCGGACGACCAGCACCTCCTCATAATAGGAACGATTGAAAATGCCGATCCGCCCGCGTTCTGGCAGATGGCGGGTCGTGCGCCAGAGAAAATCATGTTCCAATTCATCGGCGGTAGGTTGTTTGAAACTGAAAACCTCGCAGCCTTGCGGATTGACCCCGGACATGACGTGCCGGATGGCGCCGTCCTTGCCGGCAGCATCCATTCCCTGAAAAATCAGCAGCAACGCATAGCGGTGGGAGGCGTAGTGCAGTTGTTGCAATGAACTCAATTCCGCAACGTGCGCTTCCAACAGTTTTTGATACCGCTTCTTCGACTTGCAAACGGGTTTCACCCGCGTCGACCACTCCTTCAGTTTAACTCTGGCTCCAGGACGCAAGCGGAAATCCTTTGATTTGATTTTCATCTATATTCTTTCAGCCGTGTCAGCCACGAGGTTCGCGCCGGCTTATTTTTTGGTTTCCACTTCGGGAGCTTTTTGCTTCGCCTGATCCGATTCCTCAACGGCACGAACATCCTCGCGCCCTAATTGCTCGTAAAATTTATGGACTTTTTTGACGAGCTGAGGTGATACATCGACATCTGGCTTCGCGTTTGGTTCCGGTTTGGTTTCCGCTTTGCCATCAGACTTTGGCTCAACTTTGTCAGTTGGTTTGATGTCGGTTTTGGTGTCCGGTTTCGGTTCTGATTTGGCGGCGGACGGCGGTACGGCTGTGGCTTCCGGTTTGGCTGGAGCTTTGACATCAGCAGCCGGCTCGGTCTTGGCTTCTGGTTTAGGTTCGGAGGTTGCCTCGGATTTAACGTCGGGTTTGGTTTCAGGTTTAGGCTCGACCTTCGCTGCCGGCGTCGGCTCAACCTTGGCCGCAGGTTTTGAATTGGCATCAGGATTCGGTGGGGCTTTTGCTTCCGGCGCTGACCCGGCTTTGGCCGCTGGCTTGGATTCAGCTTTGGGTTCAGCCTTGGTTTGAGTGGCGCGAATTTCCTGTTCGGCCTTGTCCCAGTTCTGCGCCGATTGACCGTCGCGATGACCTTCACGTTCGTAGAGTTCATAGGCCCTGGCCGCGATCTGCGGGGTCAAATCGGTCGCCGTCTTGGCTTTGGCTTCCGGTTTCGGCTCGATTGCGGGTTTGGCTTCAACCTCCGCTTTGGCATCGGGCTTACTCTCTTCTTTTGCTTCGGGCTTGTTCTCGACCTTGTCATCAGGCTTGGATTCAGGCTGCGCTTCGGCCTTTGCTTCAGGCTTGGGACCAACAGCTTTGGTTTCGGGTTTAGACTCGGCTTTGGCGTCGGGTTTAGCCTCAGGTTTAGGTTCGTCCTTGGCGTCAGGCTTGGCCTCAGCTTGGGCGTCGGGCTTACTCTCGTCTTTTACTTCGGGCTTGTCCTCGACTTTGGCATCTGGCTTAGCCTTGGCGTCAGGTTTAGCCTCGGATTTAGGCTCGCCCTTGGCTCCAGATTTCGATTCAGCTTTGGCTTCGGGCTTAACTTCGGGTTTGGCTTCGGGTTTAGCCGAAGTTTTCTCATCACCTTTGGCATCGGGCTGAGATGCAACTTTGATTTCAGGTTTCGCCCCGGCTTTCTTGACAGGATCAAAAATCCGATACGCCAGCAGTTTCACGCGGTCATTCAAGAGGAACCACAGCAGCGCATAGCCCCACACGAATCCGGCCCAACCCCAGCCCAGCGGCGTCATGAACAATCCATAAACCGCGATCAACGTCGCCACGATTTGCGTGCCGAGCACCGCCATCCACAGAATCTTCGCTGGGCGGATGGACCAGAACGGCCCGCGCGTGCGCGTCAGGAAAATTGTCAAATGTCCCGCCACGGACAGTTTCAAATACATCAGCGTCTGGATGTGCGCCCGGTCGAGATGAAAAACCCGTTCACCGAGATAAAATAACCCGAAGGCTGCGACGACTCCGATGACGCCCAGCACCGTGGAGATTCCCAGCACCATGCGCATATTCCATGCTTCGGGTTTGTTCTTGTAATGCACATTGTCATACGCGATGGACAGGATCGCGCCGTCATTGAGCAACGCCAGCATCACAATCATCACCGCCGTCAACGGATAAAAGTTAAAGACCAGAATTGCCAACGTCATGAACAACAACACGCGCAACGTTTCGGCGATGCGATAAATTGCGTAACTGTTCATCCGCTGGAAAATCCGCCNNAGCAGCACGATGGCCGCCGCCGCGCGCGCCGCGTCCGTCGCACTCGAAACGGCGATGCCGCAGTCCGCTTTCTTCAGTGCGGGCGCGTCGTTCACACCATCGCCGGTCATGCCGACGATGTGATCGTGTTTTTGCAGGACATCGACGATGTGAAATTTGTGTTCAGGGAACACCTGGGCAAAACCATCGGCCTTCTCGATGGACTCGATCACTGCCGCCGACTCTTGTTTTTTTGAGTCACCGAGCGTGCCGGCATCGAGAATATTCGTGCCCATTCCTAATGTTTTCGCCGTCTCCTTGGCGATGGCCAGTGCATCACCCGTCACCATCTTGATCTTCACGCCCATGGTCAAGGCGGTCGCAATCGTCGCCTTCGCATCTGAGCGCGGCGGATCGAACATGGGCAACACACCAAGAAATTGCCACGGCCCGTCGCCCTCGGCCCGCGCCACGCCCAATGAACGAAAACCGCGCGCGGCGAAATCGTTGACAGCTTTGTCCGCCGCCGCCTTCACCTGCCCTGCATTGGCCGACAAAGCCAGAACCACTTGTGGCGCGCCCTTCGTGACTTTAAAAGTCTTTCCGTCCTTCCCCTTGACCGTCGCCTCCGTGCGTTTATGCACCGGATCAAACGGCAAGAAATGGACTACCTGATACTCTTTCAGCGCGTCCTTGTTTTTCAGTCCGCCCAGAACCGCCAGATCAATCGTGTCGTTATTTTCGGCGCGCGAGGCCAACGCGGCGGACAGGATAATTTGTTCGGCGGCAACTTAATTGACGCTGAACGGATCGCCCAGCGTGAGTTTGTTCT
>PLAY01000039.1 GCA_003134375.1 Limisphaerales bacterium | reverse complement strand
ACTGAATCGTTCCGGCTTAGAAGGCCGCCTTCGCTTCCAGCTTCGGCGCGGCAGTCTTCGTTCTCTGCTGGCGCTGCGAACGAAGAGTGGCGGGAGCGGCGGGGCTCGAACCCGCCACAAATCCAATAACGACGGGCCTTTCGCCGCTACACCCTCACAAATAGCCTCACAAAAACCGGTCTCACCCGGTCACGACCTGTCACGTGTAGTCGCTGCATGGTCTAAACTCCCCTCACCGTTCAAGGCGGCAATTCTCGCCATCGTCAATTCATCGGAGGGCCAGCCATGAACTTAAATCCGGCTACAGTGTTGAATCCCGTATTCAACGCGCTGGACGCCCTGATTCAGGATTACGGCGTTTATTGTTACCTCGTGTTCGTCTGGCTGTCCTTGGCGGTGATTGTCTGGATATTGAACGGCGGTCTGCGGTGCAAACGGCCACAAGGAAACTCCGTCACAATCATTCCCGGCATTATCTTTACGATGCGACCGCCGGTTCAACCACCACCACCAATCATCGGCACCGAAGTTGACCCGGCATGGAATTGCGACAACGAAACAATGGACGAACCATGATCACTTTTCATTCCCGGCAATCAGACTGTGCCCGGCGCGCTCGCAAAAACGAAAACGCCGGCACGTTCAATTTCGTCTCACAAATTGCATCACCAATTTGCACAGTCATGCACACGAAGCGTGTCAAAACCGATGCAACCATTTTCAAGTCACGGTGCAGTCGCACGGTTGTGTGCTACCGCTTTTATAGGGTAGAAGCCCTACCCCTTAGCTTCGTAAGGTTTTTTCGACTCGCCAATCGCTCGCCGATGATTCAGCGGAGTCCCGCAAGATGGACGCGCGACTGGCGCGCAACGTCCGGCAAGATAGCCGGTGAGATGTCTCGCGTCATATCCGCACAACTTCCCGGCAATGGCCGGACAGTGGCAACAGCAATGCCGCCGAACGTCCGTCAAGACAACTCGCAAGACAACTTGCCTTGCGCCGGACTTGGCCCCGCAATGTCCGCGCCGGAAACTTGCGAGACGGCTCGCAACTTGGCCCCGCAACAGCCGCACAACGGCCAAGGCAACATCTCGCAAGCAGCTCGTGGGAATTTCGCCGTCAGCTTTTAACCATGACATCCAAAAAATATGAACACACCAACCACACCAGCGCCCGATCTTGAATCGCTGCGCGCGGCGGTTCAGGAATTCCGGCCTAATCCGCATCGCGTGCCATTCAACAATCTCAAACCATTCCATGACTCCATCGCGGAACTGCGTAACAAAAATGCGTCCTATTTTATCATTGCGGAAATCCTGCAACAAAATGGCGTTAAGACCAGCCGGGCGCGCGTAGCCGAATACGGCCGCATCGTCCTAGACGGCGGAAAATCGCGCAAACGGCGCAAACGTGCGAGAACCGCACCAGTCGCAAATGCCCTGGCCACGCCTCAAAGCACACCAGCCGTGGCCGCCAAACCCGTGCCGGTCACGCCTGCACCGGCAACAACTATCACGAGCTATGTCCCGCTGCCTGCAAGTGAGAACACCCCATACAAGTCGCGCGGACCACACATCGCTAACGTGAAAATGATGACCCCAAGCGAACGTGAAGAATTCGAGGCCAGCCTGAAATCGAAAACACGAGCGAGCTAACACAGCACGGAAAGCAATCAGGCGATGCGCCACAGCATCGCCACGCTGCCCGGCGCGGCAGCCAGAGCGCCCAATAAGCAGGCCCGCGACGTTCACCAGCCACACGCAGCAACAAAGGTTCAGACGCCGCCCCGAAAGGCCAGCAATCCATTCCTAGAAGCAGTCTTTTCCGGCGACCAGCAACCCGCGACACGGCACGCGGCGATGAACGGACGAACCACCGGCACACGTCCGGCGCGATTTCGTTTTCCTGTCCGGTTGGTGACGGCGAACGGCACGACGCTCGGTGCGGACACTCTGACTAGACGGCGTTGGCGTCCGCTCCGGGCGGCGGGACGGGCGACGATCACGAACCGGCTGACTTTTTAATGCAGCGATGCCGGCGCGTGCCTGGCATGGGGCTTGCCTCTCGCAATGCACCATGACAGGAACGGGCCGGCGAGCATCCACCCAGCGGATGTGCCGTCGAAATTCCGATTGCGGCCGGATTTCTGTCCGGCGCGTCTGCGCCGTTTCATCGAGCAGCGTTTGATTCGTCCGGTAATTTTTTGGTGTGCAGTCGTTTTGTTCGACATCGAGCAGCTTCGTCACCGATTTTCAGCGGGGTAAGTGTCATGGCATAATTTCCACTTTTAGCCGCTCACTTCCGTTCGTCCTGGTGGTGAGTTTCAACGTGTATTCCAGCGCGTGAACGGCTAAAGTTGAACGGTATTGAAAGCCGTTTAATTGCATTGAACCGAAAGCAACAAATTGCGGCAACTGCCAGTGACAAAAAGCGGCAAATTGCGACAAGTTCGTTGCCGCCTTTTGTCGCTTTTTACCGCCTCGGTTTTGCGCCGGTTTTTTCCGCAAGCCTGAGCTTGGGAGATGGTGTCTGCCGAAAATTGCCCGCAGATAAGGGCAAGACAAACGCGAGATATTCGCATTCAGCCGATGTTCGGGAATGTTCGTTGATAACATGATCAACGCACCGTCCCGTGCCGCACAATTTGTCGGGGAAGTTACCTTTCCGCGCAGACGCTTGGCGAAATCGTCGCCAAAGAAACCGGCAAATCAGACCGCTATAGGTTTGAAAAATAAAAAACCCCGCACCTTGCGATGCGGGGCTGGTGAAAGCGGAGCGGGATTATTTCCGGCGGTGGAACAGCAGCAGTCCCAGCCCGCCCAGACCGGCCAGCGCCAGCGTGGTGGGTTCGGGCACTGGGCCGATGGTGGTCTCGAAACCATGAGAGACATCAGAGCTGTCGAAATAAGTTCCCACGACGTTGTTACCGTCAACACCCAAGACCTCGGTTCCCTTGACACCGAGCGGGTCATCCACGGTCGTATAAGTGCTGCCATTGTAGAGAAAGCCATGTGCCATTCCAGTGCTGTCGAAATAGGTTCCCACGATATTGTTGCCGGAAATGCCTTGGGCAACGGTTCCATAGACGCCGAGCGGGTCAGCCAAGGTCGTATAGGTGCCAGCGCCGATGTTGTAGAGAAAACCGTAATGATTAAAAGAGCTGTCCATATATAGCCCTACGATGTTGTTACCGGAAATGCCATAGGCGTAGGTTTTGGTGCCGAGCGGGTCAGCCAAGGTCGTATAAGTGCTGCCA
>PLAY01000050.1 GCA_003134375.1 Limisphaerales bacterium | reverse complement strand
GAACTCAGAAACGGCGGGAAATAGAAAATGGCTGTGCGATACCCTGCGCTCCCGTGGCCTGTTTGTGCTCTAAACCGCGAATATAAAAATCAGGGATGATGTGCGATTCCTTTAAGATGCCGATTCGACCACAAAGTTTACATGTGCCATTCATGGAATTACCAAACCTCCACTGGCCCTTTCGGCACGGGAATGTGTTCGCGTGTTGTCGAAGCGGGTTCCGATGCGCGCATGAAGGATGCGACCAGCGGCGGCGGGCGGAAGCGTGGCTGCAATTCACCGTTGCTGTCGAGAAATTGCTGCCGCCAGCGGATGTAATTTTCCAGAACCTCGTGGAATCCAGCCCGGGTGGAAACCTGCACGACGCGTTTGTTGAATTCGTGGCACGGGCCGAATCGCTTGGCGTACCACGGCGCAACCTTTCGGAACATCCGGCAGCCGTGTTCCTCGCCAAAAACTTCAATCATCAAATCCAGATGCCGGCACATCACCCGAACCCGCTCGGCAAAGGTGGGTTCGGGGGGACGGAAACTGTCGGATGGGAGCGCGGCTGTGTGCGGAGCACCAGCCGCAGCACCTCCGCCGTTTCCAATGTGCTGCGGCTGGGTCTGCGACCACAGCCGCGCTACACGTAAATAATCCAGCGTGTGCTGGAAAATCCAAGGATTGTAAAACGCGCCGCGCCCGATGCTCACGCCCGCGCAGCCGGTTTCATCGAACATCTTCTTCGCGGCCTCCGGCGTGGTCACGTCGCCGTTGCCGATGACGGGAATGTGCTTCACGGCCTGCACGACGGCGCGAATACCGGCCAGATTCACCGTGCCGCCGAAACCCTGTTGGCGCGTCCGGCCATGAATAAAAATCGCGGCGATACCGGCGTCTTCGAGCGCGCGCGCGAGGTCCGGCGCGGTCAGGTTTTCATCATCCCAGCCAAGCCGCATCTTGGCGGTGACGGGAATTTTCACGGCGTTGACCATGCCGCGGACGAGCGCGGCGGTTTTGGCGAGTTCGCTCATCATGGCCGAGCCGCCACCGACGTTGCAGACCTTGCGGACGGGGCAGCCCATGTTGATGTCCACGGACGCGAAGCCGAGCGATTCGAGTTTGGCCGCCGCATCGCGCATTTCTTCGGGCCCGGAGCCGAAGAGTTGCACGGCCAGGGGCGAGTCCGCCGGACGGGTTTCAATCAACTTGAAAGCATTCTTGTTTTTTTCCAAAAGCGAGCGGGCGTTGACGAGGTCGGTGGTGCAAAGGCCGACCCCGCCGATTTCGCGCACGACGAGCCGGAAGGGCAGGTTGGTATAACCCGCCAGCGGCGAGAGAAACAGGTTGGATTGAAGCGTCAACGCACCGATTTGCATTGGCACAATTATAGCTGAATAAGCTCATTGCGAAAGGGGTAATGACATGGTATTATGGCCTACCTAAATGGGGAAAATGATGTTCGACGAAGATCAAAATAAAAAAAACGGTGATGATCCTAAAAAGCCGCCGGGCGGTTTGAAAGTGCCGTCGGGGACGTTGCTCATGTGGATTGCCATCATCGGCAGCATCATGGCGTTGATGCTGCTTCACAACCGCATGGGTACACAAAGTTCGACGCTGTCGCAGGCCGATTTTTTTCAGAAGTATGAAACAAATCAGATCGCACCAGGGGCGACCATCAATTACAACCTTCAGTCGGGAAACCTTACTGAAATTGTCGGTTCCTATTACAAGACCGAGAAGGACGGAACCATCGTGAAAGAAAACGGCAAGCCCGTTTTGATTTCTTTTACCACCAAGGCCAAGCTCACGGAAAAGATGCAAGACGAATTGTTGCCGCCGGCGGGCAAGCTGGAAGTGAGCGAGACCAACCCGATGTTGTTGAACATGATCTGGACCGTCGCGCCGTTTTTGCTGATTGGGGTTTTGTTTTGGTTTTTCTTCATCCGCCAGATCAAAATGGCTGGCAAGGGTGCATTGAGCTTCGGCAAAAGCAAGGCGAAGATGCTCGCGAAGGAACGGAACAAAACCATGTTCAAAGACGTGGCGGGCATTGAAGAGGCCATTGAGGAAGTTTCCGAACTCGTCGAATTTTTGAAGGACCCGAAAAAATTCCAGCGGCTGGGCGGACGGATTCCCAAAGGCGTGTTGATGGTCGGGCCGCCCGGCACGGGCAAAACGCTTCTGGCCAAGGCCATCGCGGGCGAAGCGGACGCTTCGTTCTTCAGCATCAGCGGCTCGGACTTCGTCGAAATGTTCGTCGGCGTCGGTGCCAGCCGTGTGCGCGACATGTTTGAGCAGGCGCGCCGCACCACGCCGTGCCTTGTTTTCATTGATGAAATTGACGCCGTCGGGCGCAGCCGCGGCCACGGCCTGGGCGGTGGCAACGACGAACGCGAGCAAACGCTCAACGCGTTGCTCGTGGAAATGGACGGCTTCGACACGCAGGAAGGCATCATCATCATCGCCGCGACCAACCGGCCGGACGTGCTGGACCCGGCACTGATGCGTCCGGGGCGTTTCGACCGGCAGGTCGTCGTCAATCTGCCCGACGTGCGCGGGCGCGAGGGAATTTTGAAGGTCCACGCCAAAAACGTGAAACTCATGCCGAACGTGGATTTGTCCATCATCGCGCGCGGCACACCGGGTTATTCCGGGGCGGAACTGGCGAATTTGTTAAACGAAGCCGCCTTGCTTGCCGCACGGCTGAACAAAAAAGGCGTGGGCATGGAGGAATTGGAGGAAGCGCGCGACAAAGTCCGGTGGGGACGCGAGCGCCGCAGCCTGGCCATGACGGACGAGGAAAAGAAAAACACCGCCTGGCATGAAGCCGGCCATGCGCTGGTGAACGTGATGCTCGAACACACGCATCCGCTGCACAAGGTCACGATCATTCCGCGCGGGCAGTCGCTGGGTTCGACGATGCAGTTGCCGGAGAAGGACATTTTGAGCCGCCGCCGGAAGGAAATGCTGGATGATATTGCGGTGACCATGGGCGGACGCATTGCCGAGGAAATCATGTCCGGCGATATTTCGACCGGTGCGGCGATGGATATTCAGCAGGCCACGAACATGGCGCGGGCGATGGTTTGCCAGTATGGCATGAGCGACAAGGTCGGCATGGTGCAATACGGCAGCGACGATGAATTTGTCTTCCTTGGACGTGAGATGGGGCGCCCGAAAGTCTATAGCGAAAGCACGGCGCGCGAAATTGACGAGGAAATCAAGCACATCATTGATGCAGGCTACAAAACCGCGCAGGACATCCTCTTCAACCATCGCAGCAAACTGGAATTGATTGCCGGCGCGCTGCTCGAATATGAAACGCTCGATCGCGCGCAGGTCGAGGAAATTGTCAAAACCGGCAAGTTCACTCCACCGCCGCCCAAGCCGCAAAGCGAAACGGTTTTAGGCGCGCCCGCCGGCACGCCCCTGCCGGAAACACCGCCGAAACCCTTGCCGCCGAAACTGCCCGGCTTGGGAACGCCTGCGCCAGCCACGGTTTGACCCGGGCGCAACTGGACACTGCGACGGAACGCCGCATTCATGCGGCAGAAGGCCGTGTGATTATTGAACGCCCTGCCGGATAAATCCGGCGTTCCTTCCGAAACGATGCAACTATGTTTGTCGCCAGGTCCAGGTGCGTCCGTTTGAAAACCGTTATTCCGATTTACGCGATGGCCGGTGATCGGGGAATGATGCGTAAATCGCCTATCGCAAATTCAAATGCCTTTTTCCAAAGTCTTCAAATCCTCGGCCAAAAACTGGGTCACATCCTTGAACCGCGCGACGTTGTCCGGGTTGACGGTCATGAGCGTCTGGTGCGCTTCGAGACTGGTGCGCGTGATTTGCTCGTGCGTTGGATGGGTGGATTCGGGCGTGTGGGTCTCAACGTCGCCGGGCAATTGCAACGCGCCGGTGATGATTTTGAAAAGATGCAACGCGCCCAGATTTTCCAGCAACTCGGTGACGCGCGCGTTCGGATTGAACAGCTCAATGCCGCGTTGATTGGATGCGTCCGCCTGGTTCATTTTTAATCCGAACCCGGCCAGCACGCCGAGAAACGTGCTATCCATGAGCACACACTCCGACAGATCAATAATGAAATGACCGTAGCCTTTCTGCGCCAGCCCGGCGAGCAGCACCTTGAAATCGGGGCTGAATGAGAAATTGGCGCGACCCGATATTTTCACACAGGCAAAATCCTTGCCGACCAACACCAGCAATTTTGCAGTTAAAGTTGACATTTTTTAATAACCAGTCTTGCCTTTTCACGCCGCCACCGCGTGCGGCAGGACAATCTGCACGAGTGTTTCCTGCATTACCAGTGCTTCGTCGAGTCCGCTGGACACCAGCCGCTGGTTGCAGCGCAGCAGCAAATCCATGGCGCGAACCAATTCGCCCTGGGTATATTTTTTCGCCTGCGGCAGCGCTTTGTAAAGCACATACGGATTCAATGCCAGCGGATTAAATCTCCGGTCCGCGGGCAGTTTATCCGCCGGCACGCGCTCCAGTTGCGCCTTGAACCGGTTGTAATCCATTTCCGGTTTGATCCAGCCTTCGCGCAACATCTCCTTCAGCAGCAACATCGCGCGCACTTTTGAAATCAAGCCGTAAAGCAAACCAATCTCGGACTTGTGCGAATCGGTTTTAACTCCCCACAATTCCTCATCCAACCGCCGGAGCAAACGCGGCAGATCGCGGTCGCCCAAAGCATCACCCAGCGCAAATGCCCGCGCCGTTTTGTTCCGCGTACAAATGGCGGCAACATCGGCAAACTCGATTTTCTTCCGCTCGCCGGTGAACAAGCACAGTTTTTCAACCTCGTTGTCAAGCTGGCGCGGATTGGGACCGACGCGATTGACCAATTCGGCCAGCGCTTCCTCGGAAATTTCCTTTTGACGTTCGCGGACGGCCGCGCGCGCCGCGATTTCCGCGCGTTCCGCCCAATCGCGGTCATCCACCGACCAGCCGGAAAAAGTTTCGACCGTCCCGATTTTATCGAGGGTTTTGAAAAAGGTCTTGCGCTTGTCCACCTTGCCGGCGCTGATGAGCAGCCGGACTCCCGACCATTTGAATTTTTTAAGTTCCTCGGCCAGATCGTTCAGCGTTCCGGTGACCGCCTGCGCCGACGCGGCGCGTTCGTCGCCGAGAAAATTGCAGTCGCGCAGCCAGATGACCTTGCCGGAGCCAAAAAATGGGAGGGTCTGCAGCGCTTCGCGCAACCGGGCCAGCGCGGTGAGCGCCTCGCCGCTGTTGGAGACAGTGGCCTCGATGATTTCGTGGTCCATGCCGCCCAGTTCATCACACCATTGATGATGGAGCTGTTTGGCGCGTTGTTTGACGGCAAACTCGTCGTCGCCGCAAATGAGGGCCACAGGCTGAGAAGTCTTGACGGCGGCCATTTTATTCAGCTTCGCTGCCGGTTTCATTGATCCGGTTCAGCACCTCGCTCATGTCCTCGACTTGTTCAAAAAGCTCGGAGGCGACAAAAATCGGCTTCTTTTGCGCAGCGGCGATGGCGAGACAATCGCTGGGGCGCGCGTCCACCTCGACAATTTTCCGCGCCAGTTCATTTTGCTGCTGTAAAATGAGCCGCGCGAAGTAGGTGGAATTCTTCAAATCCGTGATGATGACGCGCTCGACATTGATGCCGAAGCCCTGGAAAATCCGGTTGATGAGGTCGTGAGTCAGCGGACGCTCCTTGGGTGTCTGGCGCAGAAACATGCCGATGATCGCGCCCATTTGCGGCTCGACGTTGATGACAAAAACCTTGTCATCATTGCCCACAAACAGCGCGCAACCACTGGGCGCGGGGAGGATTCCACGAATCTGGACCGGCACAACATCGTGCTTCATACCCACACTTTAACCCTCCGCCGGGGAAAAACAAGTCCGCTGATGTCGTAGCTGGTGACCGGCGCATCTGGCACTGCCCCCGCACCAACGGGCGGCAATCAGGTCGGAAATCACTTTCCCCTTGACAATCTAGGTATGCAGCATAAACTTCCCTAGAACATCTAGGAAAGACTATGACTGCGACCAAAGCTGAACTGTTACAGGGCACGCTCGATTTGCTCATATTGAAAACGCTCAACGCCGGGCCGATGCACGGTTACGCCATCGCCCAGCGCATCCAGCAACGCTCGGACGATGTGCTGGTGGTGGAGGAAGGCTCCCTTTATCCGTGCCTCTATCGCATGGAGGAAAAGGGCTGGATTGCGGCCGAATGGGGAAAGTCCGACAACAACCGGCGCGCGAAATATTATTCACTGACCCGCTCCGGGCGCAAGCAACTGGAGGAGGAGACGGCGATTTGGGAACGCGTTCACCGCGCCATCACGCTGGTGCTACAGACAGTGTAAACTCGAACTCACGCCGGCTGGCTCCCGGACGCGCCCGGTTCGTAATTCAAATACGGCCCGAGCCAGCGTTCGGCTTCCTGCAAGGTCATGCCTTTGCGGACGTGATAATCCAGCAACTGATCGCGGCCAAGCTTGCCGACGGCGAAATATTTTGATTCCGGGTGGGCGAAATACAAACCGCTCACGCTGCTGGCGGGCCACATTGCAAAACTTTCCGTCAGCTTGATGCCGGCGTTCTTCTCCACGTCGAGCAGCTTCCAAAGCGTTTCCTTTTCGGTGTGGTCGGGACAGGCGGGGTAGCCTGCCGCCGGTCGGATGCCGCGATATTTTTCTCCGATCAAATCCTCGGTGGTCAGTTTTTCAGCCTTGCCGTAGCCCCATTCTTCGCGGACGCGTTTATGCAGAAATTCCGCAAACGCCTCCGCCAGCCGGTCGGCCAGCGCCTCGGCCATGATGGCGTTGTAATCATCATGGTTCGCCTTGAACTTTTCCACCAGTTCCTTCAGCCCGTGTCCGCTCGTCACGGCGAACGCTCCAATATGATCATTCGACGTTGGATGTTCGATGTTCGATGTTCGATGTTTCGGACTGACAAAATCCGCCAGGCACCAGTTCGGCGTGCCATCTCCCTTTTCAATTTGCTGGCGCAAAAAAAGAAACGTCGTCAGCACCTTCGCCCGCGATTCATCGGTGTAAAGTTCCACGTCGTCGCCCACCCGGTTCGCCGGGAAGAAACCATAAACACCCCGCGACTGAATCAATTTTTTGCCGACGATCTCCTCCAGCAGCTTTTGCGCGTCGGCAAACAGTTTGCGCGCCTCTTCGCCGTGTTTCTCGTGGTTCAAAATGGCCGGATAACGTCCCCGCAATTCCCAGGTATGGAAAAACGGCGACCAGTCAATGAACGGGACGAGGTCTTTCAATTCGATCCGTAGCCGCCGACGTGAGTCGGCGCTGACTTTTCCCGGCTCAATTCCGGATGGAGAAATGCGCGGACTCACGTCCGCGACTACATCGGAAGAAAGAACCCATACTCCGGTGAATTCCGGTTTTGGCAAATCGTCAAACTTCAGCTTCGGCGCGTTGGCGCGCGCGGCTTCGAGCGACAAAAGTTTTGCCTGACTCCCGGCGTGCTGGGCGCGTACGCGGTCGTATTCCTCGCGGATTTGCGCCGCGAATGCCGGCTTTTGCTCTTTGCTGATCAAACTGCTGACGACCGGCACGGCGCGCGAGGCGTCCAGGACGTGGACCACCGGCTCGCCGTAACCCGGCGCAATCTTCACCGCCGTGTGCGCCTTGCTCGTGGTGGCACCGCCGATGAGCAGCGGCAATTTCAGGCCCTGGCGTTCCATCTCGCGCGCCACGTGTGCCATTTCGTCGAGCGACGGCGTGATGAGTCCGCTCAGGCCGATGATGTCCACGTTCTGCTCGCGAGCGGCCTGCAAAATTTTCTCGCACGGCACCATCACGCCGAGGTCAATCACCTCGTAGTTGTTGCAGCTGAGCACGACGCCGACAATATTCTTGCCGATGTCATGCACGTCGCCCTTGACGGTGGCCATCAAAACTTTTCCGGCGTTTTTGTGCACACCGCCGGCGGCTTTCTTTTCCGCTTCCATGAACGGTTGCAGATATGCCACGGCCTTTTTCATCACGCGGGCGGACTTCACCACCTGCGGCAGGAACATTTTCCCGGAACCAAACAAATCGCCGACCACGTTCATCCCGGCCATGAGCGGGCCTTCGATGACGAGCAGCGGCTTGCCATATTTCTGCCGGGCTTCCTCGATGTCGGCGTCAATGAAATCCACGATGCCCTTGACCAGCGCATGGCTGAGGCGTTCTTCGATCGTGCCCTTGCGCCATTCATCCTCGACGACCTCCGCCTTGCCCTTTTGTTTCACCGACTCGGCAAACTTGATCAGCCGCTCGGTCGCGTCGGGCCGGCGGTTGAGCAACACGTCCTCGACCAGCGCGAGCAAATCCTTCGGCACCTCCTCGTAAACCGCCAGCATGCCGGCGTTGACGATGCCCATGTCGAGCCCGGCCTTGATGGCGTGATACAGAAACGCGCTGTGCATCGCCTCGCGCACGGCGTTGTTGCCGCGAAAGCTGAAGCTGACGTTGCTGATGCCGCCGCTGACCTTCGCGTGCGGCAGGTTTTCCTTGATCCACTTCGTCGCGCGGATGAAGTCCACGGCGTAGTTCGCGTGTTCCTCCATGCCGGTGCCGACGGTGAGGACGTTCGGGTCAAAAATAATGTCCTGCGGCGGAACACCGACTTTTTGGACCAGCAAATCGTAGGCGCGGCGGCAGACTTCGGTGCGCCGCTCAAACGAATCCGCCTGGCCGCGTTCATCAAAGGCCATCACCACCACGGCCGCGCCGTAGCGGCGGACCAGCTTCGCCTGGTGCAGAAACTTTTCCTCGCCTTCCTTGAGCGAAATGGAATTTACGATGCCCTTGCCTTGCAGGCATTTCAGGCCGGCCTCGATGACCTCCCATTTCGAGGAGTCCACCATCACCGGCACTTTGCAGATGTCCGGCTCGGACGCGATGAGGTTGAGAAACCGCGTCATCGCGGCGACGCCATCAATCATTCCTTCGTCCATGCAGACGTCAATGACCTGCGCGCCGTTCTCGACCTGCTGGCGCGCGACGGTGAGCGCGGCCTCGTAATCGCCGGCCTTGATGAGCTGGGCGAACTTCGGCGACCCGGCCACGTTGGTGCGCTCGCCGATGTTGATGAAATTGATGGACGCGTTCTTTGAATCGCCCGCGATGCCCGATTCGCCGACTGACTGACGACGATTCTCCCTTTCCCCGGGGGAGAGGGCCGGGGCGAGGGCGGACGTATCTTGAATTGTATTCCCGCGAATCGTCAATGCATCCAGTCCACTGAGTCGCAACGCAGGTTCGACCGACGGAATCTTTCGTGGTGGCAAACCGCGCACCACGTCGGCAATAGCCTTGATATGCGGCGGCGTGGTGCCGCAACAGCCACCGACGATGTTGAGCCAGCCGTTCTGCGCCCATTCGCGAAGCTGCGGTGCGAGCGTCTCCGGCGTTTCCGGAAAACCCGTCGGGAGCAAGGGATTGGGCAGGCCGGCATTCGGATACGCGCTGACGTAAACCGGCGCGAGCCCGGAAAGTTCCTCGACCAGCGGGCGCAGTTCCTTCGGCCCCAGCGCGCAGTTCATGCCGACGCTCAGGAGCGGAACATTGGAAATGGAATTCCAGAATGCCTCAACCGTCTGCCCGGTCACGCCGCGATTGCTGCCCGCCTGGATGAACGTCACCGAGGCGAGGATGGGAACAATTTTCGTAGGACAGGCGTCGCGCCTGTCTCCATTTTCATTTTCCGATTTTGTCTTCTTTAAGTTAGAGACAGGCGCGACGCCTGTCCTACTGTACAACGGCGCAATTCCCCGCTCATCAAAAATCTTCTGAATCGCGAAAAACGCGGCCCGCGCGTTGAGCGTGTCAAAAATCGTTTCCACCAGCAGCACGTCCGCGCCGCCGTCGAGCAAACCGTTGATCTGCTCGCCATAGGCCTTCACCAGTTCGTCGTAATTCGTGCCGCGCGCGCCGGGATTGTTCACGTCCGTCGAAATGGACGATGTCTTGGTCGTCGGGCCAATCGCGCCGGCGACGAAACAAACGCGCCCGGGCTGTGATTTTTCGACCTTGTCCGCCGCGCGTCGTGCGCATTCCGCGCCGGCCTTGCTCAGTTCGTAAGCCAGCGATTCCATCCCGTAATCCGCCAGCGAGATGGATTGCGAGTTGAACGTGTTCGTCTCGATGATGTCCGCGCCGGCTTCGAGATACAGGCGGTGGATGTCCTCGATGACCGCCGGCCGGGTGACATTCAGCAGGTCGTTGAGGCCTTTGAGGTCCCGGCCGTGCCAATCCGCGAAACGCGCGCCGCGAAACGCCGTCTCATCCAGCTTGCGTTGCTGGATCATCGTGCCCATCGCGCCGTCAATGATGACGATGCGTTCGCGCAACAGGCGTTCCAGATGTTCAATTCGGTTCGGCATTGGCTGTCGTTAAATTAACCGTCCCCAAACTAACGAAAAGCCTTCTGCAATGCAAATTAAATATCAACGTATCTTGATATGATGATATGTATTTTAAAAAAAGGTGTTTGACATGGAAGGGCGGGGGTCGGATTGGATTATTTCCAGGCGTGGATTACGATGCGGTCGGTGCGCAGCATGCTCCAGAACTGGTTCTTGCGTTTCCATTTGAGGTAGGCGGCCTTGGCGAGGCGAAAGGGCAGGGGGCGCCGGAGGCCGGAAACAATCTCGCAGCGCTTGAAGCCGACGGTTCTGAGCATGCCCAGCACGGCGGCGGGGTTCGGGCCACACCAGTTGGTCGCGTCGCGGCCCAGCTCGTCTTGGGGATAAAACGCCATGGCCGGGCGCCGGCAAAACAACATGTCCACCACGGTTTCGAGGACGACCATGTCGTGGCAGACACTGGCGACGCGTTCCAGCGCCAGCAGCGGGTGCTTCATGTGGTAGAGCACGCCCAGGAACAGCACGACATCGAAGGTGCCGATGCGGTCCGGTGACAGGTCCAGCACATCGATGTCGCAGTCTTCGACTTTTGAGGCCAGGGCGGTCCGGGCGAGGAGAAAGCCGCGTTTGTCGCCCCAGTCATGCGAGCCGTTCCAAGAATAGGAATCGGTGGCGAGCACACGTTTGGCGCCTCGGCGCTCGGCATCAAAGGAGAAATAGCCGTCCCACGCGCCGACATCGAGGACGGTTTTGCCGGCGAGGCTGGCGGGGAGTTTGAGGCGTGCCAGTTTCCGGGCGCTGTTGTCCTGGCCGGGTATGATCACGCCCGATCCAAGGTCGATGGAATGGTGCCAGCGGATCTGGGCCACCCTCTCTTTCAACTCGTCCACGCGCATCCGGCTAATTAACCGGTGGGTGATAAAAGTCAAGCCGGATGAGGTGTCGTAACCGCGAAAAACGCAAACCACGCGAAAACTTTTTTAACCACGGACGAACACGGATGGTAAAAAGAAGGCTAAAAGCTGAAGTAAGCCGGGAGCAGGGCGCAGTCAGAACATCGGAATGCATTCTCTGCGTTTTTTCAGGAACTTTAGAATTTAGCATTTGCTCGTTGCGTCGTTCCAGCGCAGAATCGCTCCACCATGCCAGTCGGGTTCCGCCTTCATCAGATTTCGGCGCGACAAGTTGTAACGGGTAATGAGCTTGATTAGTAAACACTCAAAAATCCCCATCTGCCATATACATCAAAAAGGAAAGGGTCAGTCCTAGAATTGTGACATTTCTTCCCTGATCGGTTTCCGCCGTCATTCCATTTCGGCGCGGTAATCGTGGTTAAAAACTTTGCGTTCTTTGAGGTTTTCGAGGACGAGCCGTCTCCGTTGCGCTTCGCCGCACCAAGGGACGAGAACGACGACGAGGAGGAGTGAACTTAGCATTCAGTCTTCGGCAAGTTCACTTGCATGGCGGGCATCGGTTTCTTATGCTTCGCCACCGTGAAAATCCGCAAAGCTGTCATTACCGCCGCCGGCCGGGACCAGCGCCGTTTGCCGCTCCAATCGCTCGTGGACCGCGACGGCCAGTCCAAATCCGCCCTCACCATCCTGCTGGAAGAAGTCCTGCACGCCGGCATCGAGGAAATCGGCCTGGTGATTGCGCCGGGCGATCAAGCGGCGTTTGCCGCCGCCGCCGGACCGCACGTCAATCGCATTCAATTCATCGAGCAATCCAAGCCGCTCGGCTACGGCCACGCGGTGCTTTGCGCTCATCCGTTCACCGGCAGCGAGCCGTTCCTGCTGTTGGTCGGCGACCATCTCTATGTTGCCAATGGCCAGAAATCCTGCGCGCGGCAGTTGATTGATATTGCCTCGGCGGAAGCCTGTGCGGTGTCGGCGGTGCAGCCCACGCACGAGAGCCTGCTGCCGCATTACGGCGCGGTTGGGGCCAGGCGGCTGGTCGGCCAGGCCGGTCTTTATCAGGTGGATCGCGTGCTCGAAAAACCGACGCCGACCGTGGCGGAACAAAAACTCATCGTGCCCGGTCTGCGCGCCGGCCACTACCTCTGCTTCTTCGGCATGCACGCCTTGACGCCGGGCGTGATGGATATTTTGAAGGACATGGTGGGGCAGGGCGGTGGCGCGCACCTTTCCGACGCGCTGGCGAAAACGGCGGGCAGCGAACGTTATCTCGCCTGCGAACTTCAGGGCCGTCGTTACGACATCGGCGTCAAATACGGCCTGCTCACCGCGCAACTGGCGCTGGCGCTCAACGGCCAGGACCGCGACGAAGTCCTGACGCAGCTCGTCGAACTGCTGGCGCAGACCTCGCGAGGTGTGGCTTGACACCCGAAATGTTCATTTCTCCCTCTCCGCCTCCAAGGGAGGAGAGGGGCGGGGTGAGGAGGCCAATTGTTTCTAAATTAAAATCCCCTCTCCCCGGCCCTGCTCCCCGCTTGGGCGGGGCGAGGGAGTTGTTTTAATTTGATTTGAGGCATGGCCAGCAAACTCGTTCAACTTATCACGTCGCCGGACCCGGCGGTGCGCAACCAATCGCTTGACGCCGTCTGCCGCGCCGCGTCGGTGACGGAACTGCTGGCCGAGTGCGCCGAACTGGAGGCGTTCCGGCATCGCAGCGAAAATCTTTACGAACGCGTTCGCGCCCTGCTGTTTCTTTACGCGATCCACCGGTTTCATTTGCCGTTGAAGCCGGGAGTTCACGCCCGGACGCTGATTTCGTTTTCTGGTTACACGCATCTGTTGCAACGCCGGTTCGAGGAGGCGGTCGCCACTTTTCTCAAGGCGCAGGCGGCGGATGGGCCGTCCGACCCGATTTCCAGCGCGCTGGCCGTGGCCTATTACCGGCTGGCTCTGCAAACGCTGGCTGACCAGGTCCGCCGCAGCGTGCGCTCGGTGCGCGGCAATCAATGGATGTTCCGCATGGGCCATCCCGCCGATCATCCGCTGCGCATCCGGCCCGAGCTGCTGAAGCGCAGCGACGAGGACGGCACCTACCCGATCCTGCGCGAACGCACCCCGGTGCGCATGGACCTGACGCATTGCGGCTGGAGCGACATTTTCTTTCTCGGCATGGATTATCCCGAGGGCGCGAAGGTGTTGAACATCTCGATTGACCTCGGCGTGCATGGACGCGATTCCGCCACGCGGCCGCCGGTCGAAACCTATCTGCGCGTGCTGGATGAACCGGTGCTGCGCCTGACCAGCGTGGACCTCGGCGCCACCGCCGACATCACGAACCTGGCCGACGTGTTCGATTTCGCCAAAGACTATCTCGGCCTGCTCAAGGCGGCGGTCATCGCCGGCGGCATCGTTCCACCCGGCGTGGAAGGTTCGGGCCAGAGCCTCGCCGATTTGCTGGCGCGCGTCGTCGGGCCGGGCAGGGGACTGGAACTCGTCAGCTCCGTCAACGGCATTCCAAAAGGCTCGCGCCTCGCGGTTTCCACGAACCTGCTGGCCTCGATGATTTCGCTGTGCATGCGGGCGACCGGCCAGGCCAGTTCGCTCCACGGTTCGCTCCAGGAAGACGAACGCCGGCTCGTGCTGGCGCGCGCCATCCTCGGCGAATGGCTCGGCGGTTCGGGCGGCGGCTGGCAGGATTCCGGCGGCGTCTGGCCGGGCATGAAATTGATCGAAGGCGTGCTTGCCGCCGAGGGCGACCCCGAATTTGGCGTCAGCCGCGGACGGCTCATGCCGCAGCATCGCATCCTCACCCACGAAGACGCCTCGCCCGCCTTGCGTCAGAAGTTGCAGGACAGCCTGGTGCTCGTGCACGGCGGCATGGCGCAAAACGTTGGGCCGATCCTCGAAATGGTCAGCGAGAAATACCTGTTGCGTTCCGAAGCCGAATGGAAGGCGCGGCTCAGCATGCTCGCCATTCTGGACGAAATCCTCGCCGGACTTAAGCGCGAGGACGTTGCGGCCCTGGGCGCGGCGACCACGCGGAATTTCTTCGGTCCCATCCAGACCATCATCCCGTGGGCCACGAATTTGTTCACGGAAACCATCATCAACCGGGTGAAGACGGATTTTGGAAAGGATTTTCTCGGGTTCTGGATGCTGGGCGGCATGTCGGGCGGCGGCATGGGATTCATTTTTGATCCCGCGAAGAAAGCGGCGGGCCAGACGCGGCTGCAGGAAGTGATGACGCAAACCAAGCGCGAGTTTGAATATTCCCTGCCGTTCGCGATGGAGCCGGTGGTGTATGACTTTGCCATCAACGAAAAAGGCACCTGGGCGGACTTGTTGCATGGCAAGTCCGCGCTGTTGCCGCCGGGATATTACGCGCTCATCATGCCGCCGTTGTTGCGGCAGGATGCCCGCGCCCTGCCGCCGTTGCACCGCGCGGAAATGGACAAATTCGCCGCCGCCTGCCGGTCCAAGCCCGAACTGCGCGGCATGGTGCAGACGCTCTTTGATCGGCTGCTGCCGCGCTTGAAGACCGATGACACCAGCGACGAGTCGTTGCCGGCATTGCTCGAACGCTACGGCTTTGACCGCGCGCAACACGAGCAGGTCCGCGCGGATTTGAAATCGGGCCGCATCGGCCTGGCGCAAAACCGTCTGTCGGTCAGCACGCAAATTCAGGACGTGACCGAAGGCGACGTCTTCGACGCCACGCACGAGCTGCCGAAGAAATATCTCGAAGCCGGCATGGCTGCGCTGGCGGCGGGCGAAGTGGCCGTGGTCACGCTGGCCGCCGGCGCGGGCAGCCGGTGGACGCAGGGCGCGGGCACGGTCAAGGCGCTGCATCCCTTCTGCAAATTCGGCGGACGCCATCGCACCTTCCTGGAAGTGCATCTGGCCAAGAGCCGTCGCATCAGCCGGATTGGCGGCGTGCCGCTGCCGCACGTCATCACCACCAGCTACATTTCGCACCAGCCCACCGAGGCGTTTCTCGCACGGGAAAAATTCTACGGCTATTCCGGGCCGCTGGTTTTGTCCGAAGGCCGCACGGTCGGCTTGCGGCTCATTCCGATGGAGCGCGATTTGCGTTTCTCTTGGGAGGAGATGCCGCAGCAAATGCTGGATGAACAGCAGCAGAAGGTGCGCGACAGTCTCCGCCACGCGCTCATCGGCTGGGCGCAGCAGGCCGGCGAGGCGGGCGATTACACCGACAACGTGCCGCTCCAGTGCCTGCATCCGGTCGGCCACTGGTTTGAGATTCCCAACCTGCTCCGCAACGGCACGCTGGCGCGTCTGCTGGAACAGCGGCCCAACCTGAAGCACCTGATGCTGCACAACATTGACACCGTGGGCGCGGACGTGGACCCGGCGATGCTCGGATTGCACATCACGCTCGGCGGCGGACTTTCCTTTGAAGTCATCACCCGGCGCATCGAGGATCGCGGCGGCGGGCTGGCGCGTGTGAACGGCCAGCCGCGCATCGTGGAAGGCCTGGCCATGCCGCGCGAAGAGGAGGAATTTGCGCTGTCGTATTACAACTCGATGACGAGCTGGATCAACCTGGACCGGCTGCTCGCCGTGTTCCAGCTCACGCGCGCCGACCTGGCCGACGCCGGCAAGGTGGCCGACGCCGTGCGCGCGCTCGCGGCCAGGATGCCGACCTACATCACGCTCAAGGACGTTAAGAAACGCTGGGGTCACGGACAGGAAGACGTTTATCCCGTGGCGCAATTCGAGAAGTTATGGAGCGACATGACCGTGCTGCCGGAAATGAACAGCCGGTTCATCGTCGTGCCGCGCCGGCGCGGCCAGCAGCTCAAGGATCAATCACAATTGGATGGCTGGCTCCGCGACGGTTCCGCGGCGCATGTTGAAAGCCTGTGCGAATGGTAGTAGCGGCGACGCCTCGTCGCCAGAAGGTGGATGCGCTGCCCCCGGCGCATGCTTCCAACTACACCAGATGGTTTGCCTTCAGAAGTTTGGCGACGGGGGCGTCGCCGCCACTCCCAAGCGACGCGGCGTCGCTTCTACTCTGATGCCAAACTTGCCGCGCGGAAATAATAATGAAGGCGGGAGCCTTCAGCCTTTGATTCGACTTTCTCGCCGTTCAGTTGACGGACCCGCTTTTGCCGCTGTTCGTCGAATCCCGCTTGAAGCCATGATAGCAGGATGGTTCAGCAGCATGAGCTTCAACTGCCGGAGCTTTAGCAGCAGGACCAACATTATCAGAAGCACTATCAACAGAAGCGATAAAAACAGGAGCGACAGCAGCAGGAACGGCATGGGAGGAGCAACCGCAGCAGGTCTGACAGCAACGGGATCGCCAGCAGCCGGTGTGACAGCCATCGGAGCAGCCACCGGAGTTGTTGCCACCGGGTCGGTTTGCGGAGTCACCGCTTTTGCGGGAACCGTCTCGGTTACGGTGGTGGCGGATGTGACGGGTTGTTTCACCACGGCTTGGGCAAATGTGTTCGTTGCCGGCAGCGACCGGGTTGGCAGATCGTCTGGACGGTTCAGCATTTGTTCCAAAGCCACACGGGCGGCGGCTTGGGCCGCGGTGTCGGCGGCACGGACGGAAATAAAACCCGCGCCCAAGACGACGCACAAACCCCAAGCGATTCTGATTTTCATGGAATTATCCATTTTCACCCCCATTTGCGAGCATCCCCAAGGCCAAATCAGCAGAATTTTAGGAGGGCGAATTCCGCAATGCGGGAGAGGCCCTAATTTTTAACCACGCAGATGAACACGGATTCACCAACCGGCCGCCGATAATCCCCTTCTCCGCACCAGATGGGAAGACTTCAAGCCATTTGGGAAATGGCGAAAGGAGTTTGGCGAAGCCGAAAGCCCGCGAGGGCCGAGCGAATGGGAATGAACGAGTCAACGTGGCGCAAGCCGGATGAGGTGCCGTAACCGCAGATGGACGCAGATGGACGCGGATTGAATCGCAGAGATCGCAAAGTCTTAGTCATTCATTGGATGATTTTCTTCGTCATTACGCCCCTGACCGGGCGCAATTCACCCCTCAGAAACTCCAATTTGTCCCTTATTTCTGAAATTGTGGACACCATCGGTTAATTTTTTACAGAAGAGGGAAATGATGAAAGTGAATGAATTATGAAAGACAACACACACAGCCAGCACATCAAAACCAGGATTGTTTTGGGTTTGTGCATCCTTCTGGGTGCGGGTTTCATTTCCGCCCGTGCGGCTGACAATCCGGCCCAGGCCGCCGCCCGTGCCGCCTTGCTCCTGAAGCTGAACGAGCCGGACCGCCTGCAAACCTCGGTGTCACCGGCGCCGCCACTGACTCCGACACCAGCACCAGCACCGGCACCGTCAATGGCGCCGTCAATGGCACCGACGCAGGATGCACTGCCCGGGATAGTGGTGCCACATCGCCACATACGCGAAACGGTGTAAAACAAGCAAAAGGATTTTGCTTGGTTGCAAAATGTCTTTGTAAACAAGCAAAGGGGTTTTGTTCCTAAGCGAAAGGGATTTGCAAACAAGAAAAACGTTTTTGCTCCCAAACAAAACATCTCTGCAACCTTGCAAAGGGTTTTTGCAGACAAACAAGACGGCTTTGCAAGTTTGCAAACCAGTCCGGCAAACAGGAACAATGACTGCGACGGGAAGCAGGGGGCATTAACAGCCGAACCAGAAGAACTTGCAGATTTTCAAGACGGCGCAACCAGGTATCCGGGCGGCGGCGCTTCACAACAAAATCTAAATTTAATTAAAAGAGGAAAGGATCAGTCCTGGAATTGTGACATTTCTTCCCTGATCGGTTGGGTGAGGGAGAAGATTGCGGACGCCCCGGCGGTGCGTCCCTACCTTTGCGTTCTTGGCGTTCTTCCGCCTTCGCCCAAGCTTCGGCGCGACAAGTGGCGGTTGAAATCCTGTCTCGGTCTTTGTGTTCTTTGTGATCTTTGTGGTTAAAAATCCGTGTTTATTTGTGTCCATCCGTGGTTAAAACGCTTTGTTTTGGCCGCTTTTCGACGGCAGACATCAATTATTGTTATTGTATTTGGCCTGTTTTGGCCGGTTGCGACTTCCCCCAATGATGACAAGCAAATCCTCACTATCGCCAGTATCCACAATGGAATCGGCCTCTTTGTCACTTCTCTTTCGTTCCCTTGCCTGTCCCTGCCTTAACCTGCCAAAGTGCTAACAAAATGCAATCAATCGGGTGGCGTCCATTTTCTCTATGAATTTCCCGTCCGTTCCCTTACGCTGAATTGGTGCTGGTCGCTCCGGTCGCACTCCGGGTTTTTCGGCTTGGCGCTGCGCGCTGGCTGGCCGCGCTTGGGACGTTTCGGGGCGGGTGAAGGAATGAGTCGTCCGGCGGTACCGGCGCGTCCTGGGGCGATTACGGCGGGTTTGATTGCACGGTGAAAATGCCCGCGCCGGTGATTTTGCCGGTTTTGGGTTTCGACGGTTGAAATCTTCGCGTCAGGATTGCGTCAGAACGGCGTTCACGGGTTGGTCCGCTGTCCTGACACGCGGGAAAAGTCGGTTTTGAGTCACGACATTTATGAACACGAATGAGATTGAAGAAACGCTCAAAGAACTGGCGTTGAAACTTGGGAAGGGCAACGACAAGCAAAAGGGTTTTGGCCGGAAAGTTCATGCACTCGCCCTTGAAATAGAAAAAGACCGCAAGGATTCAGAGAAGCCACTCGATGCAGAGATGGTCAAACAGATTGTTGTCGGCAAGGCGCGGAAGCCTTGGCCGGGCCGCGCTAGAAAATGGCCGGGCCGATGAACCAAGCCGCGAACGTCACCGAGTCTGCCGCTCGGCGCCGTGGTTCAGTTTGTTAGGCATCTTCGACACTTTATGAAAACCAAAGCCAAAGAACTTTTGGATGCGATGAAGAAACTTCTGCCACGCGACATTTGGGAAGCTCCCCAAAAACAGGCAGAGATTACGTTTCACTTTGCCGAATTGCTTGTTCACCTTTCCGAAGAAGCTGAGAAGCAGGCTGACAAGATGGCTCGTTTTACTCGTTGGCTAATCTATTTCACCGTTGCGCTTGTTTTTATTGGCATCGTCCAAATTGTCATCATGTTTTTGAAGCCGTGAGATTCCAATGAGTTCCCTTATGGCCATCACCAAGCAAAAGAGAGCAAAGATCGCTAGGCCGATTTGGATGCCTCGCAACACTTCTACCACGATTCCTGCATTTGGGATGATTGAGTTCATTGATTCTCCTTTCGGTTTTCAGCGGTGATTTACGGCCGGTCGTGCCCGGTAGGTTTTCTTTTGAAGTGCTAGTTCGCAAAGTGATGGGTCACGCGCCAGTTGTTCCAACATGCGGAATTGCCCGGCGTGATCCGCGGAGTGAATGGCGCCGGCCTTCACCATCTGATTGACAGTTGCCAGTATCAACGCCCGCTGGCGCCGGGCTTCTGCCGTTTCGAGCACAGTGATTTTGTCTTGGACGATGGCCAGCCGGATTTTAGCGTCAAGTGCATCGCGCTCCGCCCGGTGGACGTGTGCTTTGGCCTCGGCAATTTGTTCGGCGTCACTCATTTCTTTTCCAGTTCGGCAATCAGTTCGGCGGGAATTTCTTCACCGCGTTTCAAGCAGGCCAACGCCCGTTCGTATGTTGCGCGGAGCGGGTGAACGTCTGGCAAATAATTCGTGAGAACATTTTGAAGATGGACGGCGATTTCAGCGGTGGAAATCTTGGTTCGTTTTTCGATCCGGTTGGCTGCCCATTCTGCCGCCACTTTTTCCAATTCCGCTGCTTCGCGGTCAACTTTCGCTTTCGCTTCGGCCAGATACTTTGCAAGGCGTGTAATTCGCGCCCGGTTGCGGCTGAGGATTGCAAACGCTGATTTGCACGCCCGCCAGGTATCCTTGTAACCGAAAATCCCAATCCTATCTTCGTCACTCAGTTGCTTGACCTGATGCCGGACCATCCCGTGCCAGTCCTTCAACATTTTTTTAGTTGGTTTGAACGGAGGTGCCCATTCCGGGGCCGTCGCAAACATACACTGCGCCATGATGCCAGACCAACAAATCACCGCGTCTTGGAATTTTGTAATCGGGTTTTCCAAGTAACAAATGCCAGCATGGGCGCCGGGTGTTGCAGCCAACACACTGCGCCCGCCCGGTGTAACCTCCGGGTAAGATGGAATATGGAAATAATCAGCGGCCACATGATGACCGCTTTCGTGGACTGCCGTGGTGAAGTAATCAGAAGTGTTCATGGTTCAAAAGATTTCACCCGGCCCACCGACGCTGCCAGTTACGCGGCGTGGTAGAACCCTACCACGCGACAGCGTCACACAGGCCGGCCTGTGGGGACAATCCGGCAAGGAGACATTCGGATTGTGTTCGCGTAGGCACGGGTGAAAAAAGGTCATGGCCGCAAAAATTTCTGGATCGCGGCCCGTGCCAGTTTGAAGCGCACGTCCAAGCTACCCAATTCCGGGTCGCTGAAATCGGTATCGCAGCCGGGAATTCCTTCCTCGTCCACGATGACTAACCATTTCTCCGCGTCATCCTGATGGACGGCGAAATGCCCGTGCTTGTTTTTGATTTCAAGCCGCGCCATTTTCCGGGCGTAGGTTTTCAGCACGGCGCGCTTTGCTGCATCTTCCGGTGAAGTATTTTTGATCATAGTGTTACTTTCGGTTGAGTTCGATTTCAATGGCCGTGCAGCAGGCGGAAATGCGGGTTGGCAATGCACCGCCCATGCCGACGTTTGCCCAAAGCCGTCCGCCTGACTCTTTGGTCATGCCAAACTTGCGGTTGAACAACGCATTAACAGCGGCAAGGATGCTATTGGCGGAATTTTCCACCGCCTTGATTTTATCGTCCGCCCCGGCCAACCAGTTTCGTGTCACATCAAGTCTTGCCGTGACAAAAATTAGCTTTTGAATCCCCGGCACGTCGTCAAAGTCGAGTGACGTTTCCAGCTTTCGCTTTTCCTTGCTGGTCTGTTCCAACGCTTGCCGCCCTTGTTCCTGCCGGGCGATTAGTTCAACGTATTCCTTTGCCAAAGTTTCCAGTTTGTTTCGGGCCTCGGCCAACGCGCCGCGTTCTCCCGGCAGCAAGCGGGGCAGCGCGGATTGTTCCGGCGGCAGTTTGGCAATGAGTTGCCCGGCTTCATAGGCGGACAGGCCGCGCGATAAAATTTCTTCACGCGCCGATGGTTCCGGCGGGTGCTCGCGGTCCCATTGCGCCAATAATTGTGCTTTGGTGTAAACCGGCAGGTCGCTTTCAAAAAGTTCCTGCCGGGTTTGGAAATCTTGGATTGTGGCGGTGCTCATTTTTATTTTTCCTTTCTTGGTTGTGAATTGTGGGTTGTGATTTTACTCGGCGGATTCATCGTCCTCCGGCTCATTCAGTGCCGCGCTCTGATTCAGAACTTTTCCCTTGTGATAGTCCGCCGCGCGTCCGTGATAAATCCATGCTTTCATGTGTGCGCGTGCTGCTTCTTCGTGCGCGGTTTGGGCGCAAGCGTGTAGTTCCGCCGGGTCGTCAGTCTCGGTCGTGTTCCTTACCCTGTCGGAAGCCTCTGCCGCTTTACCGCTGGCGTCATGCGCCCGGGCGCTTGTTCCTGAATGGCCCTGTCTATGGCCGTCCAACTGGCGGGCGACTTCCGCCTTGCTCAGTCGGACGCCGTGTTCCCGCCCGGCGCATTCGATTACTTCGTCGAGTGATGGATTTTTATTCCCGCTTGCAATCAGAGTGTTCAAAGCCTGACGCGCTACTGGTATTTCATCCGCGTTTGCTGAATGACTGGACGCGGACGCGCAACAAATTTCGACTCCTTTTCTTTTTCTAATGGTGGTCATGGTGTTCCTTTCGTGGTTGTGTTTGTGACTTCATCCCGCGCCCGACAATTCAGGTGCGGAAAATGTAGAGTGCCCAGCCGATTAACGCCGAAAATTTGTCGAAGCCATGCCGCAAAACTGAATCGCGGGCGATGCCGGACGACGCGCGGCTGTTCCGTGACGGCGACGGCGACGGATTCCGATGGCGGATCTGAAATCGGCTTGACCGGCGGCGCGGGGTGGAGTGGTTCCGGTGTCGGCGTCGGCGCGTCTTGGCGTGCGGCGAAACGCAAACACAGAAAATGCTCGGCGACTTGCGCCCGGCTCAACAGACAGACACCGGCTGAAAAGTTGTCACACTCCCGGCAACTCGGCGGATTGTCTGGCGTGAAACTTTTCATCGTTATTTCCATCTCCTCGGCGTCCACGCGCCCATTCTCGCCAGCGGGTTTGTCGGTCCCGAAAAATTCCGGCCGGGCATCGGAAGGCGGAACGGTTGGCGTTCGCGTTCGCGGTCCAGCGTCGGCTGCTGCTGCTGAAACCACGGGTTTGCCGATGTGAATTTTTCAACTTCAGCGGCGCCCCATCCGCCGGTCTTTTGTGAAAGCATGACCATTGAAGCGGAAAGGGCGTCAACCTGGTCGTCATGTTTCGATTCTGGAAATGATGCAAGCTCGTCGAGAAATTCCTTGTTCCAACTGCCGCGCACTATCGCCAGTTTGCCCTGTTCGCATCGGGCGATGACCGGGAGTGCCCGCGTGATTTTGTCTGCGTGAACTGGCAGCGGGATAAATGTCAGCCCAGCCAGCATCGTATCTGACAACAGCGTTTGAATTGCGCCGACTTGGGCGCCGACTACTTCAACGCCTTGCTGGACTGTCACTCCATCCGCCGTTGCCGTGGTCGCAACCGTGCGGACTGCCTGCGGCCATTCCCATCGTCCCCGGACAACATCGGCAATGACGACGGTTCCATCTTCCATTATGCCGACTCGCAAGCCCGCGGTGTAGTCGCTGGTCGTTTTGGTCGTGAAAGCCAAATCCCAGGAACGAACCCACCGGACGCCTGCCGGTTCGGTTTCCAAGATACGCACCTGATCACGCTTGAATAGTGCGCCGGCCAGTTGCACAAACTCGGCGTCAATTTCCTGACGCTTAACCAGTACTGGCATATCGCGCCCGATTTCCTGCAACTCTTGGGCGTCGAGATACGGATTCGCCGTCGAGGGAAATTGAAACGATGCCCAGCCCGGATCAACATTCTTGGCGCGTTGGAAAAGGTTGTGGAAAAAATTGTGACCGGCGGGCGTCGAGATAAACCATGCCTCTCCTTTGCGGTCCAGCAGGCAGGGACGCAGACATAGTTCCCAGATGTTTTGCAGGTCCCGAATGTGGGCAGCTTCGTCAATCACCGCGAAGTCAATGCTCTCGCCCCGGAGGGAATCGGCTTCTTCAGCGGTCTTAAATTGAACCCAGCCGCCACCCGGCATGTCCAGCGTGCGGCGCTGTAGATGAAGCTGTGCGCCGGGAAGGTTGGCAGCGTAAAATTCGAGCACGCGCCAGCCCGCCTGAAATGCAGCACTGGCGAAACTCGGCGCGATCCACCAGCAGTGTTGCCCGGCAGCAGCACGGCGCACGGCTTCGCCAATGCCAAGCACGCCTTTACCCCAGCGCCGGCCAGCGCACACAACCTTGAAGCGGGCCGGGTTGGTCTGGACTTCAATTTGCGACTGGTGCAGTTTCGGTAGGATTATTGTTTGGGAGTTCATGGATGGTTTTAGATTCTTGGTTCTCTTTCATCATGTGCGGCCAGACGAGGACGGCGACTTGCCCGGCGAGCGGCGAGCCGTCCGCGCCAGTGACTTCCAATTTTGTCCGGCCAAAGTGGGCCGATTGAGTCGAGGATAAAAACCAACAGGCCGCGCGTAAGCGGATAGCCTCGTCTCTCGATTTTAACGCCTGCTCGATCACTTTGAGATTCGCGTCAATTCCTTTGCCGATGGCCGTAGCCAGCGCATCGTTGAAAAATTTGTCCTTCGCCCGCCAAGCACAAAGGCTGGAATACGATATGCCCACACATGCACAGGCCGCCGACAACGGCATACCGCGCCGGGCGCAACGAAGAATCCGCCGAACGATGAACGGAGTAAAAAGGCTTGGCCGGCCCATTCGACGGCGACGTACTGGTGGTGCAGATACGGGTGCAGGTGACGGTGAAATGGCGGTGGTCATGCTTCGTTCATCGGTGGTTGGTTGGCCGGACATTGGACTTCAAATGGTCAATCGCGCCGCAACATATCGGGTCGAATGGATTTTCGCCGAGGTCTTCCAAAACAGAGTGAAATGTCGCATGGTTGCAGCCGCAGAATTCACCTGCTATGACCTGCACGGCCAGATGCCGCTTTCGTTTTATCAGACGCATCAGCGCAGGCTTGTTCCGAATCAGAATCGCTTCAAAGGCCGGGTCCACTTCGTCAACGGCTTCCATCCGCAGATAAGGCCCGTTCGGTATAAGCCGGATTTCCCGGCGCGCCGCTTCAATCAGTATTTCGCGTGGGGTCATAGGTTTTTCGCTATGGGTCGTTTCCGGTTTTTGGGTTGTTCCTTGACGTTGTATCGGTAGTGGGTGGCCGCATGAAACGTGGGTTCTTCAATGACACTCAGAATCCCAAGGTCAACCAGTGCGTTGAACCAGTTCGCGGCGGACTTCCAACTGACTCCCAACAACCTTGCTACCGTGCGGGTAGGAATGAACCATGATGCCCTTTTTGAAATCCTTTCCATCTGGTAGCACAGCCCGATGAATCGTTTTCCCCTCTCCGTTTTGAACACGGCGGATTCGGGCGGCAGCGGCTCGGTCTGTGCCAGTGCCCAAGCTCGATCAGCCACGGTTGCGCCAAGCACCTGTTTGGCACAACGGCAGGCATCCAAAAATTCCAGCAGGTATTCATCTCTCGTCTGGCCTTCCCGTAGAACTCCACGGCCTGAAGCCTGACGATGCCACTCATCAAAAATTTCAATTCGTTTCTGGATGCCTTTGATTACGCCGTTTGCCTCAAGGGTTTTGACGGCCCGCGCCAGTAAAAACAGGCATTTATGGTTCTGATGTCTTTCCCTTGGTAACGCCATTCCAACCGCGTCCGCAGGTTCACATAGTGGTAATAGTGGCAATAGTGGACATAGTGGGAATATAGTGGTGGGGCCGGATTTCATCCGGCTTTCCTGAATGCCATTAGGAAAGGTCAGTTTTTCAAATTCAATGACTACCGGCTCAGATGCCCTCACCATCCGATACGGCATTCTGGTTGCAGGGTGAATCCCGCTTATGATGCTTTGGCTCCCGTGCGATCTAAACTCGCCCGCTTGCTTTCCGGTGCTGGTTTTGAACGTGAAGGTGCCGGGGTAATCGCCGCGCATCCGAATCCAAAAGACTCTGCCGCGTGCGCCGTGGGTTTGCAGTGTCTGTTCCAGTAGCGGATTGGCGGCGATGAACGGTGCCACTTCATCGTCAAGGTCAAGGTCTATGGCGCACAGGCCGTTTGATTTGTCGCCCAGCGCAACGCCGACGTTGCCGGTGGAAAGTTTTTCGAGATAGGCCGGGTCGTTCATGGCTTCGATGGTGAGATGTCCCCATTTTCGGCGTGTGCCTTTTGAAACAAGCGGCCAGTGGAGCAGCAACACATCATACCCGAGTAGGTCACGCAGATCGTTGACCGGAACGGTGATGCAGTCGTGAACGTCCGCCGCTTCGCAGGGGAAGCGCGGGGCGGGCGCGTTCACGACAGGAGAGTTCATTGGGAAGCGGATTCGAGAAATTTGTTGATCGCCGAAAGCCGAAAGCCAGCGCAACGTTGACGCCCCGGCAGTTTGATTTTTTTGAGCAGTCCTTGTCTGGCCAGCAGGTCAATGCCCCTTGTCGAGCGGCTGAGGATTTTTGAAGCTTCACCCCTGAGCACAATTCGATCTTGCTCGGCTGGCCTGCCTTCATCGTCGCCGTCATCGGCGCGGAAGATTCTTTCGATGATTTTACTGCGCTCTTTATCGGTGACGCTCTGGTCCGCCGATAAGATCGCCCTGACTGCAACTTTTGTTTGCGGCAACACGGTTTAACCTTTCATTTGCCGCCGCACCCGTCACAAAAAGCAAACAGGCACGACGAATTTAATTTTCATCGTGCCCGGCCTACCGTCCTAAAAATCAAACGGACACGACATTTACCAACCACTGCATCGTGTCCGTCGTGTCCATTCCGACCGGGACTTCCCGGTATTAAAATTTACCATCTAAAAAAAGGCACGACGAATTGTTTTTTCAATTTCATCATGCCATTCGGCACTTCAATCTTGTAACCGATGTCCTGACTTTCCACCCAAATCGAAAAAGTGTCAAATGAATTTTTGCTCTTTCTTTACCTCACTGTCGCATACGTGCCTTCAATTTTTCAGAACGGCTTCACCGGCCAGCATCGCCAGCGCCTTATCGCGCAGATTTTTTGGCGTCATGCCCTTGATGATCTCACGCAGCAGTTCATCGCGCGTCTGGCTGGGCTTTGATACTACCACCGCGTTGTTGGACACGTCGGGCAGCAGGGCCACGGCGCTTTGCGCTGCTTCAGGGCTGCTGTGCGAGTAAATCTGCGTCATGCGGACGTTGTTATGGCCTACCAGACTTTCAACCGTGCTCAGGGGCGCGCCTGCTTCGCGGCACATACTGACAAACGTGTGACGCATCGAATGAAATCCGACTTCTACCACGCGCCGGACGCCGTTTTCCCGTGCGCGTGTCGTTTTAATCCCGCAATTTTTGAAGTGTTTTTGGATGGCGTGAGTTACTGACGTGCGGTTGCCGTTCAAATAGGTTTGCGCCATGACAGGATTAACAAATTCGCCGCGCTCTTTGGCCGGAATTTCGGCCAATATGCCGGCCAAAACGGGGTGAATTGGAATCACAATGACAACCGGCTTTCGGCGTGCCGTCTTGCGCGGGATTCTGCGAATCTGATTGCGGCGCAGGTCCACTTCGTTCCACTTCAGCGTTGCGACATCGCCTAAACGCAAACCTGAGTAACAGCCAATTCCGAACATCATTTTCATTTCGCCTGTTGCCGTACCGATGACCTGCCGAAGCTCGTCCACCGTCAGATCACGGCGGCCTTGGGTGGTCGTTGGCAATGGGTTGAATTTCAACCACACATTGTCAACAAGCTTCGCCGTGTCTTTTAGCGTTTTGAAAATGTAGCGCAGGGTGTTCAGATGACCGTTGTATGTGGCCGGGGCTACTTCCCTCTTAATCAAACTGTCCAGATAGGACTTTGCCAGCGCGGGTGTCACGTCGCGCAGGGCCGTGACGCTGGCATGGTTTTCCTGCATCCAAAAATGGAACATTGAAAACTTGCTTTCGTATTCGCGCAGCGATGTCCTGTTGCAGTTTTTACGGCCGCTGGTCGGGCTTTGAAACTCTGCCCATGCCTGCGTGATTGTCAGTGGCTTGCACTGTGCGTCTTGCAGCGCGGCAATCTCCGTTTGCTTGTCGTCAATCGCGTGCTGGATTGAACGCAGGGTTTCGATTTCATCCTGCTTGACGATTACCTGCATGAGCCGGGCCTTGGCTTGCTCGGCTTCCGGCTTCGTCGTGACAGCCGCGCCGTGTTCATCGCGCAGTGCTTTGCAAATCGCCTTCGATTTGCCGTCCGTGCCTTTGACTCTCCAAAAGCAGTAGTAGCGCGAGCCGCGCAGGACCAACGAGCCGGGGGATCTGACTGTTTTAGTTTTCATGTCGTGTGCTTTCTTTTGCGTTCTCTTTCGTGCGCTAATTTGCCAGCATGACGGGAAATTGTCAAACAAATTGCAATCATATCTTTCGGTAAGCCAACAAAACGGCAGAATGGGACAATTATTGTTATTGATGCAGCAGATTTTGGCTTTTTGGGCTTCGTTCGTTGACTTGGGGCGGGCGTCTGATAAATTGCGACCCGCTTTATTTCGGTGGAATTCCCCTTTCGAAATTGAAAGCGCAATTATTTTGAATTGAACATTTATGGCTAAAACATCGAAGTACGTTTATCTGTTTGGCAACAAGAAGGCCGATGGCAATGGTTCCATGAAACCGCTGCTGGGCGGCAAAGGCGCGAACCTCGCCGAAATGTCCCGCATCGGCCTCCCCGTGCCCCCCGGCTTCACCATCACCACCGAGGTCTGCACCTATTATTACGACAACAAAAAGACCTACCCCAAGGTCCTCGACGCGCAGGCCAAAGAAGGCATCGCTTTCATCGAGAAAATCATGGGCACCAAGTTCGGCGATCAATCGGCCATGCCGCTGCTCGTCTCCGTCCGTTCCGGCGCCCGCGATTCGATGCCCGGCATGATGGACACCATTCTCAATCTCGGCCTCAACGACGCCACCGTTCTCGCCCTCGTCAAGGCGACCAAGAACGAGCGGTTCGCCTGGGATTGTTACCGCCGCTTCATCCAGATGTACGGCGACGTCGTCATGGGCGTCCAGAAGAGCAAGGACGAGGACCACGAGCCGTTTGAAGTGGCCATCCACAAGCTCAAGCACGACCGTCACCACGCGGACATCGAAGACACGAAGATGACGGTGTCCGATCTCCAGGAACTGGTGAAGCGCTTCAAGAAGCTCATCAAGGAACGCACCGGCAGTGAATTTCCGCAGGATCCCTGGAAGCAGCTCTGGGGCGCGACGGGCGCCGTGTTCGGTTCCTGGATGAACGACCGCGCCATTGTTTATCGCCGCAAATACGGCATCCCCGCCGAGTGGGGCACCGCCGTCAATGTGCAGGCGATGGTTTACGGCAACACCGGCGACAAGTCCGGCTCCGGCGTCGCCTTCACCCGCGACCCAGCGACCGGTGAGAAGGTTTTCTACGGTGAATTCCTCATCAACGCGCAGGGCGAAGATGTCGTCGCCGGCGTGCGCACGCCCGACCCCGTCGCCAAGCTCAAGGCCGTTCTCCCGAAGACGTTTGCCGAGCTGGAACAGGTCCGCAAGACCCTCGAATCGCACTTCAAAGATGTGCAAGATTTCGAGTTCACGATTCAGGACGGCAAGCTGTTCATGCTCCAGACCCGCAACGGCAAGCGCACCGGCCTCGCGGCGGTCCGTTTCGCCATCGAGATGGAGGCGGAAAAGCTGATTGATTGGAAGACGGCCATCAAGCGCGTGCCGGCCGATCAGTTGGACCAGGTGCTTGCGCCCGTGTTCGAGCGCAAGGCCATGAAGGCAGCAAAGTGCATCGCCAAGGGCTTGCCCGCCGGTCCCGGCGCCGCTTCCGGCAAATTTTATCTCAACGCCGATCGCGCCGATGCCGCCGCGGCCAAGGGCGAAAAGGTGCTCCTCGTTCGCAACGAGACTTCCCCCGAAGATTTGCGCGGCATGATCGCCTCCGAAGGCATCCTCACCGCCAAGGGCGGCGTCAGTTCGCACGCGGCGCTCGTGGCCCGTCAGATGGGCAAGGTTTGTGTGTGCGGCGCGGCTGCGTTGCAGATTGATTATGTCGCCCGGACCATGACCGTGAATGGCGTGACTTACAAGGAAGGCGATTTCCTTTCCATCAACGGAACCGCCGGTGATGTTTATGCCGGCCAGCTCCCAACCGCCGCCTCGGAAATCGTCCAGGTGCTCGTCGAGAAGTCGCTCAAGCCTGCGGAAAGCAAGACCTACCAGAACTTCCAGAAGCTCATGGACTGGTGCGCGAAGGCCACCAAGCTCCAGGTCCGCACCAATGCCGACACGCCGGAACAGACCGCCAACGCCGTCGCGTTTGGCGCCTCGGGCATCGGCCTGTGCCGCACCGAGCACATGTTCTTCGAAGGCAATCGCATTGACGCCATGCGCGAAATGATCCTGGCCGACACCAAGGAAGAACGGAAGGCCGCGCTCGCCAAAATCCTGCCTTATCAGCGGGGTGATTTCACGGGCATGTTCAAGGAATTGAAGGGATTGCCGGCGACGATTCGTTTCCTCGACCCGCCGTTGCACGAATTCCTGCCGAACGAAGATGCCGCGCAGAACGATCTCGCTGCCAAAATGGGCGTGCCCGTCGCCAAGATCAAACAGCGCGTGAAGGAACTCCACGAGTTCAACCCGATGCTCGGCTTGCGTGGCTGCCGCCTCGGCATCATTTATCCGGAAATTTCCGAGATGCAGACCCGCGCCGTGTTCGAAGCCGCCGCCGACGTCCAGAAGGCCGGCATCAAGGTGAAGCCTGAGGTCATGATCCCGCTCGTTGGCTTCAAGAAGGAACTCGATCTGCAGGTGGAAGTTGTCCATCGCGTGGCGAAGGAAGTCATGGCCGAGAAGAAGGTGAAACTTGATTACATGGTCGGCACGATGATTGAAATACCGCGGGGCGCGCTGACGGCGGACGAAATTGCGCAGACCGCGCAGTTCTTCAGCTTCGGCACCAACGACCTGACGCAGACCTGCCTGGGCATGAGCCGCGACGATTCCGGCGCATTCCTCGGGCCGTATCAGGAACAGGAAATCATCAAGAAAAATCCGTTCGCCACGATTGACCAGGTGGGGGTTGGCCAGTTGATGAAAATTGCAGTCGAGAAGGGCAGGGCGACGCGTCCCGACATCAAGCTGGGCATCTGTGGCGAACACGGTGGCGACCCGGAAAGCGTGAAGTTCTGCCATCGCCTCGGCCTGACGTATGTTTCGTGCAGTCCATTCCGCGTGCCCGTGGCGCGTTTGGCTGCAGCGCAGGCTGCGCTGGAAGACGAAGCCGCCAAACCGGCGAAGAAGAAATAAGGTAGGGATGGCCCCGCCGGGCCGTCCGCGGACGCCGCAGCGCGGCGTCCCTACCACGAATTCAAAGCCGCCCTGGGAAACCAGGGCGGCTTTTTTATTTCGAACCGGCGAGTGAGCGCTTGCCCGGCGCGCCAATCTCCGGCATAAAGAGGCCAACAAACCAATATTATGGCCAAAACCAAAATTCCTTCCAAAACGCTGACGGAACTTAACCGCCAGCTCAATTGCGAACTGACCGCCGCCCAAGCCTATCTCGCCCTGTCCGTCTGGTGCTGCAACCGGAACCTCAAAGGCTTCGCTTCTTTCTTCGCCAAGCAGTCGGGCGAGGAGCGCGAACACGCGGAGAAGTTCATGAAGCATGTTCATGACCGCGGCGTTGCCCCCGAGCTGGCAGCCATCGCGGTGCCGAAACAGAACTTCAAGTCACTGCTGGAAGTGGTGGAGCAGGCGCTGGCGATGGAACAGGCCAATACCTGCGGGATCAATGCGGTTTACGAAGCGGCGGTGGCCGCCAAGGATTATCCAGCCCAGGTGTTGATGCACTGGTTCATCAATGAACAGGTGGAGGAGGAAGCTTGGGCCGCCGAACTGGTGGACCGTGTTCGGACCGCCACCTGTGCCGGCAGTCTCCTGGATCTGGATCGCCACGTCGAGAAGCTCCTCGCGGACGACAAGGAAGCCTGAGCAGGTCCGGCGAAAGCCGCGCCGGGAGAAAAGCCGCCAAATCGGCGAAGAAGAAATAGGTAGGGACGGCCCGCCGGGCCGTCCGTGGACGCCGCGGCGCGGCGTCCCTACCAAAAATTCAAAGCCGCTCTGAGAAATCGGAGTGGCTTTTTCTTTGGCGATGCCCGAAAAGTTCCGTCAGGGACGGAAATCGAACACGCCCTAATCTTCGTACGGCGCGGCTTTGGAACCGGTGGCGCGGATGAGATAACCGCCGACGGTGCCGGTTACAAAGGCAGCCCGGCCCCGACGACCAGGTAAGTGCCGGTGGTGGCGCTGTAGCCGTAGTTCCGGACAAATACCATGAGAAAGCCGAAGCCCACCTGGAGCATGGCCAGAACGTGGATGGAGAAATTGTATTGTTCGACCTGCCGCAAACCGCCTTCGGCAACCTGGCCCGCCGCCTCCGCGGCAAACGCCGAGGCTGAGGTCAAAAATAAGAGAATCGCAACACTCAGGGTCAGTTTTATTTTCATGGTAATTTCGCTTCTGATAAAAACTCCATCTTCCAGCCGGTGGTTGGTTATCCCGGATGCTGGAGAGTCTGGGTCTGGCCGTTTCCGGGGTCAAGCGCCGGTTTTCCTGTCCACCGTGGTCCCGCATTGCAGGACGAAGGTGGACGCTTCCTGTCCAACAAACAGCCAGTTTGTCAGGTGCCGGCACGGTTGTTGAACTCAGTTTTTTCTGAAAAGCTGCCCGCGGCGGCAAATTTTTCCGCTGGAGGACATCGGCACGCTTTTTGCATACCTCAACCAAAATGAATGTCAATCAAGTCATACGTCCGGAAATCAAACCGATCGTCAACGGCGGACATCCCGGCCTCGCGAAAATCCGCCGCAAGTTCGGCTTTACATTTGTTTTATCCAATCCCTTCCGGGTTCCGGTCACCCAGTCGCCCACCCACCTGGACGCGACGAAAGATGAAGCTGTCCGGAAGATGAAAGGGAATCCTTTTAAGGTAGAGAAGACGGCCCGCTCCGGACCATCGGCCAATCCAACAATGCGGAACGGCGCCTCTACCTGATGAAGTCAAAGCCGTTCCGGGCAATCGGGGCGGCTTTTTTGTTTTTCACGCAACGACGCAAAGTCTTTTAACCACGGATGGACGGCGTAAAGCCGCGTGGCGCAAAGCGCTTTGCGCGGTTCAATCGGACAGCAAATAGGCTTGCAACCCGCGCCCGGAACCGGAACATCCTTCCTTCCATTTGGATGAAATCATTGCGCGTTGAAATTCCGCCGATTCAGAATTGGAGCTGCCACGGTTGCACGGACTGCTGCCGCAATCACTTGCTCGTCCAGCTTTTGCCGGAAGACAAACAGCGCATCGAAAAGCAGGGCTGGACCAGGGCCGATGGCGTTGATCCCGGCCTGATGATCGTCGGCCAAGGCGGCCACTTCCGATTGGGACACCAAAGTGACGGCGCGTGTGTTTTCCTCGACCCGTCGGGCCGATGCCGCATCCATGCAAAATTCGGCGCGGAGGCCAAGCCGCTGGCCTGCCGGCTTTATCCACTGGTCATCCATCCCGCCGGACAAAAAGTGGTCGTTGGTTTGCGGTTCTGTTGTCCTTCGGTCGCGGCCAACTGCGGCCAGCCGCTGCTGGAGCAAAAGGCGGAGATTCAAAAATTGGCGGAGTGCGTCGCACTGGACCATTTCAGGGACATACCGCCACCTGCCGTGCTGGCCGGACCCGGGACGGAGTGGCCGGACTTGTTGCGCTTTGTCAAATGGCTCGACACGTCCCTGGCGGTGAAGGAAACGCCCCTGACGCTCAGGTTTCTGCGGACACTGCATTGGCTCGGAGCGGTGGAGAAGGGATCTTTCAGCCAGATCAGCGGCCCGGGAGCGGATGAAATTTTGGAAGCCTTGTTCCAGGGCGCCGGAAAAAAATTGCCGGCGTTGCCCGAATCGCCGACGCGGCCAGGCCGGTTCAGCCGCCTTTTCTTCCGGCTGTTGGTGTTGGAGCACGCGCGGATGATCACGGTGGAAGACCTGCGTGCGCCCGGCCGTCACCGCTGGCAAATGCTGCGGGCAGCCTGGCGGTTTGTCCGGGCCGGTCGCACACCCGCCCTGCGCGAAGGGCTGGAATCGGTGGAATTCGCCGCCATCGAACAGCGCTTTGAACCGGTTTCCCCCGCCATCGAAGCCATGTTGACCCGCTTCTTTCGCGTTAAAATCCAGAGTCTGCACTTTTGCGGCCGGGCTTTTTACGACCGGCCACTGATTGAAGGATTCCGCAATCTGGCGTTGTTGTATCCTGTGATTTTATGGTTGGGGCGCTGGCTGGCAGCGGGCCAACAGCGGACGAATTTGACCGAGGCCGATGTGGCCCGCGCCATTTCCATGGTGGATTACCATTACAGCTACTCGCCGTATCTGGCCTGGCGGGTCCGTCTCCTCGCCCAACGCGATGAAATTGCCCGGTTGTGCGCCTGGTACGGGCGTTGACTTGAAATCGTACTCGTTCTCGTCCTCGTCCTCGAAAACCGCCCCGCCGCAAATTTTAGAGCATTTCCAGTTATTACGTAGCGCAGGCTTTCCAGTCCCGCATTGCGGGATTCAGGCGACTTTCCAGTCGCCTCTTTCGTGAGGATGAAACACGGGACAAGAATGTCCCGCAAACCCGCAGACAAGAATGTCTGCGCTACATCAAAGTTGGAACCGCCCTAACGCGAAGACACGAACGGCTTTGACACGAATGTGTGAAGTCAGGCAGTCCGGACGACTTTTTGCTTCTGAATTCTAACTTCACCCTTCATTTTGCAGATTTCCCGGCAGAACCACCCATCCACCATTCCCGATTCACGTTTCGGAAAAGGCTGCTGGCTCCAGAAACCAACAGAACCAGGTAGGCGACAAAAAGAGGGAGACGAACGAGGGTTTGACCTGTATGTGTGGACCATTTCTGACCCCAAGCCAGGACCAACTGGGCTTGGGACATCATTTGCGCATGGGCCAATATGTTGTAGAGGTACATGCCATGGCCTTGGAACAGCGCGTACTCGACAAGGTAGGTGCCGACACTCGTCAGCCAAAAGCCCGTCAAAATCCACCGCCAGTAACCACCGCAGGCTGCATAGCTGACAATGAGAAACGGCAGGAACCAGTAGATATATTGGGGGCCGTACCCGGGACCAAGCGCGGGGATGGCTGCCAGCAGGAGAGCGCCAAATAGAATGGTTTCCCGATCTCCAATCGATTGCCGGCGCCAGAACCAGATGGACGACAAGGTCATCACCACGACGAGCAACAAGCAGAAAAGCGCACTGTAGAGGGTTATCAGCGTGTCAATTCCGGCCAGGTGCAATAGACCGGAGATACCGAAAAAACCGCCGATGGACTGATAAGCGATAACCTTGGCCGTGACATCAATGGGCGCCAGAACATAGATAACACTCATGCCGAGCGCAACCGGTCCAAACAACAGGTTGAGCCCCAAAAACTTCGCATTTGGCGTCACCCGTCGGAATCCCCCTGCCAGCAAAGGAACAAGGATCAGAGGTACTGTCTTGGTAAGAACGCCAAGTCCGAGGAACAAACAAGCCGCCAGCCAGTCGGTTGTTTCATTGTGGCGGTTATACCGGAGAAGACGGTCCATAAACAGCACCAGCCACAGGGCGACGAGAATGTCGAAATTGCAGTGCAGACAAACCAGCAGAATGGCCACCGGATTGAGAGCCAGACCGATAATGATGATTTTACGGGCGTTTGCCGCCGGGGCAACCGCCCGAACAAGTTTGAAAAGACCGATAATGACGAACGATTCAATCAGCACGAGGAAAATCTGGAGCGCTCGCAGGAACGGGATGCCCAAAACGGCAGCTGTTTTCGAAATGACATAAATCAGTTGCATCCAAAAGGGAGGCCAGTTCAACCAGCTCGTTTCTTGATACGGATTACCTCCCGATTCCAAAGTCTTTGCCACGGCTTCCCAAGATGTAACATCAAACGACCGGGCTTCAGGAGGGACAATCAGCATGAACAAAATCCGCGCCGCCCAAGCAACTGCCAGGACCAGGAAAACATCCCGAAGGAACAGGGCTCTTTTGGAAAGTTCACCGGCGTGGGGCGGCAATCCAACTGCAGCCGTTGCGCGTTCCGATCCAACGTCATCATCATCTCCCGGCGCAGCCGCTGTGCGATTGACAGAGAGTTGCTTCTCGTCGGTCTTCATGCGGGAAGACTGGGTCTGACCATTTTCGCTGTCAAGAGTCGGTTGTCTGTTGTCGGTTATCTGTTTTTTCGCGATCAGGATATATCCGCGTAAAAACCGGGCTATGCGGCCCGCTCCTTACGGGTTAAACACTTTGCGATTTATCTCCGAATGCGGTGGCGATGATTTCGGGTTTCCGCCTTCGTTCACTACGGCGCGACAAGCGGGATTCGTATCATCCGGGGTTGGATTTATCTCCGAACGCAGTCGCAACTACGTCGGGTGCTGGAGGTCGTGTCATCAGGCTGACGACGGGCACCACCAGCAACGGCAGGAACATGGCGATGGCGCCGGCGACGGGTATCAGCGGTTTGCCCCATAAGAAAAACAATACCACGGCCGTGCCGACTCCGGAGATCATGCCGGCATACGCGCCGGCTTTGGTCGTCCGCCGCCAGAACAGTCCGTACACGTACGGCGCGAGGAAGGCTCCGGCCAGCGCGCCCCACGCAATCACCATCAGGTTCACTATCACGTCCACCTTGCTCAGGGCTATCAACAGCGACAGTATCACGAACACGGCGCACAGCACGCGCATCAGGATCATGGTGGATTTGGATTTCTTTTCCCGGTCGCCAAACGCGCCGTAAATGTCAATCGCGATGGCCGAGCTGCTCACCAGCACCAGCGACGACAGGCTGGACATCGAGGCCGAGAACACCATCAGCAGGATGATGAGCACCAGCCATTGCGGCACGAAACTCGTGATGAAAAACGGCATCAGCAGATCGAGGTTCGGCTTGTGCGTCGTCGCGTCCGCGATGGACGCCAGGTCGGTCGCCGGGTTGGGGAAAAACAGATGCGTCAGCGCGCCGCTGTAATACGCGCCAAACGACATGAACAGCGCGAAGACGGTGGCGATGGTCATGGCGCGCTTCACGTCGGCCTTGCTGCGGATGGAATAAAACTTCTGCACCATCTGCGGCAGCGCCCATGGCCCGAAGCTGGTAATCAGCACCAAGGATAATAATGTTATCCATCCGGGGAACGCCAGGCCGGTGGGTGGCGGCGGCGCGTGCAGACCGGGCATGTATTTGGGGTCCATCAACGCGGTGAACGACGCGAAGAGCCCGCCTTTCATGCTCACGAGCAGCAGCACCATGGTCAGCACGCCAAAAAACTCGACGATGCCGCGGATGAAATCGCTCACCGCCACGGCGAAGTAACCGCCCATGACGAGATAGACGCCGGTCAACGCGGCGAGAAAGATGAGGGCCTCGTTATATTGCAGCCCGAGCGTTCTCTGGAACAGGTAGCTCAAGCCCATATAAACCGACGCCGAGTACGGCACGAGGAACACGAAGATAATCACCGCCGAGATGACCTGGAGCGGCGCGCTGTTGTATCGGGCGCGGAGAAATTCGGGCATGGTGAGCGCGTTGAGCCGCGCCGTCATTTCGCGCGTGCGTCCGGCGAGGACGAGCCAGGCGAGGAAGGTGCCGACGAAGGTGTTGCCGATGACAATCCACATCGTCTGGATGCCGAAGCCCCAGCCGAGCCGTCCGGCGTAGCCGATGAAGAGCACGGCGGAGAAATAGGTGGTGCCGTAGGCGAACGCGCTCATCCACGGTCCGAGCGTGCGACCGCCGAGGAAGAAATCGCCGACGTTCTTGGTGCGTTGCATGCACCAGTAACCGATGGCGAGCATGACGAAGACATAGAGAACGACGAGCGAGATGTAGATCATGGGGCTCATAGGATTCGCGGTATTACGCAGGATTTGACGGCAGCGAAGCAAGCGGATTGGCGGGTTAAACAGCGGGTATTCGGCAATCAAAATATGTGGATTAGAAAAGATAACTTGTAGCAAAAAGTCCAGAGTCCACGGTCCAAAGTCCAAAGTCATTTGCCGCACGCGGTGGAAAACATCGGACATCGAACATCCACCGCTTAACATCCAATGGGGGGGTCAAGACGCGGCGCTTGACGGGTGACGGTGCGGCGGTCAGATTCTATCCGCCAAAACCATGAGCGAAAAAAACGAAAGCCCTTACAATGCCACCGTGATCGGACGAGAGCAAATCAACCCGCAACTGCTGATTCTCCGCGCCAAGCCCGACACAGCGACTTTCGATTTCAAGCCCGGCCAGTTCGGCGTGCTGGGTTTGCTCGGCAGTGAACCGCGCGTGGCGGAAGCCACATCGGAGGAAATCGTTCCTGAGCCGGACGAGATGATCCGCCGTGCGTACAGCATCGCGTCATCCAGCGTGGAGCGCCGTTATGCGGAGTTTTATCTCACGCTCATCACCAGCGGCCAGCTCACGCCGCGTCTTTTTGCGTTGAAGTATGGCAGCCGGCTGTTCCTCGGGCCGAAGGCCAGCGGCCTGTTTACGCTTGACCGCGTTCCGCCGGACAAAGCGGTCGTGCTTATCGCCACGGGGACGGGTCTGGCTCCTTACCTTTCGATGCTGCGGACGATGCTGGTGAATGAGACCCAACGCCGGTTCGTGGTCCTGCACGGCGCGCGCTTTGGCTGGGACCTGGGGTATCGCGGCGAACTTGAAAGCCTGGCCCGGCTGCGGCCGAACTTCACTTACATCCCCAGCATCACGCAGTCCGATCAAGACCCGCATTTCCATGGGCGCACGGGACGCGTGCAGGCGCTGGTGGAACAGGAGGTGGTGGAAAAAGAGTCCGGCGTCGCGCTGGATCCGGCACAGGCGGATGTCTTTCTTTGTGGCAATCCGGACATGGTGAAAGCCGTCCAGGTGATGCTCGAGGGCCGGGGTTTCAAGACCGACCAGCCCGGGAAACCGGGAACGATCCACGTTGAGGAATATTGGTGAAAAGCAAATGAACAAACTCAGCGATGTGCTTCAATTGCGCGTTCGTTACAGTGAAACGGACCAGATGGGGACGTTCTACAATTCGCGCGCGCTGGAATGGTTTGAATGCGGGCGGACGGAATTAATGCGGAATCGGTTGCGGATGTCGTACACGGTGCTGGAGGAAAAGGGCGTTTTTCTGCCGCTGGTGGAGGCGCATCTCGAATTCCAGGGCGGCGCGCGATATGACGACCTGCTGCGCATCACTTCAACCGCGGAACTGCAAGGGCGGGCGAGGTTGCGCTTCGAAGTCCAAATCAATCAAAGCGACACCGGCCAGCCGGTGGTGCGCGGCTATACGGTCCATGCATTTACCGATACACAGGGCAAAGCGATCCGGCCGCCGGAATGGTTTGTTGAAATGCTAAAGGCTAAAGGCTAAATGCTCCCGCCTTCATTATCATTTCGGCGCGGCAAGGAAGGCTAAAGTGAATAGTGGGGTCACACGGACTTTATGCCCTCAACGCTCAACCCTCAACCCTCAACCAACGGCTACACCGGCAGTTCTTTTTGCTCCAACACGTGGAAGCCCTGCTTTTGGAGGACAGCGTGGGCCAGGTCGTGGTTGGAGACTTCAATGACCAGAATGGCACGGTTGTTGGCGGTGAAACCCGACGCGTTGTCGAGGTTGATGTTGTGTTTGGCCAGACAATCGGCCACGGCATGCAATCCGCCGGGCTTGTCCGGAACTTCAATGGCGAGCGCGTCCACCAGTTTGACGACGAAGCCTTCGTGTTTGAGGGCCTCGCAGGCCTTCTCCGGATTGCTGACCAGGAACTTCATCACGCCGAACGGGCCGGTGCTGGCCACGGCGAGCCAGCGGATGTTGATGCTGGCGCCGGCGAGGATTTTGGTGAAGTGGGCGACCTGGCCGGGTTTGTTCTCGGCAAAAGCAGCCACCATTTTGATGTCGTTCATTTGGTCCTTTCTTGGGATTTAAGCTGGGAGGACTATGTGGCGCAGACATTCCTGTCTGCGGGTTTTGGGGACTTTCCAGTCCCCATATCGAGCAGTCCAACGATTGCTGTCATCGCGCCAACACGGGACAGGAATGTCCCGTGAACCCGCAGGCTGGAAAGCCTGCGCTACAATATCGTGGTTCCTTTTCATCCGGTTGCTTTACAGCTTGCGATTGTCAATCACGCGTTTGGCCTTGCCTTCACTCACCGGCAGCGAACCGGGCGGCAGGAGCTGGACCTGTGGTTTGATGAGGATTTCCGTGCGCAATTTCTCGGCCAACTGGCCCTGCAATTTCATGAGCTGCTCCACCTGTCCCTCGAAACCGGCTTCCGCCAGTTCCACCTTGATCGTCATCTCGTCGAGACCCTCCAGCGAGATTAGATAATTTCTGCCCACGCCCGACGCCGCCATCAGGACGCGCTCAATCTGCTGCGGGTAGATGTTCACGCCGCGCACGATGAGCATGTCGTCCGAACGGCCGGCGATGCGGTTCAGGCGGCGATGCGTGCGCCCGCAGGGGCAGGGCCTGGTGATGATGGACGTGATGTCGCGGGTGCGGTAGCGGAGCAGGGGCATGGCTTCGCGGGTGAGCGTCGTCATCACCAGTTCTCCAGCCTCGCCGTCGGGCAGCGGTTCGCCGGTCTGCGGGTCAATGATCTCGATGAGAAAATGGTCCTCCCAGAGGTGCATGCCGTGCTTTTGCACGCACTCGAACGCGATGCCGGGGCCGTTCATTTCCGAAAGGCCGTAGGAGTTATAAACGTCAAGGCCAAGCCCCTCTTCAATTTTACGACAGGTTTCCTCGGTGTAAGGTTCGGCGCCCACAAACGCCTTGCGCAACGCGAGATCGCGCCGCGGGTCAACGCCATGTTTTTCGAGGAAGGTTGCCAGGTAAAGCGCGTAGCTGGGCGTAAGGTGGATGAACGTCGTCCTAAAATCCTGCATCAGCATCAACTGCCGCTCGGAATTGCCCGGCCCGGCGGGGATGACGAGGCAGCCGATTTTTTCCGCGCCGTAGTGGGTGACCAGCGCGCCGGTGAACATGCCGTAGGTCATCATGTTCTGAAACACGTCCTTGTGCGTGATGCCGGTCATGACGAACGAACGCGCGCACAGTTCGGCGGCGTTGTCCACGTCCTTGCGCGAGAAGAAGAGCGCCTTGGGTTTGCCGGTGGTACCGCTGGAAGTGTGCAGGCGGAGGGTGGTGTCGTAAGGCATGGCCAGCAGGCCGGTGGGATAGTTGGCGCGCAAGTCGGCACTGCCGGTAAAGGGCAGGCGGCGCAGGTCGGCGAGCGACCGGATATCCGCCGGCTTCACGCCCAGTTCGGCGAATTTCTGGCGGTAAAACGGCACGTGCGCGGCCACGCGGCGGACGGTTTTCCGCAGGCGTTGAAGCTGTAACTGCTCCAGCGCGGGGCGGTCAAGCGTTTCGATTTTCTGGTCCCGGAACATGGTGGTCTAATAATCATCGCGGACGCGGCGGAAGAACCGCGCAGCGTCCGCGAATGCCCGTTATCGTTTCGGTGCGGGACTAGAAAGTCAAATTGATTTCCGCCCGGCTCACGTTCTTGCCGGCGCTGCGGACGCGGTGGAGGAACCGCTCGCGCCCGCAGTTCCGGGTCATTTTGCCGATTCTAGAACGTAAACGTTACTTCGGCGCGCACGAAATCCATCACATCCCGGCTGGTATAGTAGTCGCCCGGGAAGAGGCATTCGCCCATGAGGAGGCCGCTCAAGTTCTTGGTGAACTTGTATTTGAGGACAGATTGGAGGTAATGGCCGCGAAAGTTCCCCGTCCCCGTGAAGTCCGAAGGCACAGTCGCTTGAGTGGGCACATCCTGATCCGCAAACAACGCGTTATAGGTAAGGCTGAAATTCATGCCCTTGATCGGGTCCACGCTCCAAGTTGGGCCGAAGCGTATGAGATTGGCCGCTTGCCCCACGCGCGTTTCGTTAACGTAGCTGTAAATGTTGTACATCTCGCTCCACTGCGGCCATCGCCCCCACAGCACGTCGAACATTTCATCGTTCCCCGTGTTTGGATTATCCCCGGAAAGAAACTCAAAAACCATGCTCAACTGGTCGTTCAGCTTGTCCTTGAAGAGGTAGCTGATCTTGCTGTTCACGCCAAAAGCGTTGAGGTCGTGGAATTTGCCGTCCGCCGCCGCCGGCTCAGGTGCACCTCCCGGCATGTTATACTGATATTGTTTCCTGCCGAACTGATAGGCCCCCTCCGCCGAATAGTTCCAGTGCTCCCACACCAAACCCGATACACGGCCGCCAAACGTGTAAATGTCCGCGTTGTCAGAGAAGATCGAGGCCGGAGCGTTGTTGATGGCCGAGTCGTGTTTGTAGATAAAGAAACCGTCCAGGTTGGCTGCCGGCAGGCTCTTGTTGGCGATATACAGAACCGCGCCCTTTTCGTTTTGGTCGGTCAGGAGATACGCGTTCGGGTTTCCACCCTGTGAGGTGGAGGGGCCGATGGTGGGCAGCCAGGCGTCCGGCCGGGCGTACTGGACGATGCCGATGGCATCAATGGTGGTGTGCTGATTTTTTAGATTGTAGGTGACGCGGGCGGAATCGAGGAAAGAGGTGAAGGATCCGTCCTCGGGCGTGCCATCTCCGAACAGCCAGTTGTCACCCAGGTTAATTTCCTGGCGTCCAACCGTCACGGTAGCCGGCTGGTCCAGCGGTTCCTTCCATTGCACGTTGAAGTTGTCAATAATCCCGTACCGCCACTGCATGCCCGATCTTTCGAAGTATGTGTCCATGGTCGAGCTTTTCAAAAACTCCCGCGGCTCAGCGGCCAGACGGATGTTAAAACTCAGGTCGTTTGTCGGAAACAGGCTGGCCCAAACCCGGCCACGAAAACGGAAATAGTCCTGTTCATGCACGGTGCCAAACGGCCCGCTGCTGGGACCCGAACCCAGGCTCAACGCATTTTTGAAGTACTCATTGCGGATGCGCATGTCGGCACCCCAAGTCAGCGGTAGCTCGACGTTCTTGACCTCTTTCGCCCATTGGTCGAAAGTGATCGGCGGTGGCGGCGCCGGAGTTGCCGCGACCGGTGTGGCAGCCGACGCCTCGGCTGGCGGGGCAGAAGTTGTGCCGGTGGGCGTGGCGGTTTGAGTTTGAGCCAGGGCGGTCGTCGCGGCCAGCGCGGCAAGACCCAACGTCAGTTTCAATTTGGTGTTCAACATAAGATTCGAATCTCCGGTCTGATTGGCGATTGAAGACTTGATTGTAATTTTCCGCTTCCGCGACTGTTCCCGAATCCCGGCGACGCGCCGGCTGCAATTACAGATATCCAGTTCGTGGAATTCGGATTAGAATTAGAAACAATTTCCGGCGTGTCCAGCCCGTATAAGCCCATTTTTACAGAAAGCAGGTGATTTAATGCACAAAATTCCTGTTCATGATTCCCTGAAAAAGGTTGTCAAAGTTGCGGAAAATCAAGTTTTGAGCGCCAGACTTCAGCCCGACCCTCACACCGTAAAAACGGCACTTGTCATCATCGGCGCTTTTTGTTGCACTCAGCTAAATCTTGAGCCAATGCGAATCACATGCCTGCACCCAAACGACAACTGCTGAGCGGCGACGAGGCCATTGCGCTGGCCGCGCGTGATGCCGGCGTCGCCCTGGGCACGGGCTATCCCGGCACGCCGTCCACCGAAATTCTCGAACGTTTCTCCGAACTGGGCGGCCTTGGCCAGTGGTCGCCCAACGAAAAGGTCGCCCTGGAAGTCGCCATCGGCGCGGCTTTTGCCGGCGCCCGCGCCATGGCGACCATGAAACATGTCGGCCTCAATGTTGCCGCCGATCCGCTGTTCACCGTGGCCTACACCGGCGTGAGCGGGGGATTGGTCGTCATTTCCGCGGACGATCCCGGAATGGCCTCGAGCCAGAACGAGCAGGACAACCGCCGTTATGCCGTCGCCGCCAGCGTACCGATGCTCGAACCGTCCGATTCCCAGGAAGCCTACGATTTCCTGCTGGCCGCGTTTGAAATTTCCGAACGTTGGAAGTTGCCGGTGGTCCTCCGCGCCACCACGCGGGTCTGCCACAGTTACACCGTCGTGCAGCCGCGCGGTCCAGGCGGAACGGCGAAGGCGCCGAAATTCGAGCGCGACATCCGTGCGCGGGTGATGATTCCGGCCAACGCCCGCCCCGCACACAAACGGCTGCGGCAGAAGCTGGCCGAAATCGGGGAATGGAATGAAACCTGTTCCCTCAACCGCGTTGTGCCCGGCGACAAAAAACTGGGGATCATCACCTCGGGCATTTCCTTCATGCACGCCCGCGAAGCCGCGCCGGAAGCGAGCGTGCTCAAACTGGGTTTCACCCATCCGCTGCCGATGAAAAAGATCGCCGCGTTTGTCAAAAGCGTGAAACGGTGCCTCGTCATCGAGGAGGGCGATCCATACCTCGTGGAGGCCATCCGCGCGGCGGGAATCAAGGTTGAAGGCAAGGCGGAGATGTACCGTTTCGGCGAACTCAGTGTGCCGCGCGTGCGGCGGATTCTCAACAACGACATCACCCCCGAACTGGCGCAGTTGGCGGGCAAGCCGCCGCAACTGTGCGACGCGTGCCAGTATCGCCTGGTGTTCGAGGCGTTGCGCCAGCGCGACTGCATTGTGGCGGGCGACATCGGTTGCTACACGCTGGGCGTGCTGAAACCCTTTGAAGCCATGGATTCCTGCGTTTGCATGGGCGCGAGCCTTGGCGTGGGCTTGGGGTTGCGTCATGTGTTGCCGCTGGAACAGGCGCGACGCGTGGTCAGTATCATTGGCGACAGCACGTTTGTGCACAGCGGCATCAGCGGCCTGGTGGAGATGGTTTACAACCCGCCGCCCAGCGGACACGTGCTCATCATTCTGGACAACGGCACCACGGCCATGACCGGCCACCAGGAACATCCCGGGACCGGCCGGAAGCTCAACCACCAGCCGACCAACAAACTCGTGCTGGAAGACCTGGCCCGTTCACTCGGCGTGAAGCGCGTCCACGTGGTTGAGCCGCGCGTTGGTTCAAATGAGTTTGAGCGCACCTTGGACGAATGCCTCGCGAGCAACGAATTGTGTGTCATCATTGCCCGGCGGCCGTGCATTCTCATCGTCAAACGGCTGCGCGAACTGGAACAGAGCGAGTGCGAAAAGAAGGAGGGCCCATGCGCGGCCGGCTGATCAACGTGGTGGTGGCCGGGCTGGGCGGCCAGGGCGTGCTCAAGGCGTCGGACATTTTGGCCGACGCGGCGTTGCGCGCCGGTTTTGACGTGAAGAAAAGCGAGATCAAAGGCATGAGCCAGCGCGGCGGTTCGGTCACCAGCGACGTGCGTTTTGGCCAGATCGTGCTCAGCCCCATGGTGCCGCCGGGCGAGGCGGATTATCTGCTCGTGCTCGAACCGACGCAGGTGGACCCGCACAAACATTATCTCAAACCCGACGGGATGTTGATCACGCCGGACGCAGTCGATGCCGGCAAACTGCCGAACAAGAAAACACTGAACGTGGCGCTGCTTGGCGCATTGAGCGTGCATTTGCCGTTGCCGGAAGCCGGGTGGCTGGAAGCCTTGCGCGAAGGTTTCCCCGCCGAATTCTTTGACGCCAACCACCAGGCATTCCTCGCCGGCCGCGCCGGCCAAAGTCAGAAGAAATGAACATTCAACATTCAACATTCAACGTCCAACATCGAATGAACCCGGCACTATTCGGCCCGGCGTTCGGCGTTCGGTGTTCAACGTTCGATGTTTTCCTGATTTCAGATTTCAACCCTCGTTTATTTTGGTAATGAATATGAGCAAGAACCGCGAAATCCCTCCCCTCCATCCGGCCAGCACGATGGATTTTCTGCCGCCGGCCCAGTTGCGCGACGTGCAATTCACCCGGCTCAAAATCATGGTCCAGCGCGCGTACGACCGCGTTTCGTTGTTTCGCGAGCGCATGAACGAACGCAAGCTCAAGCCCGCCGATTTGCGCTCGATGGACGACATCGTCAAACTGCCGTTCACGGTCAAAACGGATCTGCGCGACACGTATCCGTTCGGCCTTTGCGCCAGCCCGATGTCGGAGATCGTGCGTTTTCACGCGTCGAGCGGCACCACCGGCAAACCCATTGTGGTGGCCTACACCCAGGAAGATCTCGACGACTGGACCCGGGCCGTGCTTCGCAGCCTCGCCGCGTGTGGCGTGCATAACGGCGACATCGTCCAGATCGCCTACGGCTACGGCCTGTTCACCGGCGGCCTCGGCCTGCATTACGGCGCGGAAGCACTCGGTGCCAGCGTGATTCCCATCTCCGGCGGCAACACCGACCGCCAGATCATGCTCATGAAGGATTTCGGCGTCACCGTCATCTGTTGCACACCCAGTTACTTCCTGCACCTGATTGACCGCGCCGGTGAAATGGGAATAAACATGAAGGAACTGCCGTTGCGCATCGGCGTCTTTGGCGCCGAGCCGTGGACGGAGGACATGCGCGAACGTATCGAGGCCGGCAGCGACATCAAGGCGTATGACATTTACGGACTGTCCGAAATCGTGGGGCCGGGCGTGGCCATGGAATGCGTCCATCAGGCCGGCCCGCACATCTTCGAGGACCTGTTCTTTCCGGAAATCATTGATCCGAAAACGCTCGAACCGTTGCCGGACGGTGAGGAGGGTGAACTGGTGCTGACGACGCTCTGCAAGCGCGCCATGCCCATGATCCGCTACCGGACGCGCGATATCACTTCGCTCGAACCCACCCGCTGCGTCTGCGGCCGCACGCTCCGTCGCATCCGCCGCATAGGCCGGCGCAGCGACGACATGCTCATCATCCGCGGTGTCAATTTATTCCCGTCGCAGATCGAAGCCGCGTTGCTGAAGGTGGAGGGCACGCTGCCGCATTACCAGATTATCGTGGACCGCCAGAGGGACCTCGACACCTTGGAAGTGCAGGTGGAAGTGACTGCCGACGCGTTCAGCGACACCGTGAGCGCCATGGAGCAGATGCAAAAACGGCTGGTCCATTCCATCGAAGGCATCACCGGCCTGCGTCCGGCGGTGAAACTGGTAGCCCCGCGTACTCTGCAACGCAGCGAAGGCAAGGCGAAACGCGTCATTGACAAACGCATCATGTAACCCCGAGAAAGGCGAACTTATGAAAATCAAACAACTTTCCGTTTTTCTGGAAAACAAACCGGGCTCGTTGAGCGCACCATGCCGGCTGCTGGCCAAGGCCGGCATCAACATCCAGACTTGCTCGCTGGCCGACACCCGCGAGTTCGGCATCCTCCGCCTGGTGGTGGAGGACACCGACAAGGCAAAGCGGCTCCTGCAGCGGAATGGCTTTGCCGTGAAAGTGACCGAAGTCATCGCGCTGGAGGTGGCGGACCAGCCCGGCGGCCTGGCGGCGATTCTCGACGCCCTCGAAGGCACCGGCATCAACGTCGAATACGCCTACTCGCTCACTGGCCGGACCAAGAGCGGCCACGCGCTGCTGCTGTTCCGGTTCAGCGACCCGAACGCGGCGTTGCAGGTGCTCAAGGAGCGGAACATCAACACCGTCGGCAGCGAAGAACTCACCAAACGGCTCAAAGGGTGACCGTGTAAAGCTTCGCCACGCGGCTTAACTGGGTAGTGACGGCGCGCCGCGCCGTCCGCGCCGTGTCCAGTGACGAGGGATACACGGCACGCGACACACGTCACACAATTTAACATGAAAGCCATCAAGGAATTTTTCAAAGGCGACCAGTTCGCCGCGCGCAACAACATTGAACTGCTCGAAGTGGCGAACGGCAATGCCCGGGCGAAGATGACGCTCCATCCGTATCATTTGAACGGCTTGGGAACGGTCCATGGCGGGGCGATTTTTACCCTGGGCGATTTCGTTTTTGCCGCCGCCTGCAATTCGCACGGGACGATGTCCGTGGCGCTCAACGTGAGCATCACCTTCATGAAAGCCGCCACCACCGGCACACTCTGGGCCGAAGCCAAGGAAGTGTCCAAGAACTTCAAGGTCGGCTCGTATGCCATCGAAATAAAGGACGACCAGGGCGAACTCGTCGCCCAATTTCAGGGTCTGGCCTACCGCAAGAAAGACCGATTGTCCTTCGCCCCGCCTTGTCGCGCCGACTAGAGCATTTTCGATTTAGATA
>PLAY01000139.1 GCA_003134375.1 Limisphaerales bacterium | reverse complement strand
AGCATCGCGGCGGTCTGCACGTCGGCGGACTGGCGGAACATCTGCATCAATTCCGGCACATTGATGAAACGCGCGAAGCGCGTGTTCAGCCGGTAGCCTGCCCCGTCCGGTGAAAGTTCCATGGCCGTCACCGGTTCACCGAACGTCGCCGCCCACGAATCAAAGTGATGCAGGTTGTGTTTCTTCAGCTCGTCATGCTGGAGATACCGCTGCATCGTGAACATTTCGGCCATGCTGTTGGCGATGGGCGTGCCGGTGGCGAACACCACGCCGCCCCCGCCGTTCAACGACTGGACATGGCGCACCTTCAAAAACATATCGAACGCCCGCTCGCTGGCCGTCTGTGGCAATCCCGCAACCCGCGTCATTTTGGTGACGTAAAACAGATTTTTGAAATAGTGCGCCTCGTCCACGAACAGCCGGTCCACGCCAAGTTCTTCAAAGGTCAACGTGTTGTCCTTTTTGTGTTCGGCGGCGAGCGTTTGAAGTTTGGCTTCCAGCCGCTTCTTCGCCTTTTCGAGTTCTTTCACCAAGCGCCGGTTGGAACTGTCCGCGTGCTGGCGTTTGATCATTTCCAATTCGTGAAGCTGCTCCTTAAAAAACCGTTCCTGGGTTTCGCGTGAAAGCGGGATGCGCTCAAAACCGGAATGCGTGACGATGACGGCATCCCAATTTCCGGTGGCGATTCGGCTGAAAAGCTTCTTGCGGTTCTGCGACTCGAAATCCTCCTTGCCGGCGGCCAAGATGTTCGCGCCCGGATACAACGTCAGCAACTCGGTGGAAAACTGGCCAAGCATGTGATTGGGGACAACAAACATCGGTTTGCCGGACAAGCCGAGCCGCCTCGACTCCATCGCGGCGGCGACCATCGTGTAAGTTTTGCCCGCACCAACAACATGGGCGAGCAGCGTGTTCGGTGTCTGCAAAATGCGCCAGACACCGGCCTTTTGGTGCGCGTGAAGTTCAATCGCCCCGCTCGCACCGGGCAGTGTTAAATGGTCGCCGTTGAACGTGCGGACGCGCGTGTGATTGAACGTGTCGTTGTAGAGACGGCAAAGCCGTTCCCGCCGTGAATCATCCGACCAGACCCACTCTTTGAAACGCTCCTTGATGCGTTCCTGTTTTTCGCGCGCCGCCTCGGTGGACTGCGCGTTGACGACGGGTTTTTTATCCACCGTGTCATAGACCGTAGGGGTTTTGAGATTCAGCGCGTCTTCAATCAATTCGAGCGCCGTGTAACGGTCGGTTCCCCAATCTGTCGTGTTCGCGGTTGCGCCGCGTGCCTCCCAATTCGCGCTGATATGCCACGCGCCCAGCGCGTGGATGTGGCCAATCTCAACACCGGACGGAATGTTTAGCAGCGTATTCGTGAACTGCTGCACGTCTTCCGGTGGCAGCCAGGCAGCGCCGAGCCGCACGTCAATTTCCGTGGCCGCGAGGTCTGCCGGTTGGACGGATTTCAATGCCTCGACATTCTCGGCAAAGCGCGGGTCGGTGACTGACGCTGCATCCGCAACCGACAACTTTTCGCGCACGTTGCCGGAAAGGTATTGGTCGTCGGTCTCCCACTGGTTTGTTTGCGGATTGAGAAAGATGATGCCTTTCAAATAAGGTAAAAATTCCTGCACCGGTTTGTTGAGCAGGTCGGCCATGTGGTCGAGGTCAACGCAACCGTGCTCATTCAAGGTGACGAGCAACGCCTCCTTCGGCGTGGCGACCGATTCAACCGGCTGGCGATGATGAATCGTGCGTTCGGTGAAAATGGTGGCCTTGGTCGCGCGCTTCGTCTCGTCGTTGTAGTTCTCCAGCGAAAGCAGCAACGGCAAATCGGGGTCGCCGTCGAAGGCGCGCTGGTTGGCGCGAACATTCACCGGACCAAAGCGTCCGACAAAACGGTCGTAAGCCAGGTTGAGTTGTTGCCGCGTTTCGACGACGTGTTCCTCGGTGCTGCCGTCCATCTGCGAACGCAGACAATCACGCACCGCATCCCGCACCGGAATCAAATGACGGATGCGCGAGCGCATCTCGCTGGGCATGTCGGTGAGCGGGCGCAAAACATTTTCCTCGCGGATACAGACCATACCGTCGTGGAGACAATAGGCATTTGGCTTGACGAAATCGGGCGCGGGAATGGATTCTTCGAGCGTCGGCTCGGCGATCTTGTGTGATTGTGCCTCGTAAATTCCCTGCGGCAATTTCTCGATGGCTTGTGTGAGCGAATCCGCGAGTGCGCGACCATCCGGTTCGAGTGTCGGTTCGTTGCCGCCATACATTCCACCGGAGAGGCGCATTTGACCGAGCATCATTTCCGGTCGGGAGGCGAAGTATTCGTTGATGGTAAATGCCTCGCCGCCATCGTTGGTATGTTCGGCGGTTTCTTTCCAAGCCGGGCCAGCGGGCGTTTCACCTGGGTGTAGTCTGCGAAGCATCACGATGTCGGTCGTGACTTCCGTGCCGGCGTTCTTTTTGAAAGCGTCATTCGGAAGACGAATTGCTCCAAGCAACTCCGTGTGCGTGGACAACAACTCACGCAACGTGGAATCGAGTTTATCCATCGTGCCGCGCGACGTGATGAACATCAGCAAACCACCGGGGCGAACTTTTTCCAAAGCCGCCGCGAAAAAATAATCATGGATGGAAAATTTGTAATTGTTGAAACGCGGGTCGTGAACCGTGTAATCACCGAACGGCACATTGGAAACAGCGAGGTCGTAAAATCCATCGGCGAGTTTGGTTTGTTCAAAAGGCTGGGCACGGATGTCCGCGTCGGGATAAAGAGCCTTTGCAATTCGTGCGGTCAACGGATCAATTTCAATGCCGGTGACGGTCGAGCGACGAAGCATCTCTTCAGGCATGAGCCCGACGAAGTGGCCGATGCCGCAGGCGGGTTCAAGCACGCGCCCGCCCTTGAATCCGAACCGCCCGGCGGCACGATACATCGCGCCGATGACGGTCGGCGCGGTGTAATGGGCGTTGAGGGTGGTGGCACGGGCCGAACGGTGTTCTTCATCCGAAAGAATTTCTGAAAGCCGGAATTGCTCTTTACGCCAGTCGGCGTTGTCCACGTCGAACACCTGGGGCATCGCGCCCCAGCCGACATATTTTACGAGCGTGGCTTTTTCCTCCGGCGTCGCTGGCCGTTCCTCGGCATCGAGTTTCCGCAGCATTTCGATTGCCGCGATGTTCTTTTGAAACTTTAGCTTCGGCCCGCCGTCGCCCAGGCGGTCAGCCTCGGTGATGCGGTAGGCGTTGAGATTTTTTGGCGATTCTTCCTGATGACGGTGAATTATTCTTCGGGTGGCAGGAGGATGTATTTCTCCCGCACCATTTCCCACGCCTGCGTCTGCGCCTGTTGAGCCGTTTTTCCCAGCTTCATCAATTCCATGCGCAGCGTGGCCATTTCGTCCTTCGTCTTTTCCTCCGCTTCGAGAAGCATCTGGTGCAGAAGCCCCTTCCGTTCCAAGTCGCGCACCATTTTCGGACGGTGTTCGCGCCAGTGTTTCTCCGCCATTCGTCCGTATTGTGTCAATGTTGTCATTGGTCGGCCTTCGCGTTGAGAAAAGGTCTAGCTGCTGGTTTAATTCTACATGGTTTCGACTGCTTGCCATGATTTTTTGTGTGTTCCTGCCGCGCGTCGGCTTACGGTCGAAAGAGTTCGGCGATTTNNTGATGCCGAAGAAATTCAGCACCTCCACTTTCGCAACCAGCATGTTTTGGGTCAGCCGTTGTTGATCACGAAGCCGGGCAACATTGCGGCCAATGAGATTCGCGTCGCGTCGCATAATGTTTTTGTGTCATTTATAGGTTTAGCTGTCCTTCGTCAGGCGTGCCTGGCACACAAAATCAAATGCGGTGCGGGAGGATCGAAAAAACGGAGGCGACTCTGAAACCTGTGCGGCAGCGACGGTGCGAATGCCCATGCAAAACAAGCGGCAAGCCGCTCGAAGAAGGTCTGATTGACGGTCACAACTGAAAACGCTTAACAGGGTTTCGGTTTTCATATTTGGGATGGCTGTTGGTTCGCGTCCAATAATAAAGTTCCGGCTGACGCTGCCAACGGATGTTTGCGGCCACGATCCGGTTTGCGGCGTCAAGCGTGGAGGGCCGGTTCTTCGTCTGTCCGGTTGGCTGAAACGGTCAAAAGTTGTCCCTTGAATGATCTTTCAATTTAACGTGCGTGGATTAAAAATCATCGGTATGAGCACCAAACCCGCATTGCGTTTGAGCACACTGATCGCCAATGAAACCTCCGGCGCGATCACATTAAACCGCCTGGCAGAACTGATCAACGAAGCCAACCGGGAAGCTGGAACCGGTTGTTTTTTGAATCGCAGGACTTTGGCTAAAATCAAAAATATGCCGCATAAAGTCGGGCTGACCTATAACATATTGGTTGCGCTGAACACCTATTTCAAAAAGCGCGGGGTGGGATTGCAACAGTTGCCGATTCTTGAAACCCGTGGTGTTTTGGAAGTTTTGGTGGATTCCCCGCGTGTGGTTTTCATGCTTGGTGCAAAAGCCCGGCCTAAAGAGCGGACTGACATGAGCCGGTGGGATACGCGTTCATTGGCCAAGCTGCTGACCCAGACTTCCAAATTCGACCTGCATCGCGAATTTGACATTGAAGATGTGCTTTGGCGGAGTCCGGTTGAACCGGCGGCGCTCCAATCCGAGCGCTGGCATCACATTCTGGATGAAGACCGGGCGTCGGTGGTCTCCATCGGTTCGCCGCTGGCCGCGTTGAGCAGCGAGGTCATGCTCGCCCGAATGTTCGGGGTTCAGCCATTTGACAGACCGCAGTTCAAGGCGGGCCGGCAACTGCCGTTCTTCTTTAGCTGGCTTCCACAAAAAGCTGGAAATTTTCGCAGTGCTTTTGGACTGACGTGGCGTGAACTGCAATCCGATTTGCCCGCAATTGCAAAACTCGTGAAACGCAAACAGGCGGGAGCATTTATCCTTGATGGCGTTCCACACGGGGTTCTGGACAAGGGCAAAGTCTGGACCATGTATGGCGTCATTGCCGCACAACGGCGCGCGGCTGGTAATGTGTGGCTGGTTGTGTCCGGTTATGCCGGGCCGGCCACTTATGCGACGGCGAAAATGGTCAAGGAAATTGCCGCCGAACTGCCGGGGACAAAAGGACACGCCTCAAAAGTTCTATGGATGCCGGTGAAGGTAAAAATCAAGGCTGGCGACTCCGCCTCTTTGATGGGTGATGTCCGCGAAGTGGTGAGCGCGGAATTTGACGGCGAACCACGCCTGTGGCCGGTGCAAACGCCGGTTGAAAAGAGCGGCGGGTGAATACCGGCACAAGCCATCAGCGCACCGGTTTCGTGTGCTTCACTTCTGCCAGCGTTTTGATTTCCAAGTCGCTGCCAGTGTTTTTCCATTTGCAGCCGCGTCCAGCGGAGGTTCCAAAAATTCGACCAACAATTGAATGACGGCTTCGAGTGTCGGGGCTACGGCCTTCGGCCCGGCCTTTCGCCAAAACGCCTCCCAACCGCGAATCTTCGCCGGATCGGCCCCAAACATGGGCGTCAAGCCGACCGGCAAACTTTTGGGAAACGCGGTGCCACGGCGGGCAAACGTCCCCGCGATGGCCTTGGCAAGTGATTCACCATCGAAGGGAAATTTTTGCGCGAGATAATGCAGGTCGAAATAATCTTTGAAACGAGTGTTCAACATCCCTAATTTCACAATGGCCTCCAGTTTCTCGGCCACGACGGTTTCGCGCGAATAGGCCCGCAACTTGGGCGCGGCCATGCCCAGCATAACGGGAAAAGTAATTTCTTCCGGCGCAACGGGCAGCGCGTCGCCGAAACCGACATCCACCTGCAACGGCACCACGGCCTTGCCAAGGTTGGCCCGCAGCTTCACCCGGATTCCAGCATATTCATCCTGGGCGCGAATGTCCTCGCACACGACCGAGCGTGGATCGAAATCAACGCCATCGGCTTCGACCTCCACGCTACACAACTCCCTGAAGATGTCCGCCAACCGCTCTGGTGACGGATGTCCGAAGCCCAGAAGATCCAAATCCCGCGTGACGCGGTGCAGCGCCGGTTCCCAGAGCGCGAAGAGCATTGCCCCTTTCAAGACAAATTGTTCACAATGACTGGAACGGGACAACCGGTAGAGCAAACGCTCCAAGGTAAACCGCACCAGGAGCACGTTGTAATCTTCACCTGTGCTGATCCGGCGTTTTGCCAGGCGGGCATGGACGGAAGCGGCAAGATTTTTCATGCGAGGCTGTCGAAATAGGGGCGCATGACATTAAGCACCCGGCAGACCTTGGCGTAATGCCAGAGTTCCTCGGAGGTGGCTTTCTTTCCCTGCCACGCATCGCGGAGCGCCTCGACCGCGATGTTGACGCCGATGCGGTTGCGAAAACGGAAACAATCGGCCACTGTTTTTGAGACGCAATAGACGGGCACGGACACGCCTTGAATGACATGCCGTTTGACTCCCTCGGTCATCATTTCCCCTGAAAGCGTCACGACGCGCAGCGTCGGGGTGGCGGATTTCGGTGGCCGCGTTCCGCGTGGAATGGCCATCCAGACCTCGGCCGGATTCTCCGTGGTAAGACCATGAAAACGCAGGGCGGATATGAGACAGATCACTCCTTTCGGCGACCGTTTTGCCGCCTCCGCCAGTGAGTGGTTTTCTGTCATCGGGGCACCGGTTTGGACGTAAAGCCCCCGTCCGGTCTTCAGCAAATCGCCGCGCTCAACCAGTTGTTTGAGATAAGTTCGCTGAACGCCGCTGGCTTTCAGGTCACGCGGGCGCAGCACTCCCAGCTTGCGCGTGAGCTTCAGCACCTTTTCCTGATGGTTTTTGGCCACGGAGTTATTATTACATAATGTATGCAGATAGCAACAAGTGAATACATTCTGTAAAACTGCCAAGCGAAGCGTATTCATTGGAAAAAAACGCACGGAAGCCTGTCGCGAGGACAAGCTTCCGTGACTGGCGGTGACAAGGGCCGGTGGCGTGGCCGGTTTCAGACCCCGACACCTTCCGGCCTTTGTTGATGTTGTCCTTGGGTGCGGGCAACAGCCCGCCGCGCCGTGCGGGCGATCTGGGCGATGACGCCTTCTTTTTGGTCTTCGGGCAGGTCTTTCACCAGCGTTTCGTAGGCGTTCTTGAGCGCAGGGTTGGCATTGATGCGTTTCATCATCCCCTCACGCATCCTGTGCTGGCGATCCAGTTCACGCACTTCGTTGAGAACGACCGTGCGTTCGAGCCGGTCGCGGGGCATGGCTTGAATGTAGTTCCAATACTTCGGGTTCTCTTTGATGTGGGCATCAATTTTCGCATCCACTTCCGGGTTGGTCCGAAAGTTGGGTTCGTCTGCTGGGGCGGCATTGCCGCTGGCGCTGGTAGGCGCGGGTGTTTTTGGTTTTGTCATAACGATTTCGTTGTTTGTTTTGGTTGCGCGGCATTTGCCGTGTTCGCCGGAACGAGGCAGGCAAACCGCCCCGCTGCGACAAAATGTTTCATGGACTCAACGAATCAGGCGGTTCATTGGTCGTAGAAATTGGCGGTGGCGGCAGTTGCCCTGGCGCGGATTCGAGCGCGTCGAGCCGCTGCTTCATATCGTTCACTGACGCCCGCAGAATCAGCGTTTCTTGAATGTTGGTTTTGGTCTGCTGCAACGCGGTTTGAAATTGCGCCAGAGCTGCTGACAGGGTTCGGGCCTGCATCATGATTTGGGTGGTGGCGGCCTTTTGGGAATTCACCTCGGCCAGAATGGAATCGTTGACCGGAGCCGGGGCGAACGCCGCGTCGCGCGACGGCAACGCGGGAAGATTGCCGTCAACCGGGCCGGGATGAAGATTCCAGCGCGTGTTTTCTTCGACGCGATAGACGACGTGCTGCTCGTGCATAATCAAATCGTCGTTCGGGTCGGCGTAGCGTCCGACGTGATAGGCGTGGAGGACTTCGGGATAACGAATGCCGTCGGCGTTCGTCCCTGGCGGTTGCTGTGGACGCATTGTCAACTTCGGCGTGGTGGAACACGCGGAGAGAAACAACAATGGAATGAGATAATACGCTTTCATGGTTTTGATTTGGTTTGTTCGTCGTTTTCCTGGGTGACGGGAATGGCGGTGCCGCCGAGAGAGGCATCGGCGGCGTCAATGGTTTGCAGAACGTAGAGATAAAATTGTTTTCCGCTCGGCACGCGGACGTAAAATCCGTTCTTTTGAATCGAATCGAAGATTTGCTGGGCGTAGGTTTGCAGCACCGCCTGCGCGCCCGCAAAGGGCGCGTTGTTGAGCGTGGGACTGTTGACGGGACCGAAAACGGTTTGTTGTTTCTCCGTCAACGCGCCCGCCGCGCCGGACAGGAACGTCGCGGCAAAAAGTTTAATGTCGGCCAGGTTGTCAGACTTGATTACCTCGCCGCGCAGACCGGCGCTGCCGTCGGTGATGGCCCAGCCGGTCTGGTTGGTGTCATTTTCAAACTCGCGGTCAAGGGCGATGGCCTTGATTTGCATTTCCATCCCGTTCTGCCAGATCAGCGTCCAACTATTGCCGCTGGCGATGCGTTCACGTTGATGGTCGGTTTGGGCCGTCCCATGAATCTCCGTGCCTGCCGGGATAACCAATTTGCCACCATAATATATGTTCTCGGTGATGAGGCCGACGATGGGTGTTTGGATGGAAGCCGAGTCCACCGTGATGACCGTCTCACAGGGAATCAGCCGTCCGAACGGCGCAAACACCGCGCTCAACTTTTTGGCCGGCGGAATTCCCGCCGAACTGTCGGCAAACAAACTGATGGGCGAGAGCGTTGGTGCTTGGTTCGCGGGAACCACTGGCAACGGAGAGGGTTTCGGAAAAGCAGACTGCGACGATGACGGGAAATTCGTCGGCTCTGACTTGGGCGGCGGCGGATAATAAACCTGCATTGGCCGCGTGACGGACTGCACCACCTGGGGCTTGTCCGTGGCATTGGTGGCCAGAGCCGTGACGCTGACCACATCTTCGGCAGACGGATTGTGTTTGCGAACAACACTGAAAATGATCAGTGCGGCGGCGAACAGCGCGATAAAGGCAACGAGCCTGCCGGTCTTGGTTTTGAAAAAATTGAGAAAATCGCGCGGTTTCATAGGTTGCCTCTAGGTGAACGGATGGGATGCACAATTGGAGCATTGGTAACAGTGACAACGGGTGGCGGCGGTGGCTGTGAAAGACGCGTCAACAAAACCGTGAAGGCATTTCGCAAAGACAATTCGTTGCGGCCGCCGTCCGGCGTGCCGCTGACGGCGAAATAAACGATGCTCCGGCCTTTGGGCGGCACGGTGCCGTCAGCGTCACTGATGGACTGCGGATAACGCCGGTTGCCCGCGCGCAGCGTGAAACTGTCCGGCTGATAAATCAGGGGCGCGTCAATCTTGTTGGTGATGACGAGGCGAAAAACCAGTGTGTCCTCGGCGTTGAATCGGAAGGTTTCTTCGATCTGGATTTCGTAATCGTTGAAATCACTGACGAGCGGTTTGCCGTCGTAGGTCGTGAAGTCCACGTTGGCGACACTTTCGGGCTGTTGGGCTTTGAGCAACGGAAACGCCTTGGCCTTGTCGAGTAAGGCCAGAAGTTTAATCGGACTGACTTCGGGCGCATGGCTGACGCCTTCCTCCTCTGGAGTTGGCGGCGCTGCCAGGTTGAGCGATAAGACCGGCTGGCCGCATTCAGTCAGTTCAAAAACGTAGGTGTGGTCATTCCAGCGGATGTTGAGATTGGCCGATGCCTTTGGGAACAGGGCGCGCACGGAAAGAAACGCCGAGCCTTTGGTGTGTGCCAGTTGAAACAGGCCCGGCGTTTTTCCATCCACCGTGACGCCCGCACCGTCTATGGCGGTGATGGCACCGGGGAAACTGATGGTGGTGACGCGGTTGGTGGCAACCGGCACTACTATCAATACGTTCTCATCCAGGAAATCTTTCAAAATTTCTTTGGAAGGTTGCGCCCAGGCAACATTGGCAGTGAGCACCGTGACGGTGAGCAATAATATATTAACGGTTGATTTCATATTTGAAGTCTCCTACTGCGGTTGGGAAGCGTCCGTTTAGGGACATGTTGGGGTTGCGGATGAGGCGAAGCCGGAGCGTGAACGGAAACGCCTCGTTGAACGCCTTGTCTTGAAAAATGCCGCTGCGAATGATCTGGCCGGTGACAGCGGCCAGCACCTCGTTGTCGCGCGTCGCCAGAATGTCAATGCGGGCAATCTCGGCTTTCTGGTGCAACTGTTTGGCGCGAAATTCGACCATCTCCTTGACGCGCTCATCCTGCGCCTTCGCCAGCGCGGGTTTGAGGAACAACAATTTGAGCAAATCGGAATTATCGAAGTCCTTTGGATTGCGTTCGAGGAACGCCATCGTTGCGAGTTCGGCCTGTTGGATGTGCAAATCCCTGGCCTCCGAAAACTGGAGCAACGGACTCAAGTAATACGTTCCGGCAGGGTCAATGATGACGACGCGCTCGCGCTGTTTGAATAGTGAGACGATGTGGTAGCGGTCCATCGCCGAGAGCAGCAACACGGCGACGGTGAAGAAAAACCAGAACCACGGCAGCCGGTCGCGCTGGGTCAAAAGCCGGGTCAAATCAAAGCGGCGCGGCGGCGTCTTGGCGGCATCGGAGCTTTTCGTTTCGGTGGTTCGTAATGCGGGAGTGTCCATAGGTCAGTAATAATTGGGTTTGGATTTGGCGATGAGTTCACGAACGGCCTTGTTGCCGGTGATGTCGTCGCCGGGCCGACCGCGCGCGGAGCGCGGCGGCAGGCCGGACCCGGCGATGATGATTGCGCCCGCGCTGCCCATGTTGGCGGCAGACGACATGGTGCTTAACAACGCGGCTATGCCCGCCGCGCCAGCGGTGACGGCAGGAATGCCGGTGCTGGAAGCGGTCGCGGCAGCGCCCGCAGTCGTGGCGGCGGTCTGGAGAAAACTGCTGACGCCGCCCGCGAGCAACGCGCCTCCGGGCTGAATGCCGTGCGCAATGACATTTTGAATGATGACGGGCGCGGCAACGGTGCTGAAAATTATCCAGAAGCCAACCACGGCGACGCCGATGGTTTTCTGCAAATCGGGCAAGGTGGAAGTCGGATCAATATATTCAAAGCTGGGGTCGGTCATGAAATCGAGAATGCCCTGGGTGACGAGCGCGGCGAGCGCCCAGCCCAGCGGCCACAACAAAACGCCGACAAGATTCATGAGGTAGCGGTTGCCGGTGTGCTTCAACGCCGGAATCGCCATGAAACCGATGAGTAGGGGCGAAAGCGCGTAGCCGAGATTCAGGATGATCGTCTGGAATATGTAAGCCCAGAACATCATCAGCGAAGCAAACTGGCCGACGAGCCAAAGGACGGCCGAGATGATCAGGTCGGTGGTAAAATTGTGGAGCTGCGCCATGACATTCCACCAGGACGTTTGTGTGGCCGGGTCGCGTTTGATGATGAGCAGATGATTGAACTGCTGATAGACGTTGGCCGGGTCAACACCCAGGCCGGAGAGGATGGAAGTTTGCAGCAAATTTTGGAGTGTGTTGCCCCAAGCGGGCAGGAACACGAGCAAGGACGTGAGCAACAACAGGCGCAGGAGCAAATTCAGGATGGATTTGTGTGAAGAATGTTGCTTCACGGTGACAATGACGCCGACAATGAAAAGCGCGAAGGCCACGCTCAACAGCAGCGTGTGGAGTTCACCACATTTGGCGAGGAATGTGGGAAAAATGCTGTCGAACGTGGCCATGATGAACGCAGGGTTGACGGTTATGGATGGTGGTTACGGCGTCGGGAATACGGTCGGCGCGTTCAGCAACTGGAACTTCGCCGTGTAATTGCTGATCGCCTCCGTGAACTCGGCGTTCTGCTGCTCGGTCAACGCCTGAATTTGTTTCTGCTGGTCGTTCCGGTTCTGGATGTCCTGCACCATTGCGGATGACGCCGCTTGATTTACTTCGTCATCCGTGCTGGCCAGATCGCCGTTGAGACTGGTGAGCACGCCATGCAACTTCTGCACCT
>PLAY01000187.1 GCA_003134375.1 Limisphaerales bacterium | reverse complement strand
GCAGGCGAGACGCCTGCGCTACCCTGGCAAGCCGACGTTTATCTCGAAGGCAGCGACCAGCATCGCGGCTGGTTTCAATCATCGCTGCTGCTGTCGCTGGCCGGCAACGGCGCGGCGCCGTTCAAGACGGTGCTCACCCATGGTTTTATGGTGGACGCCGACCGCGAAAAGATTTCCAAGAGCAAACAGGCCCAGGGCGTTTACGAAAAACCGCAGACCGCCGAGGCTTACGTCAAAAAATACGGCGTGGACATCGTGCGCCTGTGGGTCGCGTCGCAGGATTACCGCAACGACATCGTCGTGAGCGAGGAACGCATCGCCAAGGTCGGCGAAACCTACCGTGGCATCCGCAACGCGCTGCGCTACCAGCTTTCGAACCTCTACGACTTCGATCCGGCAAAGCACGCCGTCGCGGATGACAAGCTCACCGGCCTTGACCGCTGGATTCTTGGCGAATTCTCCAAACTCGAACAGGAAGTTCTCAAAGCCTACGACGATTACGAATTCCACGTCGTTTATCAAAAGGTCAGCCAGTTCATCGCCGTCGAGCTGTCCTCGATTTACCATGATGTCATCAAAGACCGGCTCTACACCGACCCGGCCAATTCGCATCGCCGCCGCTCGACGCAGACCACGCTGCACCGGCTGGTGACCGGCCTGTGCCAGATGCTCGCGCCGATTCTGGCATTCACGGCGGACGAAGCGTGGGAATTTGTGCCGGGTGAAAAGGCAAATTCAGTTCACGAAAGTTTGTCGAAGCATTACGGTTCTCCGTTGATGTTTGATGACATTAACCAATGGGACTGGCTGAAAGGTTGGCGTGAAATGATTCTTCCTGAATTGGAAAAAGCGCGCCAAGCCAAAACGATTGGCAAAGCTCTGGAAGCAAAAGTCGAAATCGTCATTCCGCAAGTTCAGTGGCAATTGTCTGATTCTGAATTGCTCCGTGAACTTGTCAACGTATCCGCATTGAAAATTACTGTTGGCAAATCTGTTTCAATTTCAATTTCCAAAGCCGACGGCCAGAAATGCGAGCGCTGCTGGCATTGGGAGACGGACGTTGGCTCGAATCCCGAGCATCCGACCATTTGTGGCCGTTGTGTCGAAGCGGTAATGCAATTCAAAACATAATGCGCGGACAACTCCTTTACTGTGCTGATTTTTTTTGAGTTTCGACTATTTGTTCCGGTGTAATCTCGCCTTCTCGCCATAATAGCGAGCAGCGAGACTATACCATTTGTAAGCCTCGGCAAAATTCGTCTCCACGCCCCAGCCATAGGCATAGCAGTCGCCCAGCTTGTTTTGAGCATCAACATTACCTTGCTCGGCAGCTTTCCAATACCACTTGGCGGCCTCTGCTTCATCTTTCTCTGCGCCAAAACCATTCGCGCAATAAGTGCCAAGAATGTATTCTGCATCAGCATTTCCTTGATCTGCTGCCATGCGATACCACTTAGCTGATTCTGCGTAATCTTGTGCCACGCCCACGCCCATGCCATAGTAGAAGCCCATAACGCATTGAGCATCGGCATTACCTTTTTCAGCTAATTTTTTTTGTCTATCAAAATTGCTTTCTGCCGGTGTTTGAACGGCAGGGGGTTGTTCTGTCGGGGTTACAGCACTGGCATTGGTTTTGAAATTTTTATTGCTCGTCATTACGCCGAAAATCGTAGCCAGAACCACCACTGCAAAAATGGCCGCCACAAAAATGACTTGGGTGTTTCTGGAATGTTTTTGTTCTTCTGGTCGTTGCTGCCGACTAGCCTCCGCCAATTGCGCGACACGATATTTTATGTATAACGCCCGCGCCTTGGCATCATCACCGCCCATTTCGGCAAAAGCCTTTGTCCAGAGTCCGGGAACCATTGGTTTGTCCTGCAACTCGCGCGCAACTTCCTCGTAAAATTTATCGTCTCCGGCATTGGAGGATATTTCTACCAGCTTTTTTCTTTTGAACAGTAATGAGATGCCGCCGCCGATGAGAGCAAAAATTGCAACCGCGATTGCTGACGCTGCCCACTGGATAATTGTTACTCTAAAAAATATTACGTTGAAGATACTGACCACCCAAACAATCGCTGCAACAATTGCCAAGTGACGCCAGCGGTTTCCAACAGCCAGACAACCACTGATGGTTAAACCGATGATGCAAAACAAACTGTTTGATAGTGCTAAACTGTAAATATAAAGCGGAGAGTTGTGTTCGGTTGATGCAAAGCCAACAATAAACCCTCCCAAGCCAGTCAACACAGTCACGATGATGACATCTCGAAGAACCGGCCAAATTTTGTTTCGTTTCACAATTTTGACTTTGCGCCCGGCAAGGATTTTGTCCAGAAAAAATCACACCGGCTGCGGCTGCGTGAGGCCGTGCAGCGAGCCGGCCAATCAAAATCCCACCGGGAAAGAAATTGGCTTTAACACTCTCCCTCAACCCGGCCTTCTCCCCAAGGAGAAGGAGAATCGTTCGCCGTCTTTCTGAAAATTCGCGCGACTGAATTTGCCGGACGGTCATCCGCAGAACCGGAAATATGCGAACGCTGTTCCTTCTCCCCGGGGGAGAAGGTCAGGTTGAGGGCGGGCAAAACACCATTTCCATTCTACTTATCCCGTGCCCGAACAAGCTAAAGCTTGAACTCCAACTTGAATTTCACGCCGGTTGCTGCTGCGTCAGGCAGTGCAGCGAACCGGAACCGAGCACCAGATCAACGGCGTGAATGCCGACGACCGGCCGGTCTTTGAACAACTCACTCAAAATGCCGAGCGCGATGCGGTCGTTTGGATCATTGAACGTCGGCACGATGACGCAGGCGTTGGCAATGTAGAAATTTGCGTAGCTTGCGGGCAGGCGGCGGCCGGCAAAACACAGAGGCGCCGGCATGGGCAGCGGCACAACTTCAGGCTTTGAGCCGTCTTCGAGGCGCAAATCCTTGATGCGCTCCCAGTTTTCGGCGAGCGGACGATAATTGGCGTCGCGTTTGTTTTTTTCCCGGATGAGCACGAGCGTCTTCCGGTTCACAAATCGGCAGATGTCGTCAATGTGGCCGTGCGTGTCGTCGCCAGCCGGGCCTTTGCGCAGCCAGAACACGTTTTTCACGCCGAGATATTTCCGGAACGTCCCGTCGTATTGCGCCCGCGTCAGGCCGGGATTGCGGACCTGGATCTTTGGGTGGAGATAACATTCCTCGGTGGTGAGCAACGTGCCGCGACCGTTGACCTCGATGCCACCGCCTTCGATGACAAAATTTCTTCCGTTAAATTGCGCGTTGAACAACGGCTTCTTCAATAACTTGGCGGCGGTTTCCGGGACCTTGGTGTCCTTCTGCCAGTCGTCATGTTTCGCCCACGCGTTGAAATGAAAATGGACGATGGCGGTTTCTGAGGTAGGGACGGCTCGCCGAGCCGTCCGCAGACGCCGCGGCGCGGCGTCCCTACCAATAAATTTCCTGACAAAAATCGGCCCGCTGTCGCGGATCCAGCCGCGATTCGTGGGATGCTCCACAAATTCCACCTGCTTCAAATCGCCGCCCGCGCGTTTCAAATAACTGGCGGCGAATTTTTGCTCGGCCTGATGCCGGACAAGAATCCGCACGCTTTCGCCCGGTGAAATTTTGCGGACCATTTCGCCATAGACCCAGCGGACGGCTTCCATCTTGCCCGGCCAATCGGCCTCATGGTGCGGCCAGGCGAGCCAGGTGGCTTCGTGCCTTTCCCATTCCGCCGGCATGGACCAGCCGAGTTTGGCGGGCGCGGCGGCATCTGCGATTTTTGGTTGCGGCATAAAGGTCGCCGGAAGTTAAGAGTTTTACCCGGCAGTGGCAAATTTTGAATTTAACGTTGGTGGGCGCACAACACCCGTATCGGGAGCGGACAAACACACCGGCTGGCTTGGTTTTTTACACAAAAGATGTGGATCTCATCCGCCCTCCCAATCACCGGTCGGCAGGCTTTCTGCTTACAAAGCCTCTCCTGCTTGCTAAAATGATTGGCGTCAGGCACCGTGTATTGGGCGATTATGAAGGCCAAAAAAACTGGTCAATCAAGACCGGATCGTGAAAAAAAGACGGTCCGGCTTGCAGCGGCACAATCTTCCGCCCTCCCGGCAGCTTCGCCGGAAAACGAAGACAGCCTGCAAGCCTTTTTCAATGCGCTGGACGATCTGGTGTTCGTTTTTGAACCCGAAGGGCGCATCCTCTTCACAAATTCCGCGGCGCAAAATCAGTTGGGATACACCCCGGCAGAACTGGCCGGGATGACCGCGCTTGATCTCCACCCGCCGGAACAACGGCCGGAAGCCGCAAAACTTCTGGCCGGCATGATTGCCGGTAAAATCATAATTTGCCCCATTCCGTTGCAGGCCAGGGACGGGACCCGCATTATGGTGGAGACGAAGCTCTTGCATGGCCAATGGCGAGATAAAAAGGTGCTGCTCGGCATTTCGCATGACATCACCGGGCGCAAACGAGCGGAGGAGACCATTGTCCACGAACGCCAACTGCTCCGCACGCTGATTGATCTGCTGCCCGAAATTTTTTACATCAAGGATCTGGACAGCCGTTTCCTGGTTGCCAATGAAGCTCTCGCCAAACACTTCGGCCAAAAGACTACCGCCCAAATGCTTGGCCTGTCGGACGCGGACTTTTACCCCGCCGAGCTGGCCCCCAGATTCCGCGCCGAGGAATTGAAAGTCTTTGGCGGAGAGCCGCTCATTGACCAGGAAGCCAAAGGCGTCAGCCCGGGTGGCCGGGAGGGCACGTTCTTGACGACCAAAGTGCCGTTCCGGGACAGCCAGGGACGGATTCAGGGCCTGGTCGGAATTGGACGGGACATCACCGAGCGCAAACAGGCGGAGGCGGCGCTACGCGAGAGCGAGGAGAGATACAAAACGCTGCTTGAAACCACCGATACGGGCTATGTGATCCTGGATGCGGAAGGCAAGGTGTGTGGTGCCAACCGGGAGTATGTCCGGCTCACGGGACATGGCGCCTTGGCGGAAATTGTCGGTAAAAACGTGGTTGAATGGACGGTGGCGCACGATCGCGAACGGAATGCCGTGGAAGTCAGGAGGTGTCTGCAGCAGGGCTTTGTCCGAAATCTGGAAATTGATTACATGGGCCGGGAGGGGCGGATTGTTCCGGTTGAAATCAACGCGACGGTGGTCAAAAGCAGCCAGGGCGTTCAAATCCTGGCCCTCTGCCGGGATATCACCGAGCGCAAAATGGCGGAGGAGGCTGTGCGCGAGTCCGAAGGGAAGTTCAGGAGCATTTTTGAGAATGCACCCATTGGCATATTCCAATCCACCATCGAGGGCCGGCTTCTGACCGCCAACTCGGCGGCCGTCAGGATGTTCCGTTACGACTCCCCGGGGGAAATGTTGACCGCCAACTCTGATGTTTCGAAGCAGTTGTTCGTCCGCCCCGAGCAACGACGCGACATCGTGCGGCTGGCGTTGGAGTCGCGGAAATACGTCCAGCAAGAGGTGGAGTATCGGCGCAAGGACGGCTCGGTTTTCATCGCCAATCTGCATATGCGGGTTCTGCGCAACGATAAAAATGAGGCGGTATCGGTTGAAGAGTTTGTGGAGGACATTACTGACCGCAGATGGGCGGAAGAGTCCCAGGGAAAGAACAGCGACCGGTTGAACCGGATCAACAGTTGTCTTTTGAATCTGGGGCCCGACCATGACTCGAACATCAACCGGCTAACCGCTCTCTGCGGCGAACTGCTCGGAGCAACTTGCGCCCTGTATAATCGGCTTCAAGGCGATTTGCTCTGCTCCATTGGCCAGTGGCATACACCGCCGGGCTTCAAGTCTGAGGACGCTTCTGCTGGCCACATTTGTTATGATGTCATACGCAACAACCAGGAGGACGCGGTGGTCATAACCAATCTGCCCCGGACATCTTACGCCGAGTCCGATCCCAATGTGCGGGCGCATGGCCTGCAAACCTACATGGGGTGCGCGGTCAAATGCGAAGGCAAGGCCGCCGGGTCGCTCTGCGTGGTTTACAGCACAGACTACCGGCCCACCGACGATGACCGTCGAATCCTCGGAATTATCGCCTCCGCCATCGGCAACGAAGACACGCGCAAGCAGGCGGAAGCCGAGCTCAACCGCCTGATGACCGCCATTGAACAAACCCCGGAAAGCGTCGTCATTACTGATACCAAGGGGTGCATTCTTTATGTCAATCCGGTCTTTGAACGGGTCACTGGTTACAGCCGGGCCGAAGTCATCGGCCAAAATCCGCGGCTGCTCAAGAGCAACAGACAAGAAAGCGCGTTTTACCGGGAACTGTGGGCCAAAATCAATGCCGGCGAGGTGTGGCGCGGGCGTTTCATCAACAAAAAGAAGGATGGCACGCTGTTCACTGAAGATGCTGTCATTGCTCCCGTTCGCGACGAGAAAGGCGCCGTCACGAACTACATTGCCATCAAGCGTGACATCTCTCATGAACTGGAACTGGAAGTTCAATACCGTCAGACACAGAAGATTGACAGCATTGGCCGGCTGGCCGGCGGCGTAGCCCATGACTTCAACAACATCCTGGCGGTCATTTGCGGCCACACGGAACTGGCGCTCGCGCAATTGTCACCCGACGCCCCTTTGCGTTCCAGTCTCGAGTGCGTTCAGGAAAGTGCCGAGCGCGCGGCGAACCTCACCCGTCAACTGCTGGCTTTCGCCCGCCGGCAAGTCATTGAGCCCCGCCGGATCAACCTGAATGAACTGATTGTCAATCTGAACAAGATGCTGCATCGCTTGATTGGCGAGGACATTAAACTGGTGACGCAAACCGCGCCCGACCTGGGCCAGATCAAAGCCGATCCCGGCCAGATTGAGCAGGTGTTGCTGAACCTGGTTGTCAACGCCCGCGATGCAATGCCCGATGGCGGCACCCTGACCATCCGCACGGACAACGTGACCCTTGCTGAAGACTATGCGCGCAGTCATCTCATCACTTCCGGCGACTATGTCATGGTCAGTGTCAGCGACACCGGTGTGGGCATGACGGACGAAGTCAAACAACACATCTTTGAACCTTTTTTTACCACCAAAGAACAGGGCAAAGGCACCGGTTTGGGACTGGCCACCTGTTTTGGCATCATTCAACAGAGCAACGGTCATATTCACGCCGAAAGCCAGGTGGACAAAGGAACGCAGTTTAAGATTTATCTGCCCCGCGTTTGGGAGGTGGAAGATTCCATTTCAAGTCGCGAGGGGCCGGTCAGTTTGCCGCAAGGCACAGAAACGATCCTGCTTGCCGAAGATGAACCGTCACTGCGGCAACTCATGGCCCGGGTGTTGCGGACCCAGGGCTACACCGTGTTGGAAGCAGCCGACGGTCATGAAGCCCTTACTTTGGCGCAGGCAAACGGCGCTAAAATCCAGCTTTTGCTCACCGACGTGATCATGCCCGGACTGAGCGGCAAAACGCTCGCCGAATGGCTGGGGCAGGTGAATCCCACGGTCCGGGTCCTTTTCATTTCAGGTTACATCAACAACAACGCGGTCCGGGACGCCATGTCGAGACCCGGGACGTTCTTTCTGCAAAAACCTTTTAATCCCTTGGATTTGACCAAAAAAGTGCGCGAGGCGATTGAAGCACCGTAGCCGGGCGGCAATGCCGCCCAACCCGAGGACCATGGAAATTTCCGAACTGGCAAAACAGTTGACCGCGCTCGGCTGTCCGTCCGAAAAATCCGCCGAAATGGCCGCGCAACTCGACAAGCGCGCCCGCCAGTTCACTGAACAAAAGGGCCGCTCTTATGAAGAAGCTTTGCAACATCTGCTCGGTTTGATGCGTCAAGGCTGGTCGGCGAAGGAAAAAGGGCTTTGAATTTACGATTGGCGAATTACGATTGACGCGACCAGTATAAATGACGCGTAAATCGCAATTCGTAAATCCTAAATCCCATGCCCAGGCCCTGGAAACAAATCAGTTCAAAGCTCATCGGCGATTTCCGCATCTTCAAGCTGCGCTCGGACGTGAAAATTTCGCCGCGCACCGGCCAGGAACACGATTTTTACGTCCTCGAAAGCGTCAATTGGGTCAATATCGTTGCCGTCACGCCCGACCAGCAACTGGTGATGGTTGAGCAATACCGTCACGGCTCGAATACCGTGGAGCTCGAAATCCCCGGCGGCATGATGGATCCGGGCGAGACCGACCCGGTGGCGACCGCCGTGCGCGAATTGCGCGAGGAGACCGGCTATGAAGGCGAAAAGGCGCGCGTGCTCGGCCGCATCTGGTCGAACCCGGCCATCCTGAGCAACACCACCTACACCGTGCTGATCGAAAACTGCCGGTTGAAGCACGGTGTGGATTGGGACCACGGCGAGGATTTGGTGACGCACCTTGTGCCGGTGGCGAAAATTCCGAAACTCGTGGCCGACGAAAAAATCGGCCACTCCCTCGTCGTCGTCGCGCTGTATCACTTTGATTTGTGGCAGCGGGGGATTAAAAAATAAAAAGGGCTTAACCAAAAAGCCACGCCCTTGCGAAAAGAATTTTAATTACACCTTCTTGCTCTGCGACAACCGCTCAAATTTGATTTGCATATAAGCAGCATCCACTAGCGGCGGCGTTCTTCACGTTTTCACAATTGGACGAAACTGCGCGGAATTCAATCTTAATTTACGGTAGCACCCGCGTCTCGCGGGTTGAATTCGGCGTCCCGCCGAATTCCGTTGTGCGACGGAGTTTGCAGACTGTTGGGCAAGTGTGAAGCGTTCGTTCGTCCCGCAATGGTTTCGGGCGGGACGCCCGAAACGACAGGCCGGAGGCCTGTGCTACCCCAGATTCACCGGGTCAATATCCACCGACAGCGTCACGTCTTCCGGTAACGCGAGCGTCCCGATGATTTTCGCCAGGGCCTGGCTCAGTTTACTCATCGCGCGCGTTCGCAGCATGATCTGGTAGCGATAAAAAGTTTCCGCACGCAGCAACGGCGCCGGCGCCGGGCCGGCGATGATTAAATCTTTGAACGCACCCCTCGCCCCGGCCCTCTCCCCGCCCTGCGGAGCGAGGGAGTGGTGCGCTTTGTTTTCCTTCTCCCCGCCAAGCGGAGAGAAAGTGGCCGCAGACCGGATGAGGGGTCCGTTTTCGTTATCCGAAGATTTAAGACTTTTCTCCAACTCGCGTTTCAGGTGTTCGGCGCTGAATTTCACCTTGTCCTCGTTGCGGCCCTTGAGGGTGAGCAACGCCACGCGGCTGACAGGCGGATATTTCAGTTGCTCGCGGAATTCGATTTCCTGCTCGTAAAAGCCGGGAAAATCGTGGCGGCGCGCGTATTGGATCGCCGGATGAAACGGCGCGAATGCTTGCACGAACACCTCGCCCTCGACGTCCCCGCGCCCGGCACGGCCCGCGACCTGGGTGAGCAGTTGAAAGGTGCGTTCGCCCGCGCGAAAATCCGGCTGATGCAGCGCGAGGTCGGCGTAAATGATGCCGACGAGCGTCACGTTCGGAAAATGCAGTCCTTTGGCAATCATCTGCGTCCCGACGAGGATGTCGGTCTTGCCCGTGCGAAAATCGCCGAGCACTTTGCGGTAATCGTCCTTGCGCTTCATCGTGTCGGCATCCATGCGCTTGATGCGCGCCTGCGGGAAAAGTTTGGCGAGCGTTTCCTCGACCCGCTGCGTGCCCGTGCCGGCAAAACGGATTGCCGGGTTTTTGCATTTCACGTTCGGGCAAATGGAGGGCACAGGCGCGACGTGGCCGCAAATGTGGCAGCAAAGCTTTTGTTCCAGCCGGTGAAATGTAAGCGCGAGGCTGCAATTCGGACACTGAACGACCTCACCGCACTTCGGGCATTGCAGCGACGTCGAATAGCCGCGCCGGTTGAGAAATAAAATCGTCTGCTCGCCACGTTCGAGCCGTTGGGTGATGGCTTCCTTGAGTTGCGGCGAGAAAATCGGGATGCCTTCCTTCCCGCGCTGGCGGGATGCGGCCTGGCGCATGTCCACGACGCGGACATGCGGCATTTTCTGGTCGTCCACGCGCTCGGGCAATTCGAGCAGCGTGTACTTGCCCTTTTTGGAGTTATAATAACTTTCCAGCGACGGCGTGGCCGAGCCGAGCACGACGACGGCATTTTCCATCTGGCCGCGCATGATGGCGACGTCGCGGGCGTGGTAGCGCGGCGCCTCCTCCTGCTTGTAAGAGTGTTCGTGTTCCTCGTCCACGATGATGAGGCCGAGCGGTTCAACCGGCGCAAAAATCGCCGACCGCGCGCCGATGACGATGCGGGCGCGGCCCTGGCGGATTTTGTGCCATTCGTCGTGACGTTCGCCGGCGGACAGATGCGAGTGCAAAACAGCTACGAGCGTCTGGAGTTTGCCGGAGCTGAATCGCGCCTTGAACCGCTCGACGGTTTGCGGCGTGAGCGAAATCTCCGGCACGAGCACGATGGCCCCCTTGCCTTGTTCGAGCGCGTGGGCGAGGGCTTGCAGATAAACCTCGGTTTTGCCGGAACCCGTCACTCCATGAAGAAGAAATGTTCGCGCCGAATGATTGTGGGTGGCACGGGCGTCCCGCCCGTCAAATTCGGCGTCCCGCCGAATTTCGTCGTGAGCCGGGCGACTGGGGTTGGTCATCGTTGATGAAGCAGTCGTTTGTCCCGCGACGGTTTCGGGCGCGACGCCCGAAACGACAGGCGGGATGCCTGTGCCACCCACGCCGGGTGCTGGCGTCCAGATGAAAGGGTATTCCTCCATTGGTCCGATCAATCCCAGTTCGCGCGGATTGTTCCAGATGTAGTTCCATTTCTCATGCAGGTCGCTTTCCGAACGGATCATGCGGTCAAACGATTCCTCCTGCCAGAGGGGGCCGTTGCGTTTCATCAACTTGTTTGCCGCATGCGCGGAAAACGATTTGATGCTGTGCAGAATTTCCGTGAGCGAATGCATGCCTTCCCTGCCGCGTTCCTGAATGGGCAGCGGCTGGATCAGCATGTGAACATGGTCGGGCATCACGCAGGCAATAAGGCATCTTATTTTTTTTGCGGGCCAGTGATGACAGGCATCGAGCGCGGCTTGCTGGGCTGCGGGCGAAAGTTTCAGATTTCCGCGCGTGTGCCAGGTGACGTGATAGATTTTGCCCGGAATCTCGAAGTGTGGAAGCAGCCGGCGTCGCGCGGCGGGTTCGGTAATGCCGTGGGTGGCACGGGCGTCGCGCCCGTCAAATTCGGCGTCACGCCGAATTTCGTCATGAGGCGTGCGATTCGGATTGGTGGTCGTTGATGAAGCAGTCGTTTGTCCCCCGACGGTTTCGGGCGCGACGCCCGAAACAACAGGCGGGACGCCTGTGCCACCCACATTCATGGCCGCCTCGATTTTCTCCAGTGCGGCGGATTGTGCCGGATTCAAAGCCAGCGGTTGCGACGGCAGGATGTGTTCGCGGGCATACGGATCGCGTTCGGAAATCTGCGGGGCAATCTCAACCAGGCCGCGATCCTCGAGTTTGCGGACGGTGGCGGCGGTGGTTTCGGCCAGCTCGACCAGTTCCTGCAACGGCAGCTCGCGCCGCTCCTCGATGATGTTCCAAACTTCCTGCTGGCGCTTGGGCAGCTTCGAAAATTCGCCGCTCACCGGCAGCGCGCGGACAAACAGCCGCTCGCGCCAGCCGGATTCCTCCTTGCGCACGGCTTCGGGCAAAACGCTTTTGAGTGCGATTTCCGGCGCGCAGCAGTAGTACTCGGCAATCCAGCGCGCAAGTTTCAGGACTTTCGGCGTGACGAGCGTCTGCGCGCCGATAACTTTCAGAATTGGTTTGAGATTGGTGTGTGCCGATTCTTCGGCGAGCGCGGTGACGCAACCCAAAATTTTTCGCGGGCCGAATGGCACCTGCACGCGGCTGCCAACCTCGATTTGCCCTGCCAATCCGGGCGGAATCGAATAATCGAATTCCTTGCGGAGCGCGATTTCAAGGCTGACGCGGGCGATCATGCGGAGTTGAGGGTTGAGGGTTGAAAGTTGAGTGTCAAGAACCGTGACGCCAAACTATTTTCAGAGGGACGAGTTATACGAGTCCCTGATTTTTCCAAGAGTGAAGTTTGGGACTCGCAGAGCTCGCCCCTCCGAATTTCAATCACGGGAAATGGCACGCAGGTCGGCCTCAAGCTGTTGTCGCAGCGATTCGCGCCCGGCGTCGGTGGCTTCGGCTGGCACGCGCATGACCTGGCCGACGACGACTTCACAACGGGCAAAGGGCAGCGGAATTTGAAACCGATCCCAGCTTTTCACGCACAGTTTCCAATTCACGTTGAACGCCACCGGCACCACCGGCAAACCCGTCACCTGCGCCAGTGACATCACGCCCTCCTGAACCTGGTAACAGGGTCCCCGCGGGCCGTCCGGCGTGATGGTCAGGTCGTAGCCGCGCTCGGCCCAGGTGGTGAGTTCGAGCAACGCCTGCGGGCCGCGCCGGCTGGTTGATCCGCGCACCGGCTGCACGCCAAACCATTCCAGAATGCCCGTGAGAAACGCGCCATCCCGGCTGGCACTGATCAGCGCCGCCATGTTCCTGCCGGATGCGTGCGGTTTGCGATGGCTTTCATAAACTTTGATGCAGGACGCGAGCCGGTTGTGCCAGAAACAAACAATCACCGGGCCGGGGGCATTGGGCGCCAAAAATTCCGAGCGGTCGCGCAGACGGCAGCGCACCGTGACCATGAGCGCGCGCAACAAAATGAACATCAGGAACGCGCCAACGCGCTGATGCCACTTCGCCTGATGCGGCACGATCACGCCGGATTTTCTTTTCTTTGCCGGCAAGCCTGTTTTTTCCGGCGATGAACTCGCTTCAGCCATCACGCTCCTTTTTTCAAGCACGCCCGCACCAGGGCTTCGACCGTTGCCTTCGCGCCGAGTCCCGCACTGCGGGATGCGGCGCGGACGGCGTCGTGCGCGTCAATCTGCTTGAAACCGAGCGCCATCAGCGCCAGCACGGCGTCGTTGACCTTTTGGTCATCGGGCGACAGCGCCCGTTGCGCGCTCGCCGCCTCCCATCCCGCCGTGGCGGGACCGATTTTGTCGCGCAGTTCAACAATGATGCGCTCGGCGGTCTTTTTGCCGACACCGGAAATTTGCGAGAGCGCCTTCACATCGCCACCGGCCACCGCGCCGCGAAACGCCGTCACGCTGATGCCGCTCAAGATGTTCAGCGCCGTTTTCGGTCCGATGCCGCTGACGCTGTTGACGAGCAGACGGAACAAATCGCGTTCCGCCGCGCTCGCAAAGCCGTAAAGAATGTGCGCGTCTTCGCGGATGACCAGTTGCGTGAGCAGTTTCACCGTCTCGCCCGGCTGCGGCAGCTTGTCGAACGACGACAGCGGAATGAGCGCCTCGTAGCCGACGCCGTTGACGTCCACGACCACCTGCGTGGGCAGCGCCTCGATGAGTTTGCCGTGGAGGAAGGTGATCATCGTTGGGTGGGAAACATCGAACGCTGAACATCGAACGCCGAACCTCGAACGGCACTGCGCGCCATCCTTTCAGCGTTCGATGTTCGATGTTCGATGTTCAATGTTTTTTTCTTGTTCATTTCACGGCTCAAATTTTCTTCAACGGCGTGAGATTGTAACGGCTGTTTTCCTGCGCGTGGGCCAACGCCAGCGCCAGCGCATCCGCCGCGTCCGGCGCGGGCGGTTTGGGCAGATTCAACATCCGCTGGACCATTTTGGCGACGGCGGATTTTTGCGCCGCGCCGTAGCCGACGACGGCCTGTTTCACCTTGCGCGGGGCCATTTCGAAAATTTCCAGGCCGGCCTCGGCAATGGCGGCGAGCGCCGCGCCGCGCGCCTCGCCCATGATGAGCGCGGTTTGCAGATTTTGCGCGTAAAAAAGACCTTCGATAACGCAAACGGTCGGGCGATGTTTTTGGATGGCTTCGCGCAGGGTTTGGGAAATTTTTACGAGGCAGCGCGAGCGTTCCCAGCCGGCCGGGCAGGAAATCGTGCCATGCGTCAAGGTTTCCGGAAACGGCTTTGCCAGTTTGATGACGCCGTAGCCGGTGCCGCGCAGCGACGGATCCACGCCGAGAATGACGCGATGCGCGTTGGGCGCGGCGCGCAATACCGAGGTAAAAACCGGTGAAACCGCGCGCGGGGAAGCGCCGCCGAGGCGTTCCTGCATCTGTTCAAATTGCCGCCGCGTGATGCTCACGAGCGGATTTTGCCAGCGGCGGAGGGGTTGCAAAAGGAAAAACGCCGGGCGCAACTCGCACGCCACGGCGTTTGACAAGTAAAACCAGCGGCCAGTCAATGTCCCGGACCGCGACCCGAACCATTGCCAGAACTGTTTTGGTTCTGATTTTGTCCCGACGATCTTGGTGACGATGGCGACTCGTTGTGTTGCGGCTCGACGGGCGCGGCGGCTGGCGCGTTGTGGTGGCTGGCTTCGGATGCGCTGGATTGACCCTGGTTGGAAGAAGGTGTGGTTGACCACGCATCGGAATTACGTGTGTTGCTGCGCGGTGATTGCAATGGTTGTTGTTCCCGTCCTCGGGGAGAGATGGTCCGGCTGTCGTAATATGGCTTCGGTGATGAATTATAATTGGCCGATGGCGACGGGCGTTGTGCCGGGGCGGAAATCTCATTGCGTTCCTGCGGCTGTCCACCTTGTCGTGTTTGAGACGCCGGCCAATTGTTATTCGGTTGCGGGGAACGATTTTGTGCCGGAGATCCGGATTGCGGCGGGCGATTATTTTGGTTTCTGCCGGGAGCCGGATTATTCATGGAGCCCGGCCGGCCTGCGATCAGCGTGCTGCCATCACGACTGAGCTGGTCGGCGCGTGGTCCATGTCCGGACGGCGCGATGGCGTCCCGGATGGCGACGGGACGGATGGGTGTATGGGTAATGGCGGTGATGTGTTCCGGATCAATCCCCCGGTTGGCAAGATTGCGGCCGTGACCATTGAAATTGTTGATGACCGTGGTGTGATCATAAATCTGCGTTACCTGGGTCCGTGCCACGAAATAGCGGTGCGGATGCGGGTCGCAAAAATGTCCAATCGGCACAAACGCGAAACAGTTCCAACTCAGGCCGAAATCGAAACCGACACTGACGGCGAGCCCGTTATAAAAGAATCCAACGCCTTCCCGATACACCGCGCGTGGCGGCAATGGTGCCCAGCCGCAGTAATCGTTCGAATACCGCCACGTCACCCACGATGGCCCCCAAACGGTGTCCGGCGTCCAGCACCAGCCCCAGCGCGAATGCTGGAACCAGCGGCCATAATGGAACGGCGCCCAGCCCCAGGAATAATCCGAAGCCCAATACCAGCCGCAGTCGGTGTAAACCCAATGTCCGTGATCGCCATACGGCTGCCAGCCCGGGTTGTAAGCCACCACGCTCGGCCGCCAGCACCGCCCATAGCCGTCCACGTCCACCCAGGTGCCATACGGCGCAAGCGTGTCATAAAAAGAGTTCACCGTGACTTCCGCTGGTTGCTCCACTGGTTGCGGCGGCGGTGCGGTTTCCGGTTGATCGGTTGTGGCGGGTGCGGGAGCGGGTTGAGCCGGGGGTTGATACGCCGACGCGGCCATTTGCTGCTGCAACTGCTGGTCGCGCTGCATCATGGCGGAGACGACTTCGTTCGGCAGGCCGATGTCCTTCAAATAAATGATTTTATCCGAATCGAGATTGAACGTGCTGCCGGAATTGGTGACGTAAGTCATGATGACGCTTTCATCCACGCCGGCCTGCGTAAGCCGGACGACCTGTGCCAGCGGGCTGGTTGGATAAATGTTCGGTGGCAACGCGCTTGATTCCGTTGCACTGTCCGGCGCGGGTGGAGTGGATTGCGCTTGGGCCGGGGAATTAAACGGTGAACGGACGCCCATCAAACATATAATCGCAATTGCCGTCCCAAGAATGTGTTTTTGAAAAGATTCGATTTTCATAAAAAAGGCTGTTGTCAGTATAGACGCAGGTTGGACACTTTGGTGACAAAATAATTCATCTCCGTGATATTTTGCGGCGCAACGGGTCAAATGGCACCCCCGCCCGGAATTGAACTGGGATCCGCAGTTTAGGAAACCGTTTGGCCTTTTGCCTGGCGGCAAGCAGAAAACGTTTGCAAACATTGAGATGCCTTTGAACTCCAGTTCCAACCGGTTGGGCTCGCGCCCGACATGCCGCACCCGCCGACAACCCGCGCTCCGTTTCCACCAGCCAAAGATTCTTTCAATCCCGCAACGCATCCGGCTCAACAGCCGGTTGACCCGCACCGTCGCCGGGCGAACTTCTGCCCCCGGCTGGGCTTGCGCAAAATCCCGTTGGCCACGCCCGGCTTCCCGCGCCATTCGCGTCGGGCCTGGCTCCAATACGCCTTGTCGGCGATGACCATCTCCTCGTCTTCGTGGACGACGTGCTCAAATTCCCGGCGGTCATGCATGTTGGCGGCCGTCAGCGTCACCTGCCGGACCAGCGTGTGCGTTTCATCCACCGCCATGTGTGCCTTGTAGCCGTAATACGCTTGGCCTGGTGTGACCGTGTAACCGGCATTGCCGCCGCCGCCGGTTTTATCTTCCCTGGCTGGCGCGCGCCGCGCGGCTTGCAGCAATGTCGCATCCAACGCTCTGTCTGAAAATCGGTGCTGAACGTGATCAAGAGCAGAAACCATCTCCCGCGACAGTCGCGGGACGTATGTCAAATATGGGGAATGTCGGTTGAAGGCGAGTGTCCCTTTGACGACAGGTAATACCCGGGTTTATTGGGGTTTTGGTTCACTTTTGTAACTAGTTGATAATCAAATGACAGGGAATTGAAAAATTGTCGATGAATAATTGAAATAATTGTTGATTTATTGGAATAATTGTTTCATAATTGCTTTGATCACTATCGCTATATGTACCAAACGTCTGACGCACATGATTTTCACGCCAGTGCAGAGAATCGTTTTCTGTTCTAATTTTATTACCCAAAAACTCTCCTAACCCACCAAACTCAAAACCTATGAAACTAATCAACGTGATAAAAATCTGTTTAACCTGTCTGGGGCTTGCCGTCCTGTGCGGCGTTGCCCAGGCACAACCCGTCAACCTGTTGGGCAATCCCGGCTTTGAGTTCCAGCCTGACATTGGGAAATTAACTAATGGTTTCGATAGTGTTACCTATTGGAGTAATGACGGAGTAACTTATGTGAATACAGGGATTGAAAACTACGCCCCACATAGTGGCACCTATCGGGCGTTTGAAATGATGACCGATGATGGGGCTTATTCAATCGGCACCAATACCGTACCGCTTCAGGTTGGCCAGCAGATTATCCTGACTTGGTGGGCGTTTGGCACCACTACCTCCGATCCTCAACAACTCACCAACCCGGCCGATCCGATGCAAATAATTGGGATCCTTACATCAACGAACAGCGGTGCAATTGAAAATGACCCTTTTCCCGACACCACCGCCGTTTTAGTTACAAGCAATGGGCTTCCTAATTCTTGGGTGCAATACTCGCTTACCTATAATGTCCAAGCCGCGGACACCAACAAGTATCCTGGTGTTTTCTTCAATACCGGGGCGTTGGGGGGAGTGAACCCCACAAATTGTTTCGCGGCGTATGACGATTTTGCCCTGTACGTGGTGCCAGCCAATAGTCTGCCCATGATTACAACTGAGCCGGTCGGCCAGACCGCACCTCCGGGAGGTACCGTGTCGTTCTCTGTGTTTGCGGTCGATGCTACCAGCTATCAATGGATGGCGGGCACCCCGAATAGCGGCGTTTATACCAACCTTTCTGGCAGCATATACTCCGGCGTGACCACGAACACTTTGACGATCACCGGTGTGACGACAAACCAAAACATGGACATTGTTGTGGTGGCGTCCAATCAGTACGGATCGGTGACCAGCGCGCCGCCGGCCAATTTGACGGTGGCATCAGTTCTTTATTTTGAAAACTTCAATCTCCCAACATCAGCCAACCAGGCAATTACCGAGGTCGGCTGGATGAATGATATAACCAGTTCAGCTGGCGGTCGTATTTTTTGCAGTACCGGTACTGGAGTGACCTTCCCCAACATGGCTGTTTATTCCTATGATAGTAGCGCAGTCGTTGAGGCTTTTTATGGAACCTCCACAACCATAACCGGTGGACCTTATCCGGCTCCGGGTCAGCCGCATCCAATCACCAATCACATGGCTTTTCCCGGCATCAATCTGGCCGTCGCGCAGAATGTTTCTTTCAATGTGGATTTGAATGCCAATAACGCTCCCGGTTCAGGGCATTCCTTCATCTGCGTGCAGATGAACTTTGGCGGCTGGTTTGTGTCAACCAATGAGTTGCCGTATCCTCCGGGCATTCCATTTGTCACCCGTACCTACAAATTCAATCCTGCCGCCAGCGCTTGGGATCAACTGACCGTTAGTGGCATCGGAAACGATAATGTGTCTTATGTTCCCGTTATCGGGGCATTGGCCACCAACGATATGACCGGCTATATCACGGGTATCGGTATCGTAATCAACCATACCGCAGGCTCAACGGTTCAGTTCGACAATTATACCGTCTTGGCCGCGGTACCGCCCAGCTTCGCCCCAGTGATCAGTTCGCCTCCGGTCAGCGTGACAAATTACACCGGAACCACGGCGACGTTCTCTGTGTCGGCAAACAGCAACAGTGTGACCGCCGGTCTGATCTATCAATGGCAGACCAACACTGCGGTTGGCAGTACGACTTGGGCCAACGTGTTTAATGGCGGCCAATTCTCCGGAGTGACCAACCCCACCCTGTCAATCGCTAATGTGAGCGCTGCCGCCAACCACAAGGATTACCGGGTGATCGTGACGGATGGGTTCACCAACGTCATCAGCGGGCCGCCCAACGGGCCGCAGGCAACGTTGACGGTCGTGGATTCGGCGCCAATCCTCGTGACTCCCGCGACAATTCAGCCCGACGATGCCTATCTCTTTAGTTTAACCATCGTAACCAATGAGGCTGGCAATAACAACACTCTGAACTTCATCGCCTCGTTTACCGGCACCCAGCCAATTCACTATCAATGGCAAAAAGCTTCCGACACCAATGGCGACAACTTGGCGAATATCTCTGGCGCGACCAACGGCACCTACACGCTGTCCAATCCGCAGGTAAGCGACACCTGGTATTACAGCCTGCAGGCTTCCAACAGCATCTCGGGCGCTACTCCCACCAACAGCGCCTGGGTTCAGTTGGTCATATTACCGTCAACCAACGCCGTGATTCATTGGTCGGCTCCGGTGGTTATCGGTGTCAATGGTGGCAGCAGTGCTCTGACTGAGGCTCAATTTCTGGGACTGCCCGGCACATACTTTGAAGCTGAATCGTTCGGTGCTGCCACGCTCGTAACGGTGACGAATAACGGGACTGTCTTCAGCTTTGACAATCTCAATACAGCGGCTGATTCGGCTACCTACAGTGGTAGAGTTAGTCTGTGGGCCGGGGCGTACACCGGGGCGAGCACAGGCGACACGAACCTCGACGGGGTTATTGGTAATAGTCTCGAAGGTTACACTCCAGAAACCCTCACGCTGAACAACCTGACTCCAAATCAGCTATATACGGTGCAGTTGTTCTCCGTAAACGATAACAACGGACCGCTTCGTCAAGGGAACTACTCGGCTTCCACTGATCTCGCTGACGTTTCAGCCTCATTCCTGTATGGCGACAATGTCTATGTGGTGGGAACCTTCGTCGCCACCGCCCCGACTCAAGCCATTCTTGAGCATATGGGTGACGGTCATGGTTACATGAATGGTTTGATTGTTCGTACCTTGGCGAGACCGCCGTCGCCGACCATCCAGAAGTCCGGTTCGAACCTGCAGGTGAGTTATCAAATTGGAACGCTCCTGCAAGCGACCAGCCTTAAGGGTCCGTGGGTAACGAATAGCACCGGGGGGGGCACCATAACGGTGTCACCGACCGGCGTGATGTTCTTCCGCACCCAGATTCCGTAAAGAATTGGGGAATAACGATCAAAACTGAACGTTTGATACATATCGAAAGGCAGGGTGTCCCGGACACCCTGCCTTTGTTTAATTGTAAAAAAAATATCTTGCTTGGGTTGGGCCAGGCTGTTTAATCTGAAATGAAGCAGATGGCCGCTGACCGCATGTTTTAAAAAGTTTTAAAAATTCAAAATCAAATATGTTGAAATGCAAAAGGGCGGGTAGATTGATCAACTGGCGTGTGACTG
>PLAY01000083.1 GCA_003134375.1 Limisphaerales bacterium | reverse complement strand
TGTTTTGAAAACTACGCGACAGCCATGAAAAATCGGTTTGACTCCATCACGCACTTGTCCAAAATGCGCTCCCACAACCTGCAACCAAAAATCATATGTCACGCACGCTAAATCCCTACGTCATTTTACTCACCCTTATCGCCACCCTGGGCGGATTGCTTTTTGGATACGACACCGCCGTCATTTCGGGCGCAGTCGGCAGCCTGCGGGTCTATTTTATCGATCCCCGGAATCTTAGCACCGACACCGCCAATTCGCTGCTTGGGTTTGTGGCTTCGAGCGCGCTGATTGGTTGTGTCATTGGCGGTTTCATCGGAGGCTGGGTCAGCACCAAGATTGGCCGCAAACGCGGGTTGATCATCGCCGCCTTTCTCTTTTTGTTTTCCGCTTTGGGGGCCGCCGCGCCTGAGTTTCCTTTCGCTGCCATTGGCCATGGCGGACCGGGATATATGTCAAATTTTGTCTTTTACCGGATTCTTGGTGGCATTGGAGTGGGACTGGCTTCCATGCTTTCTCCCATGTACATCGCGGAAATCGCACCGGCGAAAATCCGTGGCAACCTGGTGGCGTGGAATCAATTCGCCATCATCTTTGGCATGTTGATCATTTACTTCGTCAATTTCGGCATTTCCAAGGCGGGGAGCGGCGATGCGTGGCTGAACACCATCGGCTGGCGTTACATGTTCCTGTCCGGCGCCATTCCCGCAATCCTGTTCCTGTTCCTGCTGTTTTTCGTACCGGAGACCCCGCGATATCTGATGTTGAAGGGCAATGAGGCCGGCGCGCGCGCGGTGCTGGCCAAATTGACGACGGCGGAGGAAGGTGAAAAGGAAATCGCCGACATCAAGGAATCGCTGGCCGAACATCATTCCGGACGCCTGTTTTCCTTCGGCGTGCTTCTCATTTTCATCGGCATCATGCTGTCGGTTTTCCAACAGTTCGTTGGCATCAACGTCGTGCTCTATTATGCCCCGGAAATTTTCAAGAACGTGGGTTTTGACACCAACGCCTCGCTGTTCCAGACCATCATCGTCGGCGCGGTCAACCTGATCTTCACCGTGGTGGCCATCGTCACCGTGGACAAGCTTGGCCGCAAACCCCTGCAGATCATCGGCGCGCTCGTCATGGCGGTGGCCATGCTCGCCCTGGGCTCCGTTTTCGCGCTTCAGATCAAGGGGGTGTTGGCGCTGCTCTGCATGTTGCTTTACATCGCCGGATTTGCCGTGTCTTGGGGGCCGGTGGTCTGGGTCCTGTTGAGCGAAATATTTCCCAACCAGATTCGCGGCAAAGCCATGGCGGTGGCAGTGGTTGCACAGTGGGCTGCCAATTACCTGGTCAGTTGGACCTTCCCCATCCTCAACGACAATCCTTCTCTGTTGAATGCCTTCCACCACGGATTCGCCTACTGGATCTACGGTGTGATGAGCATCCTGGCGGCGGTGTTCATGTGGAAACTGGTTCCCGAAACCAAGGGACGCACCCTCGAACAGATGAATGCGCTCTGGCACGTGCCGGGCGAGAAACATTGAATCTGATTTGCATCGCGTCCCATCGCTGACGCCTGACGGATCATGGACGGCTCCGGCAGCGGGTGGCTGAACCGTTTTCAAGTTTATGCCTTCGTTATCGCATGATACGCGCCTGAAACTGGCGAATGATGTGACCTTTCAATCGCTGGGATCCGGCGAGGAAACGGTCGTGCTGTCGCTTAACTCCGGTTACCTGTACACCGGCAATGAGACCACCGAAGCCTTTCTGCGGAAGCTGGATGGCTGGCGGCCGCTGGCGGCGGTGATTGACCTGCTGTTCGACGAGTTTCAGGTTTCCCGCGAGGCGTTGAGCGCTGACATGACGGAACTGGCCGCGAAATTGTTGGAGGAGAGGCTCATTGTTGAAGAACCCTGAACCCACATCCTCCCGAAGCCGGCTGGTTTTGCGCGGGCATGTCTGGCTGCTGGCAACGCTGATTCCGCTGTTGGAAAAATTCATCCCGCTCAAATGGTTGTTGCGTCTGCTGACCCCGCCGTCGCGCTTCAAACCCTATGCCGGCACATCGCCGGAGGAAATCTCGCGGCTGGTTGCCCATCGCCTGTGCGAGCCGCGTAACATGCGCCGTCGCGCCTGCCTGCGGCAGGGGCTGACCTTGTTCCATTTCCTGAAGCTGGCGGGCTGGCCGGCGGTCCTGCGCATCGGCGTTTTTTCGCCGGGCCTCGACAACCGGCGGATGCACGCGCATTGCTGGGTGACGCTCAACGACGTTCCATTGTCACCGCCGCCCGAACAGCCGGTGGCGACACTCCTGACCTGCGGCATCCCCGATGAGCCGGTGGCAACGGCCGGCGGCAGGAGCAAATAAATTGACAGACCGCCGCCAAAATGAGAGAACAGGCCCAGTTGGATTGAGCCATTGAAATCGTTTCACGAAAATAAAACCTTAATTGCATGAAGACACCCAAAAAACAGACCCCGCCGGAGACCAAGAAGCGCAACTACACCAAACCGGAGATCAAAAAGCGCGAACAAATCAAGGAAGTCACGGAAGGCGCCGCCCCGGTTGTCTCACATCCAGTTTAAAGACTCGCAAGCCATCAGCAAGAGACGCTTGCCAAGGCTGCAAGATTCTCGTCCTTGAGTTGTCGGCTACCGATGGTGCCAATAGCCGCGGCACCGTCTTTTATTTATTTTTCCCGTCGAGCCGGGCATGGGAATGGCAAGAGCACATTACGACTTGCACGGCATGCGAATGACGGTGGCGTCGCCAAGTCAATCGCTGCTGGACGTGATTGACATCCTGCTGGGCGCTTACGCTGAAGTTCCCGGCCACCCGGACGGATTTTCGGTGAGCTTGGATTATGGGCAAATTCCAACGGAAACCGACCCGGAGCTGCTGGACTTCTGGAAAGGGGCTTTACCCGACGGGACGCGCATGATCTGCCGCAGCGGCTTGAAACGACGGCAGGTGGAAATGCCGGGCCACGTCCGGGCCGACATTGATCTGGCTGCGGGCGTTGCGAGGTTTGTGGTCAATCCGAACATCAAGACCGGTTTGCTGGAAACCTGTTTCCTGCCGTTGTTGTGCGACTGCCTTGGCCAGGCGGGCCATTATGTAATCCATGCCGCCAGCCTGTTCGTCCAGGTCGAGGGCCAGCGGCGGGCGCTGATTGTCTCGGGCATGAGTGGTGCGGGGAAAACCACCCTGGCACTCGCGCTGGCAGGGACGGGCCTGGGCATGCTGGCGGACGACATGACGCTTTACCAGGCCGCGGCCGCAAACCGGCCGGGACAAATCTGGGGAATCCGGACCCGATGCAAGGTGCATAAGCGAACGCTGGAATTGCTTCCCTGGCTGCGTGACCTGCCGGCAGGCGGCGCCTCGTTGAACGGCGAACAGCTTCTGGATTCCCGGTCTTTGAAGCCAGCTACCACCGGCCTGACTGCGGCGCCAGGAATGATTCTTTTCCTGAACCCTCGAAACACGGAGGCGCATCGCATCGAACCGGTGGACAAGCTCACGGCGATAACGCGTCTGACCCGCGAAAACATCCGGGCGACCGATCCGCGCCGCGAAGCGGCGGCGGGCCGGGCGTTTGAGGCATTGACGGAACTGGTGCGCTCCAGCCGAATTTTTCAGGCCAGCCTTTGCCCGCGTCTGGAAGAACTTCCTGAGCGGCTCGCTTCCCTCTGGTCTTGATGTGCTGAACCAAACCCATTCCCTGCTGCTGGCGCTGGCGGATCCCCGCGGTCCGGCCAGCGACATTGATCTTGCCCCGCCGGAACCGGAAGAATTGCGGCGGCTGTTGGAACTGGCAGACCAGCATGGCGCGCTGGCCATTGTCATGGAAAATCTCAAGCAGTTGAGCGGGCAGGGGAACGGACCTTGGAACTCGTTTGAGCCGGACCCGGCCGCGTGGGAATGGGCACAGCAACAATTGCGGCGCCGGATGGGGTTGTCACTTGTGCTCCGCCAGCAGGCCCAGGAATTAACCAGCCGCATGCAGGAGACAGAGTTGCCGGTAATCGTTCTCAAGGGTTGCGATTTTTCCGATCGCCTTTATTCACATCCGTCGTTGCGCCCGTTTACCGATGTGGACCTGTTGATTCCTGAGCGGATTCTTCCCGAAACACGGCAGGTTTTCAGTAAACTCGGTTACCAGCCGGTCCCGGTTCCGATGAAACATGTGACCGGTTACGGTGAGGAAAGCTGGCGTCATCCGGTCCGGCCCGGCGGCACGGCGGAAATTCATTGGAACCTGGTGAATTCGCCGTCGTTGCGGCGCGCGTTGTCCGTAACCTATGAAGACTTGCAACTGGAGACGAACCAAAGCCGGTCTCGTCCCAGTGCCGCGGCCGTGTTGCTGATTGCGGCGGTGCATGGCGTGGCCGGTCACGGCGTTGACCGGCTGCAAGTGCTGTGCGATGTCGTCCAGGCCGTTCGCGGGACGGCGGGCGCTCTGGACGAAATCTGGCTGGCGGAGGCCGTTCCCCAAACCGGGACAGACCGTGCGCTGGCAACGGCGCTGGCGCTGGCTTATAAAATGTATCGCGAACCAGCCTGCCGGGACTTGATGAAACGTCTGGGGATTGATCGCCGGGCATGGCCGGGCAATCTGTTGTTGAGCCGCGGTGTTATCCTGCGCGCCCATGCTGTGCGCGATTCGTTCCGCCGGCAGTTGTTGCGCGAAATTTTGAAACGCAAATGAATGTCCTGCTCGTTTATCCGGCGCCACCGCCTTCGGCCTGGCCCAAGGGCGCCTTTCGCTCGCGCTGGATTCCATCCGGGCTGGCCTGCATCGCCACCGTGCTGCGCCGGGGTGGACATCAGGTAAAAATCCATCTCTGCGAAGAAACCCTGGAGTTGAATCAATATAACCGGGCCGCGGCCCGGGCCGCGCTGCAGGCGCAAATGCGGGAATTTCGTCCCGAACTTGTGGGTCTGTCGCTCGTCACCTCCGGCGTGCCCGAAGGAGCGATCGTGGCCGAAGACGCCAAAACGTTGCTGGGTCCGCAGACGCTGGTGGTGGCCGGCGGGCCGCATCCGACCGCACTAGTGTCCAGCTATTAA
>PLAY01000180.1 GCA_003134375.1 Limisphaerales bacterium | reverse complement strand
AACTGAATCGTTCCGGCTTAGATGTCCGACTCTCCACGCATATCCCCCCCAAAGTCCGGCCATCCCCAGCACGGCGCATCCCAGGTAAAACCAGATGGTTTGATAAAAATGCGGGAGCAATTCGATTGCGAAGGAATCGCCGTCGGTATTCCAGACGCCATCGGCGTTGCAAGCGATGACGCGGAATTTGTATTTCCCCGGCTTCAGGTTCATATAGGAGACGGACTTTTTGTTTCCAGATTCAATCCAGTCACGGTCATAGCCTTCCAACTGATAACGGAACTGCACCTTTTGCGGCGCGATGTAGCTCAGGGCCTTGTATTGGAATTCCAGATCACCTTTGCCGTGAGGGAAGGCGGAAACCTTGTTGTCTTTCAGTTCTTTTCCGTTGACGCGAACTTGCCTGATGTAAACGAGCGGGGGGGTCGGATTGACGCGCAGGTTGGCCGGATCAATCATCACCACGCCCTGGGAACTCGGAAACCAGATCCGGCCATCCTTGGTTTTGCAGCCGACCCATTCCTGATCCGTTTTCCCAACGGTTTTAACCGCTTCCAAGCCGTCGTAAGCCTCACACTTGACCTGATCGGTTTTGCCATCGCAGAAATCATTCAGGCTTTGCCGGCTGACGCGGAAAATGCCCCGCATGGAGTCCACCCAGAAATAGCCAAAGTCATCGGGAACAATGGCAAAAATAAAGTTATCAAACAAACCGTTGTGCTGGGCGATGTTTCGGATCTGGTTGTTTTTCAGTCTGGCCATCCCGGTCAGCAACCCCGCCCAGATGGTGCCGTCACTGTCCTCAAAAATCCAATGCACGTTGTACCAGGAAAGACCTTCGGGCACCGACCACTGTTGAAAGGTTCCATCCTTCACCCGAAAAATTCCATTGACGCTGGCGACCCAGAGGGAACCATCCTTCCCGCTGGCCAAGTTGTGAATCCAGACGAATGGGGGCGCCTGACCGTCCTTGAAAGAATACGGGACGAACTGGGTTCGGCTGACCCGGAATAAATTGCTTACCACCGACACAACGACGCCTTGAGTGTCTTCGGCCATGGCCACGGGCATGCCTGAAGGTGTGTATCGCGCCACCATTTTCCCTTCCGCATAAATTCCAACCGTTAAGCCGTCAATTAGATAAATGTCACCGTTTTTCGCCTCAAAAACCCGTTTGATGTAAGGATTGGGCAATCCATCCGCTGGGGTGTAGTTCCGGGCCTGTTTGCCGTCAAAGTAAGACATGCCACCACTCGTGGCCACCCAAAGTCCCCCTTTGGGCGAAGCACTCACGGCATGGCAGGATCCGCCAAGCAGCCCTTCGGTGCTGGAATAGATGGGTAACTTCAAATCCGTGATCTGGCTCAAACCATCCCGGGTTCCAATCCAAAGGCTCCCCTCGCGGTCTTCAAAAAGGGCGGTCACGAAGTCGTTCACCAGTCCCCCGCTTTTTTTGAACGAGGTAAACCTGCCGTTTTTGTAGCACATCAAGCCGTTTCCGCTCGTTCCGATCCAGACCACCCCGTGCCGGTCCACGAGCAGAGCTCTGACTTCGAAGCGGGAAACGCCAATTTCTTTGCGCTGGAAATTCGCATCATAACAGCGCAGCCCGTTTTCAGTGCCAACCCAGATCTGACCGGCGGCATCTTCAGCCACGGCAAAGATGATGCTCTTTGGAACTCGAAAGACTGGAGATGACCTGGCTTTGGAATTGGACATTGTCGGGCAGGCCGATCACTTTGAACTCAAACCCGTCGAACCGGACGAGCCCCTTGGCGGTTCCCAGCCAAAGATACCCGTCTTTGGTCTGCGTAATGGCGTTGATGCTGTTCGCCGGCAGATCCTCCCGGCGGGTCCATGATTGGCAGTTGTACTGATAAACACTCTTGGCCGGGTCGAGGGCAAAACTGCGAACCGGACCCAGAAGGCAAAGCAGCGCCATCACTGTCAGAAATGACCGATAAAGCAGCCCGGACGGCTTCACCCCCGCACACGGGTGACAGTGGCCCAACAAAAGGGAACCACAATTTCGATTCCGAAGCTGGAAATGAATTCCAAGCTTCACGCCGCGCTCTTTCTCCATCAATGATGTAAATGCAATCCTGGCAACCATTTTGTTGATATTCGCGGAGCTAAAACCATGCCGGTTTCGTTATAACTTACTTGAATTTTATCCAATATCAACCGCTCCCCGTGCTATGGCTTGTCTTACCTTGTGCGCCGATGGCGGACATTGGCGCCAGTGACGCCATGTTCTCACCGAGCAGTAAAAAGCGTGTCCGTTTTGGCGTCCGCTCTGATCAGCCATTCTTCATTCGTTGTCAGGTGTGAATGGTGATTGGAATTGGCGCTGCCGGAAGCGATGCCGCTGCCGGACACGGCAAGCTGTTGCCCCATTGCCCGAACAGGCGGGACGCCTGTCCTGCGTTATTCGCGTCCATTCGCGGCAACCACTTCGCGCCTTCTTGCGCACCGGCTTATGCCGTTGCGGGGACAGTTTCCACCACCGGGCTGGTTTCGGCAAGTCCCTTGCCCCGGCCATGATCCATGTTGATGAATTGTTTCGTCTGGGAGATGTAAAAGACGATGTTGAACTTGCCAATCGGTTCTTTTTTCGCAACGTCAAAGGCTGCTCCGGTTGCCCCAAAGTTTTTGCCTTCGGATGCTTTTTTTGTCCAGTGGTTGTCGCTGGTTAGATATTCCAGCTTCTCGGCGTCTTCGATTAGGATGTTCATGAACGGTTATGTTAGCACATTTTCCCGAATCACAAGCATTCAAACTGACATATTTTGTCCGGAAAGCAGCCTGAGATCGGATCAGCAGCACCAACCTGGGAGCGCTGGCGTCTCGCCGGCGTGTTTCGCGTTGAAGTCTTTCTCCATCCACTCGCCGCCGGGACGGCAGCGCTCCCAGGATTGCAACCGGCAAGCTTTGCGCCTTCTGCGCATGAAGTCAGGGAACGGCGACACGCCGTCCCTCCCAAAATAATTCGCGTCAACCGTTTGCTATTCCATCCCCACCGGACGGCGCGACGCCTTCTTGTCGGCCTGATGGGATTTGTCGGCGAGCATCCTGGCCTTGGCGCGGCGTGAACGTTTCCGTTTCTGGCGGCGGATTTTCTCGATCTCGGCGCGTTGCGCGGCCACGTAGCCGCGTTTCAGCGCTTCCACCTTATCGAGCAGCAGGCGGCGGGCGATGAAGCGGTTGAGTCCCTGCTGCCGGGTGGCCTGACATTTCACCTGCAAACCGGTCGGACGGTGGAGCAGCATCACGCAGGTGGAAGTCTTGTTGACGTTCTGTCCGCCGTGGCCGCCGGAGCGGACAAAGGTTTCCTCGATGTCGGCCTCTCGCACGCCCAGCGCGGCCATGCGCTGCGTGAGTTGGGTTTCCTTTTCCGGGCTGACGGGGAACGCGCTCATGCGTCAACTGTAACGGCAGTCCATGACCGACGCCAAGCGTTTAGACGCGAATTGCGCGAATTATCACGAATTCAAACTAAGCTGGGCGTCGGCAACTTGAACCGAAGGCAACAAAGAAAACAAAGAATGGAATTTGAAACCTTTGTTTCCTTCGTTTGCTTCTGTTAAGAGTCCCTTGTTCCCTGCTGTGGCCCTACCTCACCACTTCAAACGCGAATCCCTTCAGGTATTCCGTCTCCGGAATCATCGGGATGACGGGATGGTCGGGGCTTTGAGAATAGGTCGCGACCCGGCGCAACACGTGGCGCGTGTCGTAGGCGGCGGAGAGAATCACGTCCTGAAACGTCACGATGTCCACGTGATGCGAGCAGCAGAACGTCGCCAGTGTGCCGCCGGGCCGGAGCAGTTTGAGCGCGCGCAGATGGATTTCCTTGTAGCCGCGCAGCGCATCGGGTACGGACGCGCGATTGCGCGTGAACGACGGTGGATCGAGAATGATTAAATCGAATTTGGGAACGACTTTCTCGTGCGGCTTGACGGCCGTCTGCGCCTTGAGCCAGTCGAAAACGTTCACGGCCTCGAACGAACATTTTTCCGCCAGGCCGTTGGTGGCGGCGTTGCGGGTGGCCGCGGCGATGGCATCCGCGCTCTGGTCTAGCAGGTGGACATGCACCGCGCCCGCGCGCGCCGCGTGCAATCCAAACCCGCCGAGAAAACTGAAGCAGTCCAAAACCTGCGCGTCTTTCGCAAATTGCGACACGGCCTGATAATTCACCTGCTGATCAAGATACATCCCGGTTTTGTGGCCACCAATCAGGTCGGTCTCAAATTTCAGGCCGTTCAGGTTCACGGTTATGGAAGGAGCGCGGACAGCTTTGTCCGCGTCTTTTCCCGTCGGTGAACTCGCGGACATGGCTGTCCGCGCTCCGAATTCACCAAATAATACCCCTTCGGCTTCGGCCAAGCCTTCGAACTTGCGCGTCGCCATGTCGCCGCGTTCGAGGATGGCGCGCGGCGAGAAAATCTTCTGCAGCGCGGCGACGATTTGCGCTTTGCGCTGGTCCATGCCGAGCGACGAAATCTGTACCACCAGGACGTCCTCGTATTTGTCCACGATCAGACCGCTGAGAAAATCGCTCTCGGCGTTGATCACGCGAAACGAAGTCGCGGCTGGCAGATGTTTTTGCCGGACGGCCAGCGCGGCGCGAATACGCTCCTCAAAAAACTTTTCGTTCACCTCCACGCGCTCCGGCGACAGGACGCGGACGTTGATTTTTGATTTGGAATTGAAGAAGCCGGTGCCGATCAGCCGCTGGCGATGGTCTTTGACCTGGACGAGTTCGCCGTCGGCAATGGGTGCGGTGAGCCGGAGGATTTCGGTGTGATAGATCCACGGATGGCCGGCCACGATGCGGTCGGCTTCGCCGGGTTTTAGTAATACAGTCGTTAACGAGTCCATAGTTTTGTAAACAGTTTGGGTTTCGGAGGGGCGAGTTACACGAGCCCCACAATTGGTTTCAGTCAGGGTCTCGTGTAACTCGCCCCTCCGAACGTTGCATATAAAACCAGAAGCGGGCCAGGTAAGCGAGGGAATGTTCCATCGGATGCATTTTGACATACGCACCGAACGAAATAACCCCCTCTCCCCGCCAAACGGGGAAAGGGTTGGGGCGAGGGGCTCGTAAACATTAGCTCCTCACCACGGCCCCGTAAAGGGGCGTGGCCCCCACGGGGCTTTACGCCCTCTTCCTCCTTGAGTGAAGAGGGAGAATAATGGCACGTGTGTACAGACACGCCCTGCTCCAAGACTTGTAATGATTGCAATTATTTGCTTGAATCATGTGCGGAAGAAGCGGATATAAGCATCAAGCCTATGAAATCCAGCGGCACAGTCAGCGCGTTGTTGCATCACAAGGGATCGGAGATTTGGTCGGTCCCGCCCGAAACCACCGTCTTTGAAGCCATTAAAATGATGGCCGACAAGAATATCGGCGCGGTGCTTGTCATGTCGGGCGGGAAACTGTCGGGAGTTTTTACGGAGCGCGATTATACGCGCAAAGTCGTGCTTCAGGGGAAAACGTCCAGGGAAACCCGTGTGCGGGAGATTGTTTCCACCGAGGTCATTTCCGTCGGGTTGAATCATTCCATCGAGGAATGCATGAAGCTGATGACCGAACACCACGTGCGGCATTTGCCGGTGGTGGAAGGCGAAAAAGTCGTCGGCCTCATCTCCATCGGCGACCTGGTGAACTGGATCATTTCCACCCAAAGCGCGCAAATTGACCAGATGGCACACTACATCACCGGCGGGTATCCGACGTGATCAAACCGCCGGTTCGCCTCTCGCCCCGTGCCAGACCCGCAGGATTTCAACCGTCTTTTGTTCGCGGCGGAAGCGGTAAACGACTCGATAATTACCGACTACGATTTCGCGAATGTTGGGCTCGCCGCGTTCGGGAACCACGCGGCCAAGTTCAGGAAAACTTCGCAGTGAATCCATGCGCTGGAAAATTACGTCCCCCAGTTGCAGGGCGGCGGCGGGGTTGTCCCGTGCGATGAAAATGGAAATAGCGCGCAGATCTTCGCGCGAACGCAGTGTCCAGACTACTTTGTAATCCACGAGGAAAATTCCCTTTTAACCTGGTCATGCAGCACCACTTCGCCCCGGTCGGCTTGTTCTTCACCCTCGCGGATGGCGGCGAGAAATTCAATCTCCCGGCCAATATCCCGCAGCTTCGCGTCGGCGGGCAACCGCTTCAGCAAATCCACGACCATTTCCTTGTCGCTCATGGAATCAAGGTAGCAGAAAACAGCCTGCTCGAAAGGCGAAAAATTATCAGTGACTGAGTGACCTGAACTATCCGTGTTCATCCGTTGGCGAATAGGAAAAGCTTTGCGGCTCTCTGCGGTCTCAGCGTCTCTGCGTTGAAGGCGTTTCCGTTTGGTTGCGCCTTTGCGTTGAAATCCTATTGAATACTTGCGGCTACGGCTTGGCGGGCGGGGCATTGGTGCCCGGCTTGGTCTCCGCCTTGGCTTCCGGTTTCACCTCGGCCTTGGGTTCGGCTTCCTTCACCCGTTTGGCAACCAGATCTTCCTCGGCAAAATCACCCACCTTGCGGTGCAATTTGATTTCATCGCCCGACACCTTGCCGGTGTATTCGATGCGGACATCGTTGTCGTCGAACTTGAGCGGTTCAACAAAGGAGATCTCGTCCTTGACGATTTTACCCTCGGTGATGGCCACGTTGTTCGTTCCCTCGTCGCGGATGCCGATGGCCCGGCCGGTCAGGTTGGTTCCGTTCACCTTGAACTCGAAGGTGTATTTTTGCAGCCCGATCTGGCTGTCAAACTCGCCCTGCCATTTCCCGGCCACGGTGGTGTCAGCGCTCCAGGCGGAGCCGGCCAATGCCAGCGCGAGCGCCGCCAGCGCGATTGATTTGGTATGGGTCTTCATATTTTGTGGTTTTGATTTGAACCGCCATAGAAAGCCAGAAGTGGGCGTGAGAGGAAAGGGAATATTTACAATGGGGAAACATCGAACAACGAACATCCAAGTGAACTTCCGGCGTGGGAAGCCATTACGGAACCCCTTCTTGCGTTTCAGCATTCAGTTTTAGCATTTAGCCTTTATCCGAGTCTCCGCCCATCCCAGCAAGCCAGAGCGAAACTCCAGTTTTTGGACAAGAATGAGGTGACAAAATCAAAGAATGCCAATTGCCTAATTGGGTGACGCTTTCATAAAACAAAATGAGCCACCTCGACGGATGGCTCAATTGTTTCGCCAAGGGATTGGCTGGAACGCCCTACGCCTTTGCCTTTCGCCGCCGCCACTCGTAGGCCAGCAGACTGAAGGTGCCGGCGGCCAGCAAGGTGAGGCTGGAGGGTTCCGGGACCATGCCGATTACGGTCACCTCGATGCTACCGTCGAAAACCCACTTGTTGGCACCACTGACCGCAGTGCTACTGAAGCCTACCAAGTAGTTGGCGCTTATCGGGTTGTTCCCGTCGTTTGGAGAGGTCCAGCCGAACAGGCCGGTAGAGGCAAGGTTCTGCACACCAACGTTCCAAATCCAAGGCGACGCGTCGACAGGAGGCCCGGGATCGAAAAAGTCGAGTTCGCATCTTGGATCGCCCGAGATAAAGTTAATTGCCCATTCTGTTGTGATGGACCACTGGACGGTCGCAGGCGCGGTGGCCGAAACGAGGACGGAGGCACGCACGGATTGCGACCCGACTCCGGGACCAAATTGCTCGGGGGGCCCGGTGATAGGAGGCGTTCATCTTCATGGCCGAGGCCAGCTCGTACAAGCTTATCGGGCGGTGGCCATGCTGATGCACGTAGTCGAGCATCGCCTCAACGAGTTTCTGGGCGTGGCTTCCCAAACCGGGTTGGACCGTGGATTCCGGGAGGTCGGGCAACCGATGGCGCAACTCCCCGCGCAGGCGCGTGGCCTCGGTTTGAGTGTTGTTCAACCTCCGCAAGGCGTTTTCCAATCCGCTCCTGGCCATCCGAGCCTGGGCGGCAGATTCCAAATCGTGGAGGATCAGACGCGCCAAAGCCACCGCGTGATGGAAGGCGGCGGGGGAAACGGGTTCCAGGCGCGTTTGGTGTCCACGCTTTAGCGTGTTTACAGGCGGCAGACACCCTGAAGGGTGGACACCAAACGCCGTGAGGCCGTGCGTCGGGAAGAATTCTTCCTGAATTCCGATCATGCACTGCGCCGCTGAACCGGGCGGAGCGAAAGATGAATCGGAGACCGATTGAACCGGCGTAGCGGGGGCATTTCCGCTCCCTCTGCCGGCCGTATGGGATGAGGGAGAACGAGGTGCTACCCTCGCCTGCAAGACCAGCGTGAGAGGGCAGACCTTATCCACCTGAAGGCAGGCACAGAAGTTGGTGGCGCCACATTGCCCGATGAACCGCCGGCCTTGGTTGGCCGGGGACAAGGCTGGTTTCCAACGATGCTGCAAGCAGGACTCGCAGCACTTGGGCGGCCGGCCATTCGCGCCCGCTCGTTGGCGCGCCCGCGGGCACAGAACGGGCCTTTCACCGGGTCCTTGGAAGTCCATCGGGTGATGCCACAAGACGTGGAGGCGCAGGCCGGTCAGTTGGGGAATAAGTCTGAGTGCGAACTGAAGCTG
>PLAY01000041.1 GCA_003134375.1 Limisphaerales bacterium | reverse complement strand
GGAGTTTTCACACAGCCTCGCGTATTGATTGGCGGGGGTTTCAGTTCCCAGAAGGTTTGTGCCGCCATTGATGGTTGAAGCGTAGTTTCCGAAGCCGAACGATGTGTTGGCCCAATTGGTCGGCATCGGATTGAACGCGAGCGCGGTACCGAGTTGGGTTGATTTGGCGTTGGTGTATATCAGCCATTCACCCGGCAGGCCGCTTCCAATGTTGTCAAAGCGTTGCGAATAATTCGTGCCGGTAAGCGTCAGTTGTGCGTCGGCATCCAAGGCGATGGAGGTTGCGAATATGAGGGCGAGAGACGATTTGATCACGTTCATTTTCATAAGTTTGTTTTTATGTTTCGGTTGTTTTTGAGTCCGGCGCGGAGAGATTGTGAAGGAGGAATTCCCGTTAACAGCGACCCCGGGTTTTCCGTTGGCGGCTCCCTGTGGAGTTCCGTCACCAGCAACCATCCCACGCTTGATAACTAGCCCGTCTTATCTTTACACTTGCACATATCAGCACAAGTGTTTGACGCCGTTTTTCTGTCACGAATGCCAGCCGCTGGCAAGCACTTCTTTGAAAAGTTATTCACACAATTCACAAAACCGTAACCCGCCCGACACACGGCTTGCGTTCAAAAGGGCAAAAGCGCATTTTCCCCGACTGAAAATGAAAAACCGTCCATGAAAAAAACCTTCTGGATTTCACTGATGGCGCTGGCGGTGGTTGTCCGCGCTGCCGAGGCGCCCCAAACCAATTCGCCCGCCGCCGGGACCAACGAGCCGCCGGCCGCGAAAGTTGAAGCCGCGACGATTCCCGATGCCACCCACAAGCCGGTCTTCACGACCAACACCGTGGCCATCGCCGGCCGGCGCGTGACTTACGTTGCGGAAACCGGAATGTTGCCCATTCTCAAAACCGACGGCACATCCCGCGCGTCGGTTTTCTACGTGGCTTACACGCGCACCGGCCAGACCAACCTGGCCGCGCGGCCCGTCACGTTTTGTTTCAATGGCGGGCCCGGCTCGTCGTCCGTGTGGCTGCATCTCGGCGCGCTCGGCCCGCGCCGCGTGAAAATGAACGAGGACGGCACCTTGCCGCCGCTGCCCTTCGGCCTGGTGGACAATGAGTATTCCATTTTGGACGGCAGCGATCTGGTGTTCATTGATCCGGTCGCCACCGGTTTCAGCCGCCCGGTAAAGGACGAAAAGCCCGACCAATTTTTCGGTGATTCCGCCGATCTCGATTCCGTCGGCGAATTCATCCGGCTCTGGACGACGCGGCACGAGCGCTGGCTCTCGCCGAAATATCTCTGTGGCGAAAGTTACGGCGTCTTTCGCGCGGCGGGGCTGGCCGACCACTTGCGCTCGCGTTACGGGATGTATTTAAGCGGCTTGGTTTTGGTCTCCGGCGTTTTGGATTTTGGCACCATCATTGGTCAGCCGGGCAACGATTTGCCGTTCCCGCTCTTTTTGCCCGCTTACACGGCGGCGGCGCAGTTCCACAAAAAACTGCCGCCCGACTTGCAGTCCGATTTGCCCAAGGCGCTCGCCGAAGCGCGCGAGTTTGCCGGGGGCGAATACGTTTCCGCCTTGCAACAGGGCAAATCGCTGCCCGCCGCCGAACGCAAAAAAGCCGTTGCCGAACTCGCGCGGCTCACCGGCCTTTCGCCGCAAGTCATCGAAGACAACCATTTGCGGGTTGACAGCGGCGTGTTCCGCAAGCAATTGCTGCACGATCAGGGCTTGATCCTCGGCGCTTACGACGCGCGCATCACGGGACGTGACGACGACCCCGCGTCGCCGCAACCCGATTTTGACCCGTCCAGCGCGGCCACGCTCGGGCCGTTTTCCGCGGCGATGAACAGCTATGCGCGCGGGGAATTAAAATTCGAGGACGATTTGCCTTATGAAATTCTGGCCGGCGTGCAGCCGTGGAATTACGGCGTGCGCAACAGCTATGCCAGCGCGGGGGACCGGCTGGCGTCCACGATGAATCAAAATCCCCATATGCGACTACTCGTGCTGGGCGGACGGCGCGACCTGGTCTGCCCGATTGACACGATGCGCTACGCGCTCGAACACATGCAACTCGACGCCGCCTACCGCACGAACATCACTTACGCCGAGTTCGACGCCGGCCACATGATGTATGTCAACCTGCCCGACCTGCAGAAATTGCAGAAGGACCTGGAAGGCTTTTTGAAGCCGTAAATTCAATGGGTGGGGATGCTCCGCCGGGGCGTCCGGGCGGACATCTCGGCGAGATGTCCCCACCTTTATTCGTGAACCTTGATCAAGGTTTTGATGACACGATTGCCCGCGGCCATGGATTTGAACAGCTCCGGCAACTGCGTCAGCGGACATTCGCCATCCACAAAATCCGCCGCGCGAATCACGCCCGCTTCGATGAATTCCAACGCCCGCCGGATCGTGCGCGGCGTATGATGGAAACTCGCGAGGAGGGTGAGGTTGGAATAATGGATGAGCGTCGTGTCGAGGGTGATGGTGGTGCCGGAGGGGCAGCCGCCAAAAAAATTCACCGTGCCGCCTTTGCGCACCAGGTGCGCGGCAGCTTCCCAAACCGCCGGCTGGCCAACCGCCTCAATCACCGCGTCAAAATGCGTCTTCGTTGCTTCGCGAACTTTGGTGACCAATCCGCTGCCGTCGCCAATGTCAACCACTTCGTCCGCGCCGAGCTGTTGCGCGGCTTCCAGTCGTGGTGCGCGCCGGCCGGCGACGGTGACGTGGCCGCCGAGACTTTTGGCCAGCACGACGAACATCAAACCAATCGGCCCGGCGCCGATGACCAGCACGTTTTGTCCGGCGCGCAGTTGCGTGTCCTCGACGCCTTGCACGACGCAGGCCAGCGGTTCGACGAGCGCGGCGTCGCGGAAATGGGTTTCCGGCTTGAGGCGCAGGAGGTTTTTTTGGACGAGCCGCGCGGGCACGGCGATGGATTCGGCGTAAGCGCCGTTGAGGAACAGCAGGTCTTCACAAAGATTTTCCTGACTGGCGCGGCAATGAAAACAGCCGCCGCACGGCGCGGAATTGGCCACCACGACGCGGTCACCCTCAGACCAGATAGTTGGCAGCCCCTCACCCGGTCCCGCGCACGGGACCACCCTCTCCCCGCCAGGCGGGGCGAGGGATGGGGCGAGAAGAGCGATTTCTGAAATGACACCGGCGAGTTCATGGCCGAAGACGGCGGGGGGCACTATCATTTTGGCGTGATACCCGCGTTTGAAAACCTTCAAATCCGTGCCGCAGGTAAGCGCGGCTTCGATGCGGATGCGGACTTCGCCCGGTTTGAGCGCGGGCGGCGCGATGTCCTCGATTTGAATTTTTTCCCTGCCGTGCAGGATGGCGGCTTTCACGCCGGCAGTTTATGAGTGCGAACGGGCGAGCGGAAGAAATTTCCCAATCCGAAAGGGATGTTATCCGTTTCGCGATGCGGGAGGAACTGATCCCGGTTGGCAGGACGGGGTTGCCGCGCCGCCCTGAATTCCTCTTGCAAACATTCACAAAAATGGGCTGCGGAACGCCGCCGCCCCGCCCAGTTTGACGAACATTTTGGGGCGACAAGCCGGCGCGGCCCGCCAGCCCGACATGCAAGTTTACTGGTAGGTCCATGCGGACCGGGCGTCGGCTTTGAGGCTTGGAAAAAGTGGTGGCTGTTTGCTCTGCTGCATGAATGTTGTGTCGAAGCCCCAAGCGCGAAGGGGAGCGCCATAATAAGCGCTGCCCCAACCATTCGTTGCATAAGTGCTCGGAAACATGACGACGATGGAGCCATTATAGGTGACGGTTTTACTTCCCCAGTCTTCCAACAAACGAAGGAAATTTTCAAGGCCACCGCTGTAATACGCGCCATTGGAGGGCACAATGCCTTCAAAAGTCGCGGCGTTGAGAGTTATATAGTTTTGGGTGGCTGTTGTCTTCTCCGAACCATTGTCCAAAAAGTTGCTTGAAAGGAGGGTAACGGCATCTCCGATCAGGCAGGCAGGCAGGGTGCAGCCATTACTGGTTGATCCCAAGGTATAGGCATAGTTTTTGTTGTCAACAGTGACATTGTAGTTGCCCTCCACATAAATCGGTTGGGCAGTGGCAATGCCGAGACCACTGGCGTTAAGAGCGCCATAAGTGTTCGTTGGCAGTTGCGCGCAGTTGACAAACCGTATGCCGGGAAGGACTGATCCGGCGACGGGATGGACGCTGTTAAAAAAGTAAATGGAATTGATGACGTTGCCTTTATGGGTGGTGCTGCTGGCGTTGGCGTTCTTGTCTTCATATTGCCAGCCGCCGCGTGAGTTGGTGTTGCTGAGCCACGCGCCCAGCTTGCCCACATCAAGCTGAAGCGCCTTAACCGTGGCACTTTCGCGGTAATCGTAAAAGTTGGCGTTGGTTACATAGGAAAAGTAGTAATTCGTTGTGTATAAAAAGTTTGTCCCGTTTCTTACGTGGGTGGTTGCATTACTGGTGTAAGTGATATTAGTATTAATGCTCCCGATCGCATCGGGCAAGACCGTGAGCAAATAATTAGGCGAGGGCAGGTTTTGGTTTTGGTATAAGACCGTGATGTTGGTGCCGGTGGCGGCATCGTTGGTGATGATGAGGTCAGTTTCGTTGGCAAAATAAACCTGGCCGTTGGTCGTATAAGCCGGCGCAGTTCCCAAGGCATAAGCTGCCGGCGGCATTTGGAGCAGGCTTTCCAGGGCGACGAAGCTATAGTTTGTGGAGGCATTGCCGAGGGGCAGGTTCAAGGCGTCGCTGTGTTGCGGCTGGTTGGCAGGGTAAACCACATTGCCGGAGCGGGTGCCACCGGGAGGGCCATTTTGGAGATCCAGCGGACTGGGGGTGTTGGATACGGTTCCGGCGGCATCCACGCTGCTCTGAAACGTCAACAGTTTATTAGCGGCGTCGCCAGTGCAGTACATGTTGGTGTTGCAATGGACCCGGCCAGCGATGGTGAAGGTATCGCCAGGGTTGATTTCCAAAACCACGTTATAAAACACAGCATATTGACACATGGGAATGGAGCCGAACCAAACGGTCTGGCAAACTGTAGCCGGAACATTTACTGGCAGACCCTGCGGTGTGGCGGTGCAGGCAATCACGCAATTCTGTCCCAAGCCCTTCAAACCGGTGTACAGGGAGGGCAGCGTGGTCCAATTGGTGGGGCCGATGCTGACGAAGACGGGGTTGCCGTCGCCGTTGGTGGCGCTGAACGTGTATTGGACCGGCCAGTCACCGGTTGGCGGGGACAATGGCTCATAAACAGTGGATGGATTGAGGCATAGGTTTTTAAAGTCACTCAACATTTGGGAGATGACGTATTCCGTGGCGGACTCAGCCGCCGCTTCAGACTGGTTGAAGGTGTTGTTGCGCTGCGTAATGTTGGCGTTGGTGGATACCCAGGTCATTACACTGGCGAAAACGAGCAGGCTGACCAACAGAAAACACAGCACAATCACCAAAGCAAAGCCGGATTGAGTTTGTCGGACTGGCTGGAATGTGATTCGCATAATACCTCCACGTTTATTGGAATGCTGTTTTGCAGCGCCGGGTGACTCGCGTCGACAGATTATAAAAATCATACGCGTTGATGGCGTTGCCCCCGACGAACCCGACGGGATATTCCCACTGGTCAAATTGCATTGTGACATGAATGACGCCGTTGTTTTGATACGCAACCGTATTACTAAGAAAGTTGCCGTTGTAATCCTCGGCTTGGAACATGTAATAGTTCGTCAAATAATTTACCAGCACGGTCACATTGCCATTATTGTCGAGGTAACATAACGGAAAGTCGTTCGGCTGGTCTGTTGAAACGGGTTGGGTTATGTCCAGATAGAAAGTGTTGGTGATGGTAAAGTTTCCATTGGTGTCGGCGAGAATCAGTTGCAGGGCGTTGCCCGTGCCATTCGTTGCCAGGCTGAACCCGGTTCCGTTCGTCGAATAGATTCCCACATATGCGTTGTTTGCGCTACGAATGGCGTCGCGCATCTTGTTCAACGCCTGCCGTCCGGTTTGCGTCGCAGTCAGTTTGGTCGCCGCCAGTGTATACATGCGCAAGGCGAAGATTTGCAACTCGACCATCCAAATGACGATCACGGCCAAAATGGCCGCCACGGTCACCATTTCCACAACCGTAAAGGCGGAAACCGCCGGCTGAGCGGCGCGCGCCCGGTGCGACGGCATATGGGCAGGCAACAGTTTCATTGGTCGGGTGCGCGTTGAAGGATTACGACGTTGTCATATTGCTGGCCGGTGAAGGAGAATGTCCAATAGGCGTCCGAACGGATCTCCAGCAAATACGGATTAGATGAAGGTTCCCATACTTGGACGATATTTGTGACAAAAAAGCCGAAGTTGGTCGAAGCAGGATTCCCGCTTATTGGAATATCCAAAATTCCTATGTTAGTCCGCATGTATCCGGGCCATATTTCCCACGCTGTGTTGGGGCCGGTATTTGTTCCATCCCGCGGCCGCCAATCCGCCGCGCGCAGTTGCTCCGCCCCCTGTGAAGCGTACGATTGCGCGGCCAGCGACATGGCACTCCATTCCGCCATCCGATTGGCCTGCACGTATCCATACATCAGCCCCGACATCACCAACGACAGGATGACAAAGGATATCAGGATTTCTATCAACGTGAATGCGTTGGTCGCCAGCCTTTTGTCGGTTTGTGCAAAACGAACCAGCATAATGGATGAATTTTAGTTTTCGCTACCGGCGTTTCTTGCCCGCCAGACAATGATTTTCAGCATGGCACGTGCCATTATGAGGAGGAATGTCCTTATTACAGCCCTTGCCCGTTGTGTCGCTTGCCCTGTGCGCCGGGACGCTGAAAACGGCAACCGCCACGCCAAATTGACTTTAAAAGCGCCATTTGTGGGCCGATTGCCCTTCGTCACTCCGCCCCCCCCTGTCCTGAAATTTGACAATAGTGGCAGCGGCCAAGGACTTCAAACAGAACAAAAAAGCTTCCAGGATCAAGTCGCGATTCGCCGGCTTGGCGGCGCTTTCACAAAATTCGTTTCCCGCAAATAAATCGGCTCCAGCTTGTCCCCCGCCACAAAATCGTATCGGCTCAAGGCAAGTTGCCCCAAAATCGCCGCGCGCGGGAAAACCATCCGGCCATTTGGAAACCATCGCGTCACCTCCGGCCCGATCAAGATTTCTTTCGCGCCGACCCGTGATTCAACCTCCGCCCGCGTCAAAATCCGCAGCGGCTCGATTTCCCGCCAGCCGTCCGCCGAAATTTCATACGCCGCCAGATAAAATTCATTCCGTTGCGCGTCAATCACCACGTTCGCGCGGCCGGACATTTTTTCCGCCTGCGCCTGTGCCGCCACACATTCCACGCTGCTGATGCCGAGCAATTTCATCCCGCCATTGCGGGACGCCAGTTGCCAGCCTTGTGCCACTGAAAGCGCGACGCGGATGCCGGTGTAGGAACCGGGGCCAAGCCCAATGGCCAGCACTTCAATCTGCTCGCGTTCCAGACCGGCTTCACGCAGCGCGTCTTCAATCATACCCAACGCCCGCGTTCCAGCGGCGCCGGTTTCCACCACCTCGCTGACGACGAACGAAGCATCGCCTGCGTGATGGCGCACGACCGCGACACTTCGTTGTCCGGATGAAAATTCAAGCGCCAAAATCGTCATAAATAATTTTCCGTTCAGTTTCGCCGACGATTTCAATTTTCGCCTGCATGAACAATCCGCAATCTGCAATCCGCAAGCCACAATTTATCCACCGCTCCGCCCATTCAATCACCGTCACGCCGTCCGGTTGCAGGAATTCCTCCAGCCCGGCGGACGCCATTTGCCCGCGTGTTTCGAGCCGGTACAAATCCAGATGAAACAATCGCAGCCGCCCGCCACCGTATTCGTTCACCAGCGTGAAGGTTGGCGAATGCACCCGCACCGTGATGCCGAGTCCGCGCGCGATGCCCTTCACGAGCTGCGTTTTGCCCGCGCCCAAATCGCCGGACAAGCCGATGACCAGTCCGGTTTGCGCCACGCGCCCCCAGCACTCGCCAAGCGACTCGGTCTCCGCCGGACTATGCGAAGTGAACGTAGCCATGGGCTGTGAGCGGTTGGACGCCGGTTTGGTCGCGAATCGTGACGCCTTCCCCGGCCGTGATTTTGCCGATGCAACTCAATTTCAGTTTCGGAAACTGCTTTTTCCACGCGTCGAGCAACTTCACCGCGTCGGCGCCCGCCACCGTGAACAACAGTTCAAAATCCTCGCCATCGGCCAGCGCCGCGGCAAACGGGGATTTGGTCCGGGAACCTTCCTTCGCGCGCAATTTCGCCGCCCGGCTGATGGGAATGGCCGGCTTGAGCAATTCCGCGCCAACGCGGCTCGCTTTCAAAATGTGCCGCAAATCGCCCGCCAGTCCGTCGCTCAAGTCAATCATGGCGTGAACGGAGAAATGTTCCGCGAGCCAGCGCGCCTCGGCCAGGCGCGGCTCAAATTCCAGGTGTTTGCCCGCCAGCGAACCGCCGAGTTCGCCGGTCACAAAAATCGCGTCGCCCGCTTTTGCCCCGGAACGCAGCACGGCCCGCCCACGCGGCACCGAACCTAGCAGCGCGATGGAAATCAAAATGCCCCCCGGATTCGTCGTCGTCTCGCCGCCCACGATGGCTACGCCGTGTTTTTGGGCCAGGGCGCTCAGGCCGGCGTAAATGGCTTCGATGAATTTCACGTCGAACCCGGGTGGCAATGCGATGGTCACCAGTGCGGCGGTGGGCGTGCCGGCCATCGCGGCAATGTCGCTGAGACAGCGGGCGAGTGCCTTGTGGCCGATTTTTTCCGGCGGCGTGTCCTTGGTAAAATGAATGCCTTCGACGATCGCATCCGTTTTGAACAGCAGCCATTGGTCCGGCAGCCCGAAATCGAGCACGGCGCAGTCGTCGCCCGCGCCGGTCACGACGTTTGGGTTCGTCGGCAGTGATTGGGTCAGGCGCGCGATGAGTTCGAATTCGTTCATTTTATCAAACAAAGCAGGACGAGATTTGCGCCATTGAACAGGCTGTGTGCGGCGATGGGCGCGAGCAGATTGTCCGTTTTTTCGTAGAGCCACGTCAGCGCGAGTGCCAGCACAAACAGCGGCACGAACGTCGCGGCATCGTCATGGATCAATGCAAACGCGAAGCTGACGCCGAACCACGCCAGCCGCGGCCAGCCGAGTTGTTTGACGAACGGATACAACATGCCCCGAAAAATAAATTCCTCGGCCACCGGCGCGAACACGACGGCGAACACGCCGAGATAAAACCGCAGCCACCACGATTTCGTGTTGGCCAGCAGCGTCACGGCGAGCTGATCTTCCGGCGGCCAGCCAAGTTTTGTCAGCACGACCGCCGAAACCTGCTGCAATCCCAGCGCAACGGGCAAAAGGAGGATGACGACCAGCGCGGCCAGGAGCAGTGCGCGCGGCAATTGCGGCCCGCGAAAACCAAAGGCCTCGCGCCAGCCAGCTTGATGTTTCCGCAAAAAAAATAAAATAAGCAGCCAGGCCGCCCCCTGAAAACCCAGCGTGCCCAGCAGCACCGCGCCAAAACCGTCCGGCGGCCGGAACGCGGCCAGCCCGGCTTTTTGCAGCAGGCCGGCAATCGTCAGGCCGAGACAAAAGCAGAGAAGCTGCGCCCCGCAAAACTGGAGCACGGCTTCGCCTCGCCATGGTTTGGCCGATAACATGCGGAAAGTTTATCGCGGCGCCGTGTCAGAGACGATGCAAATTTGAACAGCAGGGAACATCGAACACCGAATCAATGGCATTCCTAATCGGAAGAGTGACGTTGACTGGCGCACCGCGACACCATCACCGGAACGCCGGATTTATCCGGCAGCACACGCGCAGTTGCACCCCTGCCGGATGAATCCGGTGTTCCACGCGAATGCGCCTGGCGCTGGCTGTTCAATATTTATCCTTTTGCCCGGTTCTTACCCGCTTATTATCTCGATGAGTTGCATGAAATCCGCCATTCACCAGCACACCAACCGCCTGGTGCGCGAAAAATCGCCTTACCTGCTCCAGCACGCGCACAATCCCGTGGACTGGTTCGCCTGGGGTGATGAGGCGTTCGCCCGGGCGCGCGCGGAAAACAAGCCGATCTTCCTCAGCATCGGCTACTCGACCTGCCACTGGTGCCACGTCATGGAACGCGAATCGTTCGAGGACGAACAAGTTGCCGGGGTTCTCAACGAACATTTCGTCAGCATCAAGGTGGACCGCGAGGAGCGGCCTGACGTGGACAAGATTTACATGACTTTCGTCCAGGCCACGACCGGCTCCGGCGGCTGGCCGCTGAATGTCTTTCTCACGCCGGAACTCAAGCCGTTTTTCGGCGGCACCTATTTCCCGCCGGCCAATCGTCAAGGCCGTCCGGGCTTTTTGCAATTACTCCGGCAAATCCACGAAGTCTGGCAAACGCGCCGGGGTGAAATCGCGGGTTCGGCGGACGAAATCCATGCGCGCTTTGAGGTCGCCTCCGCGAATGCGAACGCGGGGGATTTGCTTCCGACCCATGAAGCGCTCAAAAACGCGGGGGATTCTTTCAAGCGGATGTTCGACCCGCGCCACGGCGGATTCGGCGGCGCGCCGAAATTTCCGCAGCCCAGCCTGCCATCGCTGCTGCTGCGCTGCGCGAAGCGTTTTCACGACGATGAAGCCGCGCGCATGGTGCTGCACACCTGCGATCGCATGGCCGCCGGCGGCATTCACGACCCGTTGGGCGGCGGGTTCGCGCGTTACTCGGTGGATGCCGAATGGCTCGTGCCGCACTTCGAGAAAATGCTCTACGACCAGGCGCAACTCGCGCAGCTCTACCTTGACGCCCACCTGGTTTCGGAAGAGCGAGTTATACGAGACCCTGACTCTTCCAGCGGAAAAAGTTTGGGACTCGCGGAGCTCGCCCCTCCGAAGGAAACGGATTACGCCGGCACCGTCCGCGACATTCTTGATTACGTCCTGCGCGACATGACGCATCCGGCGGGCGGATTCTATTCCGCCGAGGACGCCGACAGCGAAGGGCACGAGGGAAAGTTTTACTGCTGGACACACGATGAATTGTCGAAACTGCTTTCGCCGGAAGAATTCGATGTCGCGGCGCGTTACTTCGGAATCACAAAGGAAGGCAACTTCGTTGACCACAGCCATCCCCAGCCGCTGAAAGGACAAAACGTTTTGAGCGTCGTCAATCCGCTTCCAACCGCCCACGGACGTAGCGGCGTCTCGGCAGGGCNNGCCCTGCCGAGACGCCGCTACGACAATAGACGATTCCGCGCTCCTCGCCTCCGCCAAAAGGAAAATGCTCGCGGCAAGAAGCCAGCGCATCCGTCCGCATCTCGACGACAAAATCCTCGCTTCCTGGAATGGTTTGATGCTGGGCGCGATGGCCCGTGCTTATGCCGTCCTCGGCGACGAGAAATATCGCGCGGCAGCGGAGAAAAATCTGGCGTTCATTCAGGCGAAACTTTGGGACGGGAAAACGAAGACGCTCTACCACCGCTGGCGCGACGGCGAACGAGACAATATTCAACTTCTCGAAAGCTACGCGTTCCTGCTTTCGGGCGTGATTGATTTATACGAGGCCACACTGGAACCGCAGCATCTCGATTTTGCCATTGAACTCGCGGAGGCGATGATCGTGAAGTTTTACGACACGGAGAACGGCGGTTTCTGGCAGAGCGCTGCCGGCGCGAAGGATTTGATTCTGCGTGTGAAGGATGATTACGACGGCGCGGAGCCGTCGGGCAATTCCGTGGCCACGCTGGCGCTGCTGAAGCTGGCCGCCATCACGGGACGCGAGGATTTCAAGCAGCCCGCCGAAGCGACGCTCCGCCGGTTCGCGCATCGTCTGCAAAATTTCCCGCAAGCCATGCCGTTCATGCTGCACGCATTGGATTTTTCGCTCGAAGAACCGCGTCGCGTCGTCATCGCCGGTGATTCGCACGATGCCAAAGCGCGCGAACTGTTGCGTGCCGCGCATTCGGTTTATCAGCCGAACAAAGTTGTGCTCGGCAACGCGGGCGCGGTTGAAAAATTCGCCCGGACGCTCCCCGCCAGGAATGGTCCGGTGGTTTATCTTTGCACTGGAAATTCCTGCCAACCGCCGACGCAAGATGCGGGGACGGTTAAAGAGATGTTGAAATAAACTGGCCTGGTCAGACTACACCGCGCTGTCTCCCCGTTCCTCGGTGCGGATGCGGTAGGTGTCGTCAATGGACGAAACAAACACTTTGCCGTCGCCGATCTTGCCGGTCTTGGCCGCCTTGATGATGGCTTGGACGGCCTGTGGCACCAGCGCATCCGGGAGCACGGTTTCGATTTTAATCTTTGGCAGGAAGTCCACGGTGTATTCGCTGCCACGATAAATTTCCGTGTGGCCTTTCTGGCGCCCGAAGCCTTTTACTTCGGAGACGGTCATGCCCTGGATGCCGATTTCGTTCAGGGCCGATTTGACTTCGTTCAACTTGAACGGCTTGATGATGGCTTCGATTTTCTTCATAAGTGCTCCCTTGGTTAGTCGGTATAAGCGCGCTCGCCGTGTTGGGTGAGGTCCAGGCCGGCATCTTCGTCTTCAACATCCACACGCAGGCCGACCACTTTGTCCACGAGCTTGAGAATGATGAATGACGCAATTCCCGCAAATGCCACGGTAAATACCACCGCTTCAATCTGGTGGATGAACTGGCTTTTCCCGCCCGCCAGCGACACGGTGACGCCGTTGGCCTGGAAGGTGGTCGCAATCGCCGGGTTCACCAGCGTGTTCGCTAAAAAGCCGAGCATCAACATGCCGGTGATGCTGCCCACGGCATGAACACCAAAAACGTCCAGTGAATCGTCATAGCTGAACTTCGCCTTCAACTTCGTCACGGCCAGATAACAAACCACGCCGGCAGTGAGACCGATGCAAAATGCCGCCGGTACCGTGACGAATCCGGACGCCGGCGTAATGGTGGCCAGACCGGCGACCATGCCTGACGCCGCGCCGAGCACGCTCGGCCGGCCCTTGTGAAACCATTCCACCGCCGCCCAGCTCAACGCCGCCGCCGCCGCCGAAAAATGGGTCGCGGCAAACGCGCTGGTGGCGAGTGTGCCCGCGTTGAGCGCGCTGCCGGCGTTGAAGCCGAACCAGCCCACCCACAACAATCCCGCCCCGATGAGACTCAGCACCACATTATGGGGCAGCATCGGCTCCACCGGATAGCCGGTGCGTTTGCCCAGCACGAGCGCACACACGAGCGCCGATACGCCGGAACTGATGTGCACCACCGTGCCGCCGGCGAAGTCCAGCACCGGCACCCGGCCGCCCAGCGCCCAGTTGAAATAGCCGCCCTTGCCCCAAACCATGTGGCACAGCGGAAAATACACGACCGTGACCCAAAGCAGCACGAACAGCACGTAAGCCTTGAACTTGATTCGTTCCGCCACCGCGCCGCTGATGAGCGCGGGCGTGATGATGGCGAACATCATTTGAAACAGCATGAACGATTGCTGTGGCACCGTGCCCGCGTAATCCGCATTCGGCGCGCCGCCCACGTCGCGCAGCATGAAATACGTGCGCGGATCGCCGACAAATCCATTGCCCGGCGCGAACGCCAGGCTGTAGCCGAACACCATCCAGAGCGCCGACACCAGCGCCATGAGAATCAGGCTGTGCATCATGGTGGCGAGGACGTTCTTGCTGCGCACCAGCCCGCCGTAAAACAGGATCAGCCCCGGCGCCGTCATCATCAGCACCAGCGCGGAACTGACCAGCACCCACGCATTGTCGCCTGTGTTGACGGGTGGTGCCCCGGGCTGCTGGAGCGCTTCGATTCGGGTCACGCGCTGTTCCAGCGAAAGGCCGTTCTCGGCGGCATTCGATGGCGTCACGCTGAATCCAATTAAAATGCAGGCGACCGGGAGGATGAGAAACAATTTGGCGGAATGATGGATAAAATTCATGACGGTCGGGAAATTATCTTTGCCCACGCAATGAAATCAAGCATAACCGTTCGTGTTTGGAGCCGGAAAGAAACGGCAGGATCAATTCAAACTGGCTGCCACCCTGCTCCCGAAAGACAGCCCAATGAATTGTCTCTGCCCTGAAAAATCACTTCAAACGTCATGTTCGCGTCGCTCGCCCCGGCCGCTTCTCGGGTGTTGCAACTGGCGCAAAGCGCGGCTCAGTGATTCAATCTCGCGTTCGTCGCCGAGCTTTTGCCGCTCGGCGAGTTCGACCAGTTCCAAAACATCCTCCATTTGATTGAGCGCCTGTTTCAGCGATTCGACGACTTGCGTCACTTCGCTTACCGCCTGGCTGATGGCTGAATCGTCAGGCCTGGCGGCGCGCGGCGTGGGAACGGCGGGTTGAAATTTTTGCCTCGGCGGCGCGGGTCGTGCCGGGAGTTCAAGCGTGCTGACAGATGGCGCAACTTGCGGCGTCAGTGATTCAGCCTGCACCGGTTGCTCCGCAACTGGAACGGATGGCGCGGGACGCCGCCGTCCGCGTCCGCCGCGATGTCCGCGGCGGCGTCCGCTGCCCGGTTCCCGGGGCGGCGCGGGCTGCTTCGTCTCGGAAGCTGGTTCCTCTTGGGACATTTCCGTTGGAGCATGACGTGCCGCCACGCAAAAGCAATGGCGAATTATTCCCAACCGCAATGTTCCGGGCGGGCTACGGTTGTTTTTTCACAAACAGCGCGAGCGACGCGGTGTAGCCATGCAGAAAATTCTTTTCGCCGACAGGCCCGATTTCGCCGTTGCAGAAAAATCCCGAAAGTCCGAGCGGGCCGAGCCGTCCCTGCACGAGTTCGACATCGTGGTTCGCGCGGCCAAACAAGTGCTTCCCGCGGCCGTTGCAACAGCAGAGGCAGCCGCCGTAAATCGGCGTGCCCCCGATTTGTTTTTTCGCGCGCGCGAGCAGTTCGTTCATGTCCTCGGTCGCCGCGTCGGCGTCGCGCCGCTGGAACTGCATGGTTTGCCCCGCGCGCGGCAGCGTGCCCACCGCCAGCACCCCGGAGTGCGGGTCGCCCCCGATGAGATTGCGCACCAGAAAATCGCCGCGATGGAAATCTTCGAGGTATTCGTTGACGACAAAGCCAATGAACAGGTTGCCTTGCGCCTTGCGCTGTTCCTCGGGCGGAAGTTTTTGAAAGGTTTCGGCGAGCACCGCGTAGGCGGGCCGGTTGCCGATGTGATGAATCAAATTTTTTTCCACGCGGGTGAGTGTCCACGTTTCGCCGATGGGGGTGCAACCCTGTGAAATGATGCCGGTCAGTTGCACGTCGCCGCCGACGGAAATCGCCACGCCGCCGTCCTCAAACACGCTGCCGTTCAAATAGACCTGCGTCGTTTGCTGGTTGAAAATGCCGCTGGCCAGACCGCCGAGCGCAGGCAGCGGCGCATAGGCCTCGTTCCACGAACGAATCCAGCTTTCCGCGTCGAGATGGAACGGGTCAATGAAAACGAGCCAGCCATTGGTGTGCGCCGGTTCGATGCCGGTTTCCAGGTGCCAGTAGCCGGGGCCGTTGGCCTCCTCGACCTGATTCTGCGTGAAACGAAAATCTTTCAACTCCGCGCCGGGCAGCGAGTAAAGCGCGAGCACAAGTCCGGTTGCGTCTTCAATTTCCTGCGTGCCGGCAATCAGCCCGGTGCTCGAACAGCCCGCGAGCAGCGGGATCCGGGCGTGAACGCGCAAAATTTCAAGCGCCTGCCTGGCGAACGGGAAAAATTTCGGCGACATGAAGACGAGGCCGAGTGAAACCTGCGGGGCGAGGAGTTGGGCGCGCAAATCCTCCGCCCACCGCCGCAGGCCGGCTTCATCAAAACCGCCCGGCCAGTGCGCCGCGATGGAATATTCGTTGTTCACGGTTCTACTTCAACCATGACACAACTTTCTCTCCCGACCAAATTTCTTTCACGGGCTGGCGTTCGCGCGCGACGGCGGCGCGTTTGCCGCTCACCAAAATCTCGGCGGCCCGGGGCCGGGTGTTGTAATTCGACGCCTGGGCAAAACCGTAAGCACCCGCGCTCAAGAGCGCGAGATAATCGCCTTCGCCGACTTTTGGCAACGGGCGGTCTTTGCAAAAGAAATCACTGGATTCGCAAATCGGCCCGACCACATCGGAAGAAATTCGCACGCCATGGTTGCGGGTGAGCGGCACGATTTCGTGATAGGCGTCATAAAACGCCGGACGAATCAAGTCGTTCATCGCGGCGTCCACGATGACGAAGTTTTTCCGGCCGGTTTTTTTCACAAACTCGACGCGCGTGACCAGAATGCCCGCGTTGCCGGCGATAAAGCGTCCCGGCTCAAGGAGAATTTTCAAGTTGAGCGGTTGGAGCAGCGGGACCAGCCGCCCGGCGTATTTTTGCGGGGTCAAAATGTTTTTCGCCGCGGAAGTTTTCCACCAGGCGGCCGCGCCGCTGGCGAGCGCGGGTTTATAGACAATGCCGAGACCGCCGCCGACGCTAAAAAATTCCAACGGGTATTTTTCCTGCAACCGTTTCAAAAGCGGCAGGACTTTGCGCGCCGCCTGTTCAAACGGTGTCGTTTCAGTGATTTGCGAGCCGATGTGCATTTGCAGGCCGCGCAGCCGCAGATTTTTCAATTTGCTCGCGCGGGCATAAACGCCTTCAACCTGCTCGAATTGAATGCCAAATTTGTTTTCGTAAGTGCCGGTTGTGATTTTCGCATGCGTATAGGCGTCCACGCCCGGGTTCACGCGCACGGCGATGGGCGCGATTTTCTTCAGCCGCGCCGCAACGCGGTTGATGCGCTGCAATTCCGGTTCGCTCTCGGCATTGAAGGAATAAATGCCCTGCCGCAAGGCAAATTCGATTTCGTCTTCCGTTTTGCCGACGCCGGCGAAAACGCATCGGCGCGGGCCGCCACCCGCCGCGATGACCCGCTGTAATTCACCGCCGCTGACGATGTCGAAGCCGCTGCCGAGATTCGCCAGCGCGCGCAGTGCGGACCGATTGGAATTGGATTTGACGGAGAAACAGACGAGATGATTCACCGGCGACATGGCCGCGTCGAGTTTTTGGAAATGTTCAGTCAACGTGTGCTGCGAATAAACGTACAGTGGCGTGCCAAACTTGCGCGCGAGCGACTCGACGGCGACGTCTTCGCAAAACAGCCGGTTGCCGACATAACGAAAATCATGCATAACACCTGAAGTTTAGGGTTCAGAGTTCAAAGTTCAACCCCGAAGACCTTCGGGGTGAAGGTTTGCAATAAAAAACCCGCCGGACGCGCGCATCCAGCGGGCGGATGGAATCGCAGTTTTATGGCTGGGCCAGTATTTCCGCGCGCTGGTTGTGGTACTCCTCCGGACTGATCTGGTTGGCCTTGTATTTTGCGAGCAAGGCTTGCAGTTGCGCCTGTTGGGTTGCGGAAACCGGCAGGAGCGGCGATTCAATTGGCTTCAAGCCCAGTTCTTTTCCTGTATAAATTGCGTTGATCTGGTTCGTTGCGCTCATCACGCCGGCTTTGACTTTTATCGTGGCGGGCATCACGGGACTTTGAAGAACTGTGCCCGCCGCGGGTGTGATTGCAGGAGGCGCCGGCTTGATTGCGACCGGCGCGGGCTGAGCCGTTTCCACGGTCGGCGCCGGCTTCATCTCAGCAGTCGGGACTTCCGGCTTGGTTTCGGTTGGCGGAGGAGTGGCGGGTGTAACCTCTGTCGGCATCGTCGCAACAGGCACCGCAGGCGTTGTTCCGGAAGCCGCCGGGGCCGCGTTGGTTTCCGAAGTGATTGTCGCTGCTGCTGCCGGTTCGACCGGAGCCATCATCGGCGCCGGCTTGGTTTCGGCTGGCGGCGGGGTGGCGGGTTTGGTCTCTGCCGCCGGACTTTCTGGTTCGGGCGCAACGGGCGCTGCGGGCGTCGTTCCGGAAACCGCCGGGGTCGCGTTGGTTTCCGAAGTGGTTGTTGCCGCTGCTGCCGGTTCGGCCGGAGTCATCGTCGGTGCTGGTTTGGTTTCGGCTGACGGCGGTGTGGCGGGTTTAATCTCCGTTGGCATCGTCGCAGCTGGCGCAACGGGTGCAACGAGTATCGGGGTTGGCTCGTTCGTTGTTGTCGTGGCCGCCGGAATCGTTGCCTTGGCTGCCGGAGTTGTTGCCTTGGCCGGGACAGTTTTGGTTGCGGGCTTGCTTGGTGGCACTTTTGCGGCGCCGGCAGGAGTGACCACAACCGGGGGCGGCTGGGTTTGGTTCGTATCTATTTCACTCATCTTTTGCTCCAAAGCCGCGCGCGCGGCGGCCTGAACCGGAGTATCGTCCGCGCGGACGGAAATGAAACTTGCGCAAATGCCAACCGCGCAAACTGTAGGCAACAACTTCATGATTTGCATATCGTTTTTTTACGCCAATTTGCCCTCGGATGCAACAGCTTTCCCAGTCGTAGAAAACAATTTTTGCCACATCCGCGGCAGGGGGTAAAACAGCGCGGAACGCAGCATAATCCCGCGCACTTCGATCCGGGAAACTTTGATATGCTGTTGCAGGTCCAACACGCTGGCGGTCCGCATTTTTTCAATCGTTTTCATGCCAATCAAAATCGGCCACGCGCAGGCCAGCCGCACGCGAACCTGCCCGAACGGCAACGTGTTCGTGTAGGCCCAGCCCGCGGCCAGGTGCGATTCGGCGCGGTCGAGATATTCGTGAAACAGCGGACGGAATTTCGCCTCGTTCACCGGCGACAGCAAAACCTCAGGCAGCAAACCCGCCGGCTCCAGTTTGTCCGCGGGCAAATAACAGCGGCCTTTTTTCAAATCGGCGGGCAAATCGCGCAGGATGTTCACCAGTTGCAGACCTTTTCCTAAACGGACGCCATCCGCGAGCAATTGCGCGTCGTCCATCCGCAGCCTCGGAAACAGGTGCGCGCGGCACATTTTCGTCCAGAATTCGCCCACGCAGCCGGCGACGCGATACGTGTAGTCGTCGAGCTGGGCGGCGGTTTCCAGCGCAACAATTTTTTCGGCGGATGCGCCGGCGAACCGGCGCAGGTCCAATTCCTGTCCGCCCGTGATGGTGTTGAGGACGGTACGGGCCAGTTGCTGATCGGCGGGCGAGAGGGTTTGCAGCAGCGTGAGGCTGTCCTCGACTTTTTCCAGCAAGGTTCCCTCGGCGGACGAACCTTGATGTTTCGCCAGTTCGCCGAAATTCAGCGGTGCCGAGGACGAACCCTGGATGCGTTCGCGCAATCTTTTGAGCGCGTCCAGCCGTTGTTCCAGCGGAACAAGTTCGGTGTCAGCGATGGTGTCGGCGGTGCGCGCGAGCAGATACGCCAGGCCGATTTGCGGGCGCACGGCCGCCGGCAGCACGCGCAACGTCAGATAAAACGAGCGCGACGTCGCCTTGAGCAATTGGTTCAACGCGTCAGTCATTTTACAGGGAGTCCCATTCATCCAAAGAAATTGACCGGCCTAGGATGGATTCAACCTGCCGGACAAGCATTCGGATTTGCGGCACCGAGAATTCGGAATTGCTCGGAATCGTCTGGCGATGCTGGCCCAAAATCATGAACTGATGGCGCGTGCCGGAAAACGGGCCGTCGAAATTCAGCGCGCGAAGTTTGCGGATGAAGTCGCGCCGTTTAAGTGGTCGCCAGGCGGCCATTTTGAACCTTGTTCAAATCAATGCCGGCGAGCACCGGCAGTTTGTGACCGAGTTTCAGGCCGACCAGAATCCAATCTTCCAGCGTCGAACGCAGTTCGCCTTCGCACTCACGCAGGGATTTTCCGAACGCGGCCACGCCCTTCAACTTGGGAATTTCGCCCGCGAACGAGCCGTCGTCCAGCTTGTCATAGCGCGCCAGTTCCAACGCGGCTTCAATGTAAGCGGTGATCGGAAACGTCATGCCTGAAAATTAAACTCTTTTGCAAAGAAAACAAGCGGGGAAAAAGCGCACCGATTTGCGGGCGCACGGCGGCGGGCAGCCACGTCCCGCAATGCGGGATCAGATAAAACGAGCGCGACGTCGCCTTGAGCAAATCATTTAACACATTCGGCATTTTAGACAGAAGGAACCGAATTTTCAGAATTCAATTTGCACCGCCAGTTCGAGTAATAAATCCCCCATCTTTTGAGAGAATAAATGTCCGATAATAGGTCTAACTGCCAGCGCCTCGCTCAAAGTCTTCTGTTCCTTTGGCCAAGTTATTTCCGGAGGTCTCATATGATCAGATAATCGAACAGGAATTTGACTCGCCCCGACTTCTTTTAGAAGCGCCTCAATAGCAGCCTTAATCCCGATGAGCTGCCATTTTTCGCCGAATGGTGTAATAACGATTTCTTCGATCAATTCTGGAAGGTTCACTACTATCTTAAACGACGCAGACGGCTTGTCGCAATAAAGACGAACCTCCTCCTCGTGCTTAAAAGCTTCTCTTTTGATCAACCAAGGTTCGAGACTTCCGCATTCATCCACATCTTCGTAGTGGACAGCAGCCAGCTTTAGTTTCGTTCGTTCCGCATAAATTTTTGGCAGAATCAACTTGATTGCTGATTCCATTCGATTTGGCGAAGTGGTAAACATTACGCCTAGTTGAGCAGCGTAAATCTTCCACATCGCGTCGGATTCCCCCGTTCCTTTATACCAGCAACAGCAAACCAAATCGCCCTTTAGCCGTTCTCTTTCTAATTGCCAAACTACCTTTTTCAATTCGTTATCTGAAATTGTTTGAATTAAATGCTCAAAAAGCGATTTGCCTACTCCAATTTTTTCCCAAACGTTTGTAATGCCTGGTGGATATTTAAATCCTTTCATTTCATCTGGAGCATATTCTTCAAGTTCTTTCGCTCGTTGTTCGAGTTTTGGACGCCCCAGATGATCAAAGTTCTTTTTAGCAAAACATTCAGAAGGATCTCCGCCAATAAGCTGGCGCAGGCTGGGAAGAAAAAGACGCTTGTTTTTCAACAGGTCGAAAAGTTTAGGCAGGTCAATGAATCTTCGCAGAACAGCGTTTGCCGAAACGCCGTTTAATTCCAATTTTGCAGGGACAACAATCTCTTCATAGTTTTCCTTAAACCAACGATCAAAACCTTCTGGGTCATTTGGAATTTGCTTGCGAATGTCTTCAGGAATCATTTCGGCGCGTTTTTGAATCA
>PLAY01000149.1 GCA_003134375.1 Limisphaerales bacterium | reverse complement strand
CACAACAACTCTTACACTACCCACTACCCAGTATTTTTCATTTTCGTTCCGCCATTGCAAACCTCCGGCGCCCGTTTTAGAATTTTCACAATTCATTCAGCGCATGGCAGAATACAAAGTCCAGTTCGAGGTCTTCGAAGGCCCGCTTGATTTGCTCCTTTACCTCATTAAAAAGGAGGAGGTGGACATTTATGAGGTCAACCTCACACAGCTCGCCACGCAGTTCATCGAATACATTGACCTCATGCGCCAGTTCGATCTGGAGATCGCCGGCGAATTCCTCGTCATGGCCGCGACGCTCATGTACATCAAGAGCCGCGAACTGCTGCCCGTGGACCAGCAGGTGCAGGTGGAAGGCGAGGAGGAAGGCGAAGACCCGCGCTGGGAATTGATCCGTCAGCTCGTCGAATACAAAAAGTTCAAGGACGCCGCCGCCCGCCTGCAGGCGCTCGAGGCCGAACAGGAAAATATTTTTCCGCGCCTGCCCGGCAAACTCGAATTTGAAAGCGCCGCGCCGCCGCCCAAGCCGGACGTTTCGATTTTCGATTTGCTCAACGCCGTCAACGGCGTGCTTCAACGGTTCACCCGGCGCGAAGACCGGGGCGACATTTTTGAGGACAAATGGAACGTCAGCGAGAAAATCGAGTTCATCCTCAAAGTGATTTCCGGGCGCGGCAGCCTGCGCTTCGCCGAGTTGTTTGCCAGCGCCGCCAGCCGCTCCGAAGTCATCTGCACCTTTCTGGCACTGCTGGAATTGATCCGCCTGCGCCAGCTCGTTTGCTCGCAACCGGAAGCTTTCAGCGAAATTGAAATCCGCCTTGCCACGCCGCCAGCAGATGTGGCACAGACCTCTGGTCTGTGTGAGGCAAAAGGGGAAATGATTCAATCTGATCAAAAAGACCACAGGTCGGAGACCTGTGCCACGCCGGCGACAACTCAACCGGTTGCCGCGCCCGCGAATCAATCAACCGATGCCGGAAACGCAGGACAGGCTTCCAGCCTGTCTCAAACATGAAAATGTCTTTGGTAAATAATAATGGAGACAGGCAGGATGCCTGTCCTACTTTGATTTAACATGGAACTTAAACTCATTCTGGAATCACTCCTGTTCTCCGCGCAAAAACCTTTGAGCGTGAAGGAACTTCGCGACGTGCTCGCCGCTGCTGCCGAACAGGAGGGCGCCGATGCCACCGCCAAATCGCTGGCCAAAGTCAAGGAGGGCGAACTGACCGCCGCGTTGGAACAATTGGCGCGCGAACACGAAACCGCCGCCCGCAGCTATCGCCTCGCGTGTGTCGCCGGTTCGTGGCAATTCGTCACACAGCCGGAATTTGGCCCGTGGTTGCGCGCGCTCGTGGGCGTGAAGACGCGTCCGCCGCGGCTTTCGCTGCCGGCGCTCGAAACGCTGGCCATCATCTCATATCGCCAGCCCATCACGCGCGCCGAGGTCGAACAGATTCGCGGTGTGAACGTGGACGCCACGATGCAGACGCTCATGGAACGCGGCTTGGTGGAGGCCGTTGGCCGCGCCGAGGTTGTAGGTCGCCCGCCGACTTACGGCACGACCGCATTGTTCCTCGAATACTTCGGCCTGCGCGGTTTGGAGGATTTGCCCGCCGCGGACGAACTCCGTCGCATTGTCGTCGAAAAGCCGCCCGGCCCGGTCACCGCCGAACCCGGCCTGGCCACCACGCCGCCGGAACAACTCGCATTGCAGCCTGCCGCGCCCGAGCCGGGCGAAGGCGGGAATGAAGAAGCTGGAAGCCAGAAGACGGGAGGCATCCCAAAGGGATGAAATCAATCAGCCCAAATTGCGAGAAACGAGTTGCCTTGGGTTAACCCCGCCGCCGCACCATCGTGGTAGCTGCGGACGTCAGTCCGCGCCAATCTTCACGAGTTTGCGCCGACTCACGTCCACCCTCCGTCCCGCGATGCGGGACTACGGAGGACGGGTCGGCGGCGGCTTCAGTTTTCGGGTTAGTTGAGCCAGCCTGCACCACTGATTCCACCGGCATGCACAGAGCGCCGCTATAAAAACACGGACGCGCGGCTGCATGTCCTGCCATTTTTATTTGCGGATTCGGTTTTCCTGTCCGCGATAGAATGCCGCCAGCCGGTCCGGTGACACGCCGCAGAGATGGCCCAGGATGACGAGCTGGTTGATGAGGGTTGTCCGAAACAGTCCGAGCTGGCGCCAGCGCCGGCCTGACGTGATGGCGGCGGCGGCGGCCGTGACCACGCGGCCACGCTTCCGCAGCCGTCGCACGATTTCGCAGTCTTCCATTATCGGCAGGGCGGCGAATCCGCCAATCTCCTCGAACAACGATCTTCGCAGGAACAGGGCTTGGTCTCCGTAAGGCGATTGCCGCCACCGCGAACGCAGGTTCGCCGTCCATTCGATGAGCCATTGGCCGGCCAGCTTTTCGCCCATCTGAAATCGAAACGCCCCGGCCGCCACCGCCGGTTCGTGCAAGGTTCCGCCCACCACTTCCGGGTAATCGGCGGGCAGCAGCGTGTCCGCATGCAGAAAAACCAGGGCATTGCCAGCGGCCTGCGCCGCGCCCGCGTTCATCTGCCGCGCGCGGCCGGGCCGGGAATGAATCACCCGCGCGCCCGCGGCCCGCGCCAGTGTCACGGTGTCATCCGTGCTGCCGCCGTCCACCACCAGAATTTCGTGCGGCTGGCCCCGTTGCACCGATTGCAGGGTTGCGGTGATGTATTGCGCCTCGTTCAACGCCGGAATGATGACGCTAATGTAGCTCAGGCCGGCATTCTCGGCGTCGGTGATTTGTTTCCACGCGTACAAATCGCCCGGCACATCGAGGTCGCTCAGCGGAGCCAGCAACGTGGGTTCGAACCCCGCCTGCCTCGAAATAAAAATGGATTCCGTCAGCACCGTTCCCGTGCTCCAGTGAACGTCGCGGAAAAGTTGCGGCACCGGCTGCGTCAGGCCAACCAGATAATAACCGCCATCCCGGGCCGGGCCGAACACAACCTGTGCCTGGGAAAGTTTGTCGAACGCGGCGGTCAGCAGGTCCGCGGTCAGTTCCGGACAATCGCTGCCGATGATGACGGTGGCGCGCGCGCCTTCCCGGAAACTGTCTTCCAATGCGCCCACCATTCGCCGTCCAAGATCGCCGTCACATTGCGCGCGGCAAATCACCTCGTCGCCGAGCCAGTGGTGCATCGCGTTTTCATCGTCGCCGGTGAAGCGGATTTCGAGTTCCGCATCCGCCGCGCGACTAGCGTCGAGCGCCATGCGGAACGTGCGCAAAACGAGCCGGCGATGCAGCGCCGCCGCGCCTTCCGCGCCCAGCAAAGGAATGAGCCGCGTCTTCACGCGTTCCGGTTCGGGAAAACGCGCGAACAAAATCAGTCTGCGCCGGCTGCCGCTCATGTTCGTTGAACATAAGCATATTTGCGCCGCCAGGCGAGCCGGCGGTTCATCCGGTTGGAAGTTGGTGTTTACGCTCGCCCTCACCCCGGCCCTCTCCCCCGGGGAGAGGGTGAGTGCATCACGTCGCTGGACAATTTCTCAATCCTTATTGCAGCCACCGATTCTGTGTCATTGGCCGTGAGACACAGGATAACCCAGCCTATTACATGGCTCAAAACGCGGCGGATGATTTCTCCCTCTCCTGGGGGAGAGGGCCGGGGTGAGGGCGGACGTATCAAATATTTCGTGGCCTTACCGCCCGAAGACGCACGGGTCACACAAGCGCGCCGGTGCAACTGCTCCCGCAACCGGCGGTGCAGGCCAGGCAATGCCCGCCCGTCCGGATTTCGTAATCGTCCAGAACCTGCGGCGTCACATCCCAGAGATACAGCGGCTGGCCATTGCACATCTGCATTCCGAGCATCTGGTTGAAGTCGCAGTCGTAAATTTCGCCCTGCCAGCCCACGCTCAACGTGGTGCGACACATCAGTCCCGCCACGGTCGCGGGATTGAAACTGTTGGCCAGCAGTTCGAGATAGGCGTCCCACTGGCCGCGCCGGCGCAAATCCTCCGCGAAACGCGCGATGGGCTGGTTGGTGATCGTGAACAGTTTGTTGAACACTATGCCGAACTCGCGCGCCAGCACTTCCCGATAATCGGCTTCCAGTTCCGCCTGCGGCCCGGGCAATTTCGGCCCCAGCGGATTGTGGACCAGATTCAGCGGCAGCCGCGTTCCGTAGCCGGCGGCATTGAGTTTCCGGAGCGCGGAAATGCTTTTTTCAAAAACGCCGTCGCCGCGTTGCGCGTTCACGTTGTCCGCGGAATAACAGGGAAGCGACGCGATGACCTCCACCTCGTGCGCCGCGAGATATTCCGGCAGCCAGCGATGGGAGTCGGTTTCGATGATGGTGAGGTTGTTGCGGTCCATGACATGGCAGCCGCAGTCGCGGGCCGTCTCGACGAAGTAGCGGAAGTGTTCGCTCAACTCCGGCGCGCCGCCGGTGAGGTCAACCACCGCGGGCCGATGCCGTCGAATCCACTCGCCGACCCGCTCCGCCACCGGTGCGGACATCATTTCCGTGCGCCACGGCGCGGCGTCCATATGACAATGACGGCACGTCTGGTTGCACTGGCGGCCCAAATTGATTTGGAGCGTTTGCAGCCGGGCGCGGCGCAAGGTCAACCTGTGGCCGGAAAGTTTTTGCTCAAAAGGATTCATTCGACCCGATAGTATGGCGGGATGACCTTGTCGGCCTTGTGCCGGGTCTGGAGCACCAAATCGGAATTCCGTCCGTCCACCTCGGCGTAATGCCGGGCCGCATCCTCATAAGTTCTGCCGCCGGTCATGTGCCGCTTGATCACAGCCTGCTGGGTTCGCTCCTTGTCGGATTCAATAAAATAGCAAAAATCCAACAGCGGCCGCACCTGCGCCCAGTCGCCGTGATCGGACAGCAGCCAAAGTCCCTCCACCAACAGCAAGGCCGCGGGCGTCTCCACCCGGATGCGGTTCGGGACCGGGTCATGCAATTTCCGCGAATACGCCGGGAAGGCGACAGTTTCGCCCGCCGCGAAAGCTTTCAGATCCCGGGCCAGGGCCGCGACGTCATAAGTGTCGAACCGGCCCTTGACCTGTTTCAGCGGCACGCCGTCCGAAAAATGCGACAGCAGGTGGCGGTTCGGAAAATGATAAGCGTCAATGGTGATGGACTCGAACGCGAACGGCAGGCGGGCTTGTTTGGCCAGTTCCTGGAACAGGACGGCCACCACGGATTTCCCGGCGCCGGTGGGACCGGCCATCCCGATGACGACGCGGGGCTTCCTGGCCGCGTTGCAAACGCCCACGGTCTCCCAAAACAGGTTCAGATAAAAAGCCTTTTGTTGCGGGGTAAAGCCGGAGAGGTCAATGGTCTGCTCGGTGACCATCAACGCGCCTGGAAAAACCAATTCAGAACTCTGCACGCGCGCAATTTAACCGCGAAACACACCAAACACACGAAAGCATTTTTAACCACGGCTTGTCGCGCCGAAGCTGGCGAAGGCGGAATGAACACGGATGAACACGGATTTTTTCGACGCAGAGACGCGAGCCAATTCCAAATATATCCGTCAAAATAGCGATGGCGGCTGTTCAACGAGCCGCCTGGCGGCTTCAATCGTGTAGGTAGTTTGGCACTTGGGACACCAGAGATAGTACTCGTAGTAAAAATCGTGCTTCGGCTTCTTGCGCGACGTTTGCTTGATGACGGGCGTTGAACATTTTCGGCACGGCTCACCTGCCTGCATGGCGGGGCGAACGCCTTCGGTTTCGGGCTTGTTTTCGTAACCCTCGTCCGCCGGGAGATTGGGCTGGTGCAGCGCGGCCATCGAAAGTTGATCGCACCGTTCGTTTTCCGGAATACCGGCATGGCCCTTGACCCAGCGGAATTCCACCTGATGCGTCTCGCACAGCGGCAGCAGTTTCTGCCACAGGTCAATGTTCTTTGCGCGCTCCTTGTTGTTGAGCCACCAATCCTTCATTTTCCACGCCACGGCCCAGCCCGTCATAATCGCGTCCACCAGATACTGCGAATCGCTGTGAATGGTGACCTTGCACGGCTGCTTCAACATTTCGAGGCCCGCAATGGCGGCGAAGATTTCCATCCGGTTATTGGTGGTCAACCGAAAGCCGCCGCTGATTTCCGCGCGCTTCCTGGGATGCAGCAAGACCACGCCATAACCGCCCGGCCCGGGATTGGGTTCGCATCCGCCGTCGGTGTAAATCTCCACGGACGGCAGCACGACGGATAATGAATTATCGTTCACACTCATTTCGGCAAAACACTAACCGCGCTGTCAAAAATAGGAGGATGTTCAACATCTAGATCCCAGTAGCGCCACCGATGTCGAAGATATTCTCGCAGTCCTTCAAAATTTGGAGTGCTGTGGCGCGGCTCAAGTCCCCAGTGACCCATTGTGCTCACCTGCTCCTGGAGCGAGCAGGCAAAGGCCAACTTCTTTCCTTCACCGACCGCCGCGAATTTCTCGTCTCCAAGGCTGTGAATGAAGGTTCGGAAGGTTTCAAAGTCCTTTCCTTGGTCGCCCCCGCCGCCAACTGGCCCAGTCGCCGGAAGAATATTGAAACAGATACGATGCCGAGCGAAATGCCGGCAAAGATGTTCAAACTCATGTTGCCCGTTTCGTTCGGAAAGGTTTGCCAACGCGAATCGGATTTGTTGGATGACTTGGTCGAGTGTGGCCATTGCAGAAAGAATCATTTTGGCGGCCAAAATTTTTCCACGCGCAAGCGTTTGGCAATCACTTCCGTCGAGACGCCGAACTTGGGCGCAATGTGCGTGGCGATGTAGTCGAGCGCGGCTTCGCCGGCAGCAAGCCGGTCCGCGATGCGGCAACACCGCTCCTCAAATACAGGTTTCATCCGGGCTTTTTGGGTTGCACCCGATAAGGTGGCGGCTCCTCATGCAACGCCCCCGATCCCGCCGCAGGCCCGGATGAGCGCAGGGCCAGCGCGCGTTCTCGCAAGGCGTCCAGCATGGCCAGCTTTTCCTCGATGGGCCGGGCCGCGAGCCGTTGCCGGAACGCGCGCTTGCTTTGCAGAATTTTAGCAAGGTCAAAGGTCATGGAGTGTCGCCGGGGAATTGTTTCTCAAAGCGTTTCCACGCTTCGATCAATCCATGACGGGAATGTTCGATGATGCCGTCGGCCTGCATTTGATTGATCTGCGCGATGGCGTGCTTGATGTTCATTCGGTGATGAAACCCAGCCTTGGGCAGCTTAATTGGCATTGCTTATCAAATCCAAGAGTTTTTCCAAGTCTTCCCGCGAGGGTTTCTGACCGGACAACGTGCGGAAGAACGCCGGGAGTCTAGCCAGCAGTTCCTCGTTTTCCATGACGTGATCGGGGATGCGCCCGGCATCCACGGCGGCGTAATCATGGAATTTGTGCCAGTCGTCCGAACCGGGCTTGAGGCCAAGCTGTTTGGCCCACTTGCCAAGGGTTTCCTCGTCACGCGGCGGCGACGAGACTTCGCGTTCGATTTTGCTCCAGTTGCTGGGGTCATGGCCATGCTCCAGGCAAAATTCGCGCAGGCCGAGCCGTTGTTTCGCCCGCAATTCTTTGATGAAGGTTCCAAACATATCTTTTTGTGGTATAGTCTTTACCACACCACCGCAGTTTTGGCAAGAGGAAATTTGCGCCGACTCACTTCGGCGGGAGGAATCAGAACTCGTCCGACAGCTCGCCGGGTTTGTGTTCCGGGTTGGGAATCAATTTCTGATGGCACAGTCCACCACCCAATCCAAATCTTCCAGCGGAAATTCTTTAACGCAAAGACGCCAAGGCGCAAAGAAGCGATTTGTTCCCCTGAACCTGAACCGGGGCGCTGTTCCTGGGAGCGCTGGCGTCTCGCCGGCGAGTTCTGGTTTTCGGCTTCCGACTGGCCGGCGGGACGCCGGCGCTCCCAGGAGATTCATAGGATGTTGGGAGCAGTGTCGGGACGCTCCCCATTAAACCCGAATTCCGAAGTTGAAACCGCTAATCTTCACCCATCGCCGCTTATCCTTGAGACTTGGGTCGGAATAACAGCGGACGATATGTGTCCGGGCTGTTATCGCCGCAAACCTTTACCATCAGTGTAGATTAGCGCTCATTAGCGGTTCAAAATCGTTTTCCGGGTTAAATTCAAACCTTCGCCAGCGCCTGCTTCAGGTCGGTGATCAAATCTTCGACGTTTTCCAGGCCAAGGGCGATGCGCACGAGGTTGTCCACCATGCCGAGGGATTTGCGGTAGGCCACCGGATAATCGAAGAACGACATCATGGACATCTGGGTGACCAGGCTCTCGGAACCGCCGAGGCTGGGCGTGATGAGGAAGAGTTCAAGCGAGTCAATGAACCGCCGCGTCTCCCGGTCGTCGCCTTTCACCAGGAAGCTGATGACGCTGCCGAAGCCGTGCATCTGCTTTTTTGCCAGCCGGTGGTCCGGATGCGATTTCAATCCGGGATACCAGACCTTCAGGATTTTGGGATGCGCTTCGAGGAACCGCGCGATTTCGAGTCCGGCGCGGTTATGATGTTCCATCCGCAGGCCGAAGGTTTTCAATCCGCGTTCCAGCAGGAAGCAGGTGAGCGGTCCTGGGATGGAACCGATCATCCGTTGCAGTTTGTTCAGGTCATCGAGCTGCTGGTGGTTGCCCAGCGTGACGCCGGCCAGCAGATCATTGTGGCCGCCGAGATATTTTGTGGCCGAATGGATGACGATGTCCACGCCCAGTTCCAGCGGACGGATGTTGAAGGGCGTGGCCAGCGTCGCGTCAATCATCGTGAGCAGCTTGTGCCGCCGCGCGACCTTCACGATGGCCGGAAGGTCCGGCACGCGCAGATATGGATTCGTCGGCAGCTCGGTGAAAATGATGTTGGTGTTGGGCTGGATGGCTTTTTCGATGGCCGCCGCCGTGGGAGCAACCAGGCTGGTTTGGATCCCGAATTTCTTCAAAAAGTTGGTCGCGAAATCGCGCGTCTGCCGATAGCAATCGCTCGTGAAAATGATGTGGCCGTCCTTTTGCATGTAGGCCATGAGCGTGAGGATCACCGCACTCATGCCGGTGGAAAACAGGATGGCCCGTTCGGCACCCTCGACGGCGGCGAGCTTGCGCTCGGTTTCCTGCTGCGTGGGATTGCCGTAGCGGCCGTATTCGTGTTCGCGGATGACGCGGCCCTGCCCCTTGGCCTTCATGAACTCGAAGACTTCGGACGTGGACTCGAAGCTGTAGTTCGAGGTGTGGACGATGGGCGTGGAAACGGCGTGGTGCGCCTTGCGATGTTTGCCGTGGCCGTGAATCGCAAGTGTCGCCGGTCCCCACTTGCTTGGGTAGGGTCGGCGCGCTGCGCCGACCGGACGCCGCAGCGCGGCGTCCCTACCTTGGTTGGATTTAGACATTGAACCGGCTCCTTTCCTTGAGGGCCAGCTTGAGCGCATTCTTCACCGCGTCCAGGCGCGCGGGCAATTCAATCGGTTGATTCGCATGGCGACACGGAAAATCCAGTTCCCGCTTGTGATACTTCACCTTCATCTCGACAAACTTCAATCCGTGCGCCGTGGAGATGACGACCACGCGCTCGGATTTGTCAATCTTGCCGGCCTTGAGCAGTTTGATCAAAACCGCCAGCGCCACGCCGGTGTGCGGGCAATTAAACATTCCGGTGCGGTCGCCCAGCGCCGCGGCGTCGGCCAGTTCCTCCTCGGTGGCCTGTTCGACGATGCCGTTGAATTGTTTCAACGTGCGGATCGCCTTCTGAATGCTGACCGGGTTGCCGATTTGGATGGCGCTGGCCAGGGTCTTTTGCGCCTGGACCGGCTCGAACGTCTCGAAGTTCTTCAGATACGACCGGTAAAGCGGATTGGCCCGCTCGGCTTGCGCGACAACAATGCGCGGCAGCTTGGCAATCAGGCCCAGGTCTTTCATCATCATCAGGCCCTTGCCGAGCGCGGACACGTTGCCGAGATTGCCGCCGGGAATGATCATCACGTCGGGCACCTGCCAGTCGAACTGCTGGACAATTTCAATGCCCACCGTCTTCTGGCCCTCGACGCGCAGTGAATTCATCGAGTTGGCCAGGTAAAGCGTTTCGTCCCGGGTAATTTCCTGGACGAGCTTCATGCAGCCGTCGAAGTCGGTGTCGAGGTAGAGCACGAGGGCGCCGTTGGAAATGGGCTGGATGAGTTGCGCACCGGAAATTTTCCCGCGCGGGAGGAGCACGATGGACGGGATGCCCGCCGCCGCGCAGTAGGTCGCCAGCGCCGCCGAGGTGTCGCCGGTGGAGGCACAGACGACGGCCTTGATGGGCGCGCCCTCGGAAATCATCTGCTTGACCTGCGACACGAGCACGGTCATGCCGAGGTCCTTGAACGAACCGCTGTGGGTGTTGCCGCAAAGCTTGATCCAAAGCTCATTGACGCCGATTATCTTGCCGAAGCGTTCGGCCCAGAAAAGATTGGTGCCGCCCTCATAAAGTGAAACGACATCGTCGTTCTTGATCTGCGGCAGAATCCATTCCTTCTTGCCCCACACGCCGGAGCCGTAGGGCCATTCGTTGCTTTTGTACCGCTTTTCGAAAAGCTTTTTCCAGCTCGCGGCGCTGCGGCGTTTCAGCGCCTTGAGGTCATGCTGCACCTCCAGCAGCGAACGGCAGCGCTGGCATTGGTAAACGATGGAGTTCAGCGGGTAGGTTTGCCCGCACTCCGGATTGATACATTGAAACCAAGCTCGATATGACATGGTCATCTTTCCGTGCCGCGCGGCCGACATTTATCGGTAGGGTCGGCGCGCCGCGCCGACCGGACGCCGCAGCGCGGCGTCCCTACCCTGAACGCGTTCTTTGCGAAAACTTCTTTCGCCAATTTCTCCAAATCGGCGCTCAACGGCACAATTCATAATGCTTCAGAATGAACGGGGTGTTCCCGTTTTTCAAGGAAACAGCGCACGCCGGCTGGAAAAATTAGACCGGTTACTACGCCGGGTAAGCCGTGGGAAGCCTTATCGCCGTCCCAACTTCTCCAGCAGTTTGGCGTGAATCCCGCCGAAACCGCCGTTACTGAACACCACGACGATATCGCCGCCCTGCGCATTTTTTGCGACGTGCGCGACGATGGCATCCACGTCGGGCAGATATGCCGCGTTCTTGCCGGAGGTCTTCAAATCCTGCATCAGCTTTTCCGGGTCGAGCCGCTCTTCAGGCGCGATCTGTTCCAGCCGCGCCACTTCCGCCACCACGACCGCGTCGGCGTCGGCAAAGGCGGTGGCCAGTTCGGATTGAAACACGTTCCGACGCGTCGTGTTCGAGCGCGGCTCGAAGATGGCCCAAATTTTTTCGCGCGGATATTTCAGCCGCAGCGCTTTCAGCGTCTCCCGAATCGCCGTGGGGTGATGGCCAAAGTCGTCCACCACGGTCACGCCACCCGCGATGCCGCGCACTTCCATCCGGCGCTTGATGCCCTTGAACGTGTCAAACGCGGACTGGATTTGCTGGTTCTTCAACCCGCAATGCTTGGCGCACGCGATGACCGCCAGCGCGTTCCGCACGTTGAGTTCGCCGACGAGGTTCAGGTGAAACTTGAAGCTCGGGATTTCAAACTCTGTCGCCGTTGGACCGTAGCGGACGTTGAAAGCATGAATGGCGTTGCCCTCGCCGAGGCCGAAGCGCTTCACCGGACAATGGGTCACATTGAGCAGCGGAGCGAGGTTCGCGTCGTCGCCGTTGCCGAGCAACAGGCCGTTGCGCGGAATGATCCGGATGAAATGCGAGAACGTTTTCTTGATCGCGTCCAGATTTTCAAAAATGTCCGCGTGGTCGAATTCGAGGTTGTTGATGATGCCGATTTCCGGCTGGTAATGGATGAACTTGCTGCGCTTGTCGAAAAACGCGGTGTCGTATTCGTCGCCCTCGATGATGAACCATTCGCTGTCGGTGAACCGCGCGCCCTGGCTGAGATTGTTCGGGATGCCGCCGATCAGGTAGCTCGGGTTCAGCCTGTTGTGCTCGAATACCCAGGTGAGCAGCGAAGTCGTGGTGGTCTTGCCGTGCGTGCCGGCGACGACGATGGAGCGTTTGCCGCGGATGAAAAATTCCCGGAGCAATTCCGGCAGCGAACAATAACGCAGCTTGTGGTCGAGCACGAACTCCGCCTCCGGGTTGCCGCGCGAAATGGCGTTGCCGATGACGACGAGGTCGGGCTTGGGCGCGAGGTTCCGTTCCGCGTAACCGTTCATCACCGCGATTTGTTTGCCGGCGAGGAACGTGGACATGGGCGGGTAAACATTTTGGTCCGAGCCGGTGACGGCAAAGCCTTTTTCCTGCATGGCCGCGGCGGCGGACGCCATGGCGGTGCCGCCGATGCCGACAAAATGAACTGATTTGATTTCCGATGAAAACATGCCGGGCCATTAAACCACGAAGCCGCGCCGGCACAAAGTTTTTTGAATGATTTTGAAAGAAACGCGTCGCCTTGCACGAGTAATCAGTGTATGAGCTGTGTCATGACGTCGCTGGCGGAAGATCCGATTTCCACGCGTTACACCCTCCTGAGCCGGCTGGAAGACCGGGAAGACCAGGACAGTTGGAAGGATTTTTTCGACACCTACTGGCGGTTGATTTACTCGGTTGCCCTCAAGTCCGGGCTGACGGAAGCCGAGGCTCAGGACGTGGTCCAGGAGACCATCATCTCGGTGGCCAAGGACATCCAAAAATTCAAGCGCGACCGTACGCTGGGTTCGTTCAAGGGTTGGTTGCGAAACATCATCCGCTGGCGCATCGCCGACCAGTTGCGAAAGCGCACCCGCGCCAGTTGGGGGGACGATTCCAAAACCGGGGAGGATTTGCCACAACCAGACGTGGCGGAAATTCCTGACCCGGCGGGCGGAGACCCGGAATCCGCCTGGGAAGAAGAATGGCAGGCCCATCTGCTGAAAGCGGCGCTGGAAACCATCAAGCACACCGTCAAGGAGGAGCATTATCAAATCTTCGATTTGAACGTGCTCCAGCAATGGCCGGCGCGGAACGTGGCCCGGGCGCTGGGCGTCAATGTGGGACTGGTTTACCTGGTCAAATATCGCCTGTCGGCATTGCTCAAAAAGGAAATACGCCGGCTGGAAGAACAATGGAATCAAGTCTGATGAAAATGGATCCCATGTCATGACCGAACCTCCCCATCCGGCCCGTGAAAAACCCGCTGTGGCGGTCCCGCCCGTCGTGCCCGACCACGAACTCATCCGGGTGATTGGCGGCGGCGGCAGCGGCGAGGTGTGGCTGGCCCGGAATGTCCTGGGCATGTGCCGCGCGGTCAAGGTGATGTATGCGCGGGCCTTTGAACAACGCCGTACTTTCGAGCGCGAGTTTGACGGGGTGTTGAAATTCGAACCGGTCTCGCGGTTACACGATGGGTTGATGGACATCCTGCAAGTGGGGCGCAATGATGCCGCCGGCTATTTTTATTACGTCATGGAACTCAGCGATGATGTCAACACCGGCCAGATCATTGTTCCGGAACAATACGTGCCCCGGACGCTGGCCTACGATTACCGGCAGCGCCGGCGCCTGCCTATTGGCGAGTGCATCCGGCTGGGCGCGGCCATTGCCTCGGCCCTCGGGTACCTGCATCGGAATGGCCTGATCCATCGCGACGTCAAGCCTTCCAACATCATTTTTGTGAACGGTTTTCCCAAGCTGGCGGATGCAGGGTTGGTATCGGAACCATCCGAGCCCGGCTCGCGAGTGGGCACGGAAGGGTTCATCGCGCCGGAAGGCGCCGGGGCGCCCCAGGCGGATATTTATTCGCTGGGCAAGGTTCTTTACGAAATCAGCACTGGCAAGGACCGCCTCGAATACCCGGGGTTGCCGCCGCTGGCGGACAACGCCGACGACCGGGACCTGGTCCAATTCAACAAGGTTGTCCTGAATGCCTGCCGCACCAACCCACACCAGCGTTATAAAACCGCCGATGAAATGATGATCGCCCTGCTGTCGTTCCAGTTCAGCCATTATGATCCCCAGGTCGAACACAACCGGCAACGGCTGATCCGGATCATCAGTGTTGCCGGTCCATACATCGGTTTTTGCGTCATCTTCGGCATGCTCTGGCGCCTGATCTGGTTGCTGAAACATACCCACCACTGACCGGCCGGGTTTGCTTGTTTAGTGCAAGCCATTGCCAGCGAGGTAAATCCGAACGGAAAATTTCCCGCAAGATTTTTGAAAGAATCTCCCTTATTCTTGCGAGTTATCTTGTGAAAGGATAAACAGTTTATGAGGAAATCGAGCCGTTTAAAACAATTGGACCGGACGCGGATGGTTCCGAGACAACCGGAACACGCCTTCACACTGATTGAACTGCTGGTGGTGATTGGCGTCATTGCCCTCCTGGCCGTCACGCTGCTGCCGGCGCTGGCCGGGACAAAAATAGGGACGAAAAACATCCAATGCCTCAATAATCTCAGGCAACTGACGTCGGAGGCGCTCGCATACCAAAGTGACAACGGCTCTATTGGATGGGGGGGAGGCACCAGCAGTTTGTGGATGACGACTGTCATTCACGAGCAAGGATCGGCAGCCATCCGGATATGCCCGTTTGCCATGGCACCAACCCAAGGGGCCATTCCGGATGGCCAAGGCACGGCCAATAATGCCTGGATTTGGAATGTTCTATCAGATCCGGACAATTCAGCCAGCCCCTTAACCACCACAACCGGCAGTTATGGTATGAACGGATGGCTTTACAAGTATCAAGCTGCTATGGGAGGGTTCATTGCTCCCGGTGACGTACCTCGCTTTTTCCCAAGCGCCACAGCGATTAAACATCCTTCGCAGACCCCCGAGTTTGTGGATTCACTGTGGCCGGATCTGTGGCCCTATCAAGGCGGAGTTCCGGATGATAACGGGGGTCAATGGGAATTATACTCGGATAATAACAGGGCGAACACGCAGACGGCTGGTAGTGCAAACCAAGGCATGCCGCGCTGCTGCATCGCGCGCCATAGCGGAAAAGGTCCCCTAGGGTCAACGACGGCAGTGCGAGGTACCACCGTGCCGTTGTGGAACGGCGGAGTGAATATCAGTTGTGCCGATGGCCATGTGGAACCCACCACGCTGGAAGGTCTTTGGTCTTACTACTGGAATATGACTGTCGCCCCGGGCACACGCCCCACCCACTGACCATGAATTCCATTCGACAGTCTGGCCGTTCGTGTAGGTTCGCTGTGCGACCAAAGGGCGATGCCGGCGGCGACGGCGTTGATGCTTTGAAAGAACAGGCGCGATGAACGAAATGGAACCTTCAACTTCCCATAACCATGAAAATCAGAACTTCTGACGGTGTTGGATTCACAAACCGAAACTCGCGCCGGGCGCCCGCGGCCTCAAAGGCTTTTGGCCGGAACCTCGCGGTGGCCGCTTGGCTGCTGGCCATGGCGACGCTCGTTCCGGCGGCCGGCGCGGCGCAATTGCTCTCAGCGCGAAATCCCGCCATCCCCCTGCCGGCGGGTGGCAACGACAATTCCGATGCTCCCAGCGTCAGTCCCGATGGCCGTTTTGTGGTTTTCACCAGCGCGGCCAACGATCTCGTGCCCGGTGGCAACAGTGTGTCCGCCTTGAACGTGTTCCTGCGCGACCGCACCGGCAACACCACCGTGCTGGTCAGCGGCAACTGGAACGGCAACGGCGGCGGCAATGGCGATTCCATGTCCGGCCGGGTCTCCACCAACGGGCAATTCGTTGTCTTCCAAAGCGACGCCAGCAATCCCGTGCCGAACGATACGAACGGCGTCACGGACATTTTTGTCCGCGATCTGGTGGCGGGGACAACCACTTTGGTGAGTGTGTCAACGAATGGCGGCCTGGCGAACGGGGCCTCGACCGACCCGGTCATGACGCCGGACGGACGGTATGTGGCCTTCATCAGCAGCGCGTCGAACCTGGTTCCCGGAGACACCAACGGCATTCCGGACATTTTCGTGCGGGACCTGGTGGCCGGGACGAACGATCTGGTGAGCGTGGGGGCGCTCCTTCCATCCGGCAGCACCAGCCCGATCATGGCGACACCGGTCATCACGCCGGATGGCCGGTATGTGGCATTTTTCAGCCTGGCGACAAATCTGGTGTCCACGGTTCCGGGCACGACCCCCGGTGAAGTGTATGTGCGTGACCGGCTTCTGGGCACCATGACTTGGGCCAGTACGAATGCCGCGGTAATTGTGTCTGCCAGGCTCGGTTTAAGCGGCATGCCGTCTTATCATCCCCGCTTGAGTGATAACGGACGATATGTCGCTTTCAAAGCCGGCGCGACGAGCACGGCTGGCGCCGTCGTGATTCTCCAATATGATTCAACCACGGGGACGAACGCGGTGGTCAATGCGAACGGGTTCGGGAATTCGGTTGACCTCGATGACAATGATGGTCCCGAAATGACACCGGACGGGCGTTTCATCGCATTTGATCGCCATGAAGGCACGGTGAGTTCGGGCTATTCCAGCGTTCACGTGTGGGACTCACAAGGCGCGGTGGACACACTGGTCAGTGATAATGGCAGCGGCGTCCAGAGTAGTACGTCCTCGTATGCGCCGGTGATCACTCCCGACGGCCAGTTCGTGGCGTTCCTGAGCAACGTTACCAACCTGACTGGCAATACCGTCTCCAACGGTTGTCATGTTTATCTGCGCAACCTGCAATCCAGCACCACGCAATTGGCCGATGTGGATACCAACGGCATCGGCTCGACCGATAACTATCGGGCTTCATTAAGCCTGAGTGCGAATGGGCAGTTCGTCGCCTTCAGCAGTCCGGATGGCCGCCTGGTCAGCCTGGACAAAAATCGCGCCACGGATGTGTTCGTGCGGGACCTCGTCGCGGGAAACACGGGAATGATTTCCCAAAGAAATGCGGCGGTGATTCCACAATCGGGCGACGGATCCTGCTGGCTGCCTCAATTGTCAGTCAGCGCGGATGGCCGGTGGGTGGCCTTCGCCAGTTCGGCGGATGACTTGGTCCTGAATGACACGAACCAGTTGCCGGACGTTTTCGTGCGGGACCTGGTGGGTGGCACCACCGTCCTGGCGAGCGTCGGGTTCGACGGAAGTCCGGCCCGGGGTGGCGCCTCGGACAACCCGCTCATCAGCGCGGACGGTCGTTACGTGGTCTTCCTCAGTTCGGCCACCAACCTGATCGCGGGCCAGATTAATGCCAACTGGAATGTGTTTCGCCGCGATCTTCAGGCCGGCACCAACACCCTCGTCAGCGTGGGAATTAATGGGGTCAGCCCCGGCAATGGCGATGCTTCCGATCCGGTGATGAGTCCGGATGGGCGGTATGTTGCCTTCCTGAGCGCGGCGAATAACCTGGCGGCGGGAATCACCAGCGGAGTGAATACCTACTGGCGCGATGTGAATCTGGGACAGACCGTGGGACTCCAAAGCAGCGTTAACTACTTTCCTCTTTTCGATCCTTCACTGAGCAGCAACGGCCGCTACATCTCCTACGCGTCCAATGGTTCTCCTATTAGCCAAAACTCGTGGTTGCAGATCCGGGATACCCAGCTCGGAGTGGACATCTACACCAATACGGGTGCCGTAACCTCGGCGTCCATCGATCCAACCGGGACAAAAATCCTATATTGGATGGGCGACAACCCCTACTGGATTGCCAACACCCTCTACGTGGACGACATCGCAACCGGGACAAACCTTTTCTCGATCCCCAGCAAGGCTCCCGTCCGCAATGCCACCGGCTGGAGCGATGATGGCCGCTGGCTGACTTTTGTTTCCAGCACCAATCCGGTTTCCGGCGATGACGGCACGAACAAGGTTTACCTGCGCGATTTTCAGACCGGCACGCTCTCTTTGATTGGGACCATCGGCCCCAGCAACAGCACCATGGATGTGTCATCCGATGTATCGGTGATGAGCGGGAATGGACGGTTTGTGGCATACCGCAGCGCCGTTATCAACACGGTGATTGGGGACAACACCACGCCTCCGAATGTTTTCCTGTTGGACCGCCTTACGGGATCCAATACGGTGCTGACCGCCGGACAGGCGGGCTCCAGCCCGATATCATGGGTATCCCGACCGGTGATCAGTGATGGCGGCGCAACGACCGCCTTTTTGGACCTGGGTTCCGGCTTGGTGACCGGCGATTTGAGCCGCCTGCCGGATGCCTTCGGGGTTTTAGTGGATACCAACGCGGCTTTGGTTGACAGCGATGCTGACGGCATTCCGGATTGGTGGATGATGAAATATTTCGGGCATCCGACCGGGCAGGCGGGCGACCTTTCGCTGGCGTCGGATGACGCCGACGGCGACGGCATGTCAAACTTGCAGGAGTATCTCGCCGGCACAGATCCCACCAATCCAAACTCCGTGTTCCGGCTTTTGGCGGGCACGCCGGTCAACGGCACGATGAACCTGACCTGGCCGGCGGTGATGGGCAAGAGCTATCAAGTTCAATACAAGACCAATTTGGATGATCCGGTGTGGTTGACCGCGCCGGGCAATATTTGGGTAATGGGCAGCCAGGGTAATTACCTTGCTCCTGCGGCTCAATCCCAAAGCTTTTACCGCGCCGCAGTGTCCAATTAATCATTTCGGAAAGACGGCGGGGACGGTTGCGGTAATGGGTCATCCTTTGCTTGACCCCGAGGCTCTTCCCGCTGCCAGCCGGCCCCGGCGATAAAGTCAGGCCTGATCTTCCAGCGGTGGATTCTCCCATTCGGGATAGACCTCCGGTTTGAGCTGGCCGCGGCGGATCAACTCCTGCAGGTCGCGGATGATGGTGCGGCGGGCCACCTTGAATTCACGGGCGAGGGCGGAGATGTTCGGACGTTCCTTCGATTTCCCCAAGCTTTCGACGATGTGGTTCTGGCGGGTGAGGCGGTCGGTGGAGCGGCTGAACAATGCCTGCGCGTCCCCGCGGTGCGAACGTTCGAGGGCCTCGAACTGCCGGACCACCTCGGTTTCGCCGCACTCGTGCAGCGCGGTCTCCACGGTGCGTCGAAGGGCATGGACGTCCACCGGCTTGGGCAGGCAGTAGTGCGCGCGGCGCGGGCCCTGCAGCGCCGCCATCTGCTGGCGCACCTCCAGCGCGCCGGACACGATGATGACGGGCACATGCGGCAGCAGTTCCTTGAACTCCGGCAGAAAATCCAGTCCGAGTTCGCCTTCCGACAGCACATGGTCCAGCACGAGCAAATGCGGCGGGTCGCGTCGGATTTGGGCCAGCGCCTTGCTGCCGTTTTTCACGCGGACCAGTTTGTACTTCGCCAGCGCCTCCTCGTAGATTTCAAACTGGAGGTCGTCGTCTTCAACAATCAGGATGGTGGGTGGGTTCATGGGATGGATGGAAAACATTGAACGCTGAACATTGAACATCGAATAAGAAGTGCATCCAGTTCGGTGTTTGATGTTCGATGTTGAATGTTGAATGTTGAATGTTCATGCCTTTGTCTCCGGTGGCAACTCCCGCACCGGCAGGATGAGGGTAAACGTGCTGCCCCGGTCCACGGCGGATTCCACCGCCAGGCCGGCCTCCATTTTTTTAGCCAGTTCATACACCATGGAAAGGCCCAGGCCCGTGCCGCGCCGGGTGGACAGCGCCTTGGTCGTGAAGAACGGCTCAAAAATACGCGGCAGGTTTTCGGGCGGGATGCCGCAGCCGAAATCACGCACGGAAACCGCAACCTGGGCGGCCGCCGCCGATGGCGTCAGCACCAAACCGTCGGGCAGCCGCCCCAGCTTTTGCGTAACGAGGATGAGCTGTTTGTGCGCGGTCATGGCTTCGGCGCCGTTGAAGATGAAATTCAGCAGGATCTGCTGGATGAAATTTTTCGAGGCCCACGCTTCGGGCAGGTCCGGCGCGGGTTCAAATTTCACCTCCACTTCGCGCAGGAACCGGTCGCCGAGCAGCTTGAGGGTCTCCGCTACGACGGCGTTGAGATCGCACGGGCCGGGTTGTTCCCCGGCGCCGCCGCTGAAGCCGAGCATGGCATTCACGATGCCCGCGCCCTGTTCCACCACGATCTTGATGCGGTCCACGCGCGTGCGGATTTTCTGCGGATTGTCCGGGTTCTCCTCGATAAGCTGGGCGGAACCCTTGATGATGGAGAGGATGTTGTTGAAATCGTGTGCGATGCCGGCGGCAAGCGTGCCCAGGGCATTCATCTTCTGGCTGTGCAGCAGTTCCCGGCTGGCCGCTTCCAGTTCGCGGGTGCGCTCGGCAACCTTCTTTTCCACCTCGGCGTAGCTGCGGAGCAGCCGCCAGTGACGGTTGAAAGCCAGCGCTGCGAAGAACAGCGCCACTGCCGCGCCTGCCAGCGCGATGAGGACCAGCCGGATTTCCCGGTACCACGGCAGGGTTACCACAAATTCAACCAGCGCCGGCCTGGGGTCGATGTTCCCATTGCGGTCCATGGTGCGCGCCTGGCAGACATGCCGGCCGGCCGGCAGGTCGTAAAAGGAAAAGGTGTGCGTCTCCGTGAAGGGGGACCAGTCGCGGTAATCCAGTTTGCAGGAGTAAAGCAGCCGGTCCTGGGACGTGAACTTCCATTTGTCCTGCCCGCTGAACGTGAGCGAAATGGGATCGCCCTCGCGGACGCGCAGTTCCCGGTCGGCCGGCTTTTCAATGAACGTGTGCGGCGGGTCCGGGTCGGCTTCGGGATGGTACCGGCTCAACCCGTGCGGCGTGCCGGCCCAGATGTTCCCATGCTGGTCCTCAAAAATGTCATGCACGGGGGCGTCGGGCAACCCGTCCTCCCGCCCGTTCCCGATCCAGACTTTCTGGAAGTAACGATGGATGCCGGCGTCGTCGGCCACCCACACGCTGCCGTCACGGGCGCACTGGAGAGCATTGATGTGGTCGAAGCCGGCAGGCACGGACGACCAATCGCGCCCGTTGAATTTCCAAAGCTTGTCCTGCGTGGCGCACCAAATCCGCCCGTCGGGCAGTTCCGTGAAGTAAAGGGCCACGTCGGGCACGGCGCGATTCGAAACCGGGAACGTCCGCCACTTTTTCTCGTGATACCAGGCTACGCCCTTGTCACCGCTCAACCAAAGATCGCCATTGCGCGCGGCGAACAGGGTGGAGCAAATACCGACCGCGTCCGGGTCGGGCGGCAGTTCGGCCAGCGGCTGGTATTGAACCCCGTCGAACCGGTCGAAATAACACATGGTCAATTTCCCGGTGGCCGCCACGGAATTCCAGCTTTGGACAGCGAGACTGCCGTCCCGCAGCAAACCCAGCGGCTTCACGTGCCGGACATCGTCCCGGAGGGGGAGACCGGGGCCGAATGCGCCTGAATCCGGATTGAACCGGAGCGGGTTTTCAACCGCGTCCAGCAACAGGGTCCCGTCCTTGAGCGGAAACAGCGCGCGGACGAACTGCGCGTCGCGCGTTGCGGGTTCCGGCAGCGCAAACTCGCGGTGCGTTTCGCCCTCGAGCGAGTGCAGCCGGCCGGCGGCGACAAACCAAAGCCGGCCGGCGTCGTCGTCTGCGAGGCAGTGAACCAGGGAATTGAACTGCAGGAACGGGTGGGGATTGCGCCAGAGGGGTGGGGCGTAATGAAACAAGCCGGCTGAGGTGGCCAGCCAGAACGTGCCGCCGGGTTCCATCGCCATGTCGTAATACCGGCGGGCGGAAACATCCTGATCCTCCGCCAGTTCCGTCTCTCCCGGCGCCTGTCGGAGCAGCTCATCCGATGTCATAACCCATGATGCCTTGTTGCCGCTCCGCCACGCGCGCCGGATTTTTTCCCCGCCAGCCGGTTGCGCCGTCCAGCCGGCGCCGTCGAAACGCGCCACGACGGCTTGTTTGCCGGCGCCGGATTCGGCGACGACGGTGACGCCGCCTTCGTCGTCTTCGCGCGGCGCGCGCAGGTTATGGATCTGTAGCGACTCCGGCGGGAGGTAATCGCTCCAGGTTTTTTGGAATTTGGAAGCCTTGCCCAAGCCCCGCTCGCCGGCGATCCACAGGCCCCCATCGCGCGCCACCACCATGTCCGTGAATTTCCCGAGGCGCGTCTGATCGCATCGGAGCAACACCTGGGTTTGGGGAAGTTCCGGATTTTCCACGTTAAAATCCATCAACCGGTCGTCGTTCAAAAAAAGAACATGACCCGGTCGGGCCGGGTAGAGCGGCGTGAGGAGGTTGAATTCGGCGGCGATTTCCGGCATCGGATGCGTCACCCAGGTGTCCGGTTTGACCTCTTGCAACAGGCCATCCCGAACGGTCGCCCAAAGCTGGCCGCTGTGGTATTCGGAAACCGCCCCGGCCGGTTCCGGCAGGGTGACCGGCGTGACGCTGTAGCCGTCCAGCTCGGTGACGAATGTGCGGTTGAGGTGGACAGCCAGGACTTTTCCGTTCGGCATGACCGACACGACAACACAGGCAGATTGATGCAAGCCGTCGTCAACCTTGTACGCGCGCCAATAGGTGGCGTTCTGGCCGAGGCCCGCCTGTGCCTGCGCCAACAGAGCTGTTCCCAGTAGGAAAATACGCCGCCAAAACTTCATTTTAACCGGCCCGCTTTTGGGGTCGCGCCGGATTATCCACCGGTTCGGGCAGGTGTGCAATCAAATGCACAGGGTGTGCCTCCAAACGCACAGTTCCCACAGCGATGGAAGGAGTGTAAAAACATTACATGAAAACAAATAACTCGATTGCGAAAACCGCCAACCTGAATACTCTGGCCGGGTGTTTGAAAACCGCCTGCGCCGTGAGACTATTATCCCAACCCCCGTGTATGGTGAAGTGCAAAAGAACAGATGGGTTGATCAACTGGCGTGTGACTGAACGCGCCGGTTTCACGCTGATAGAACTGCTGGTGGTGATAGCCATCATTGCCATCCTGGCGGCGCTGCTGCTGCCGGCACTGGCGGCGGCGAAGATCAGAGCGAAAAACATGCAATGCCTCAGTAATGTAAAGCAACTTGCGTCGGGGGCGTTGATGTATGAAAATGATAACGGCACGATTGGATGGGGGGGAAGCGCCAACGGTATATGGTTGACGACTGTCATTCACGAGCAAGGATCGACAGCCATCCGGGTATGCCCGTTTGCCACGGATCCACTACCTGGGGCCACTGCGAACGGCCAAGGTACGACTGTTAATGCCTGGATTTGGAATGTTCTCTCCGATCCGGACAATCCAGCCAGCCCCTTAACCACCACAACCGGCAGTTATGGTATGAACGGATGGCTTTACAAGTATGATCCAGGTATGTCGGGGTTCATTGCTCCCGCTGACGTACTTCATTTTTTCGCGAGCGACACGGCGATTTTACACCCTTCGCAGACCCCCATGTTTGTGGACACCCTCTGGCCGGATCTGTGGCCCTATCAAGGCGGAGTTCCGGATGATAACGGGGGTCAATGGGAATTATACTCGGATGGTAACAAAGCGAACACGGGGTCGACGCCTGGTAGTCAGGACCAAGGCATGGCGCGCTGCTGCATCGCGCGCCATAGCGGAAAAGGTCCCCTAGGGTCAACGACGGCAGTGCGAGGTACCACCGTGCCGTTGTGGATCGGCGGGGTGAATGTCAGTCTTGCCGATGGCCATGCGGAATTTTGCAGGCTGGAAGATCTCTGGGCTTACACCTGGAATATGAATGAGACCCCGGCCACACGCCCCCTCCACTGACCATTGGATTCCATTGGACGGTTTTTAAGTTCGCCCTGTTCGCGGCAAACCAGGGCAGTTCCTATTGTTATTGGCACACACAAGTTCATGCGGAATCCCCGCTGACACTTCGTTTTCCGGCCAAGCGCCAGCCCCACCGTCGCGCCGAAGCGGCGCCATGGCGCGCCGCGTAGGCGGAAGGGCTGGCGCACGCCAGGACGCTTCGCGGATTTCAGGAAGCATCGTGTTGCGCGTGGCGTCATGGATTGCGGCGGCCCGCCGCCGCTTTCCCCAGAGGCATGCCAAACTGTGCCAAG
>PLAY01000125.1 GCA_003134375.1 Limisphaerales bacterium | reverse complement strand
TTGAATGCAAAATAGTATCAGTGAGGCGGTGTTTTCAGTTCAGCGCGCACAAAACTTACAACCCGGGCGCGGGAGTCATCATCTCCGGAAGAAACAATCGTCAGACGAACCGTTGTGCCCGCAGGACCTCGTATCAAAGTAACCGCCTGTGCCAGCTTCCCGTTTTGAACCGGGACGGCCGGCCCTGTGTCCTGAGCCACGGCGATGATCCGGTCGCCGACATGGATGTCCTTTTGGGCAGCGGCGGGCGAGTTCGGGACAATGCCGCCGATAATAATGTTTTCTCCGTCCACACGAAGCGCGACGCCAATACCGACCACTGGGGCGCTTGGCGCTTCGGGAAGAATGACGCCGGGTTTCAATTCCGCAGCTTCCGACTCGCTGGCAGCCAGCTTGTTCTGGCCATCCAGGACAAAGTGCTGGAGAACGATCGCATTTGTGAACTCCAGCCGATACCGATAGCTGCGCCGCCCGTTCTCATCACTGCGATCCACCAGAGTCATCGAGACAAACCCACCGGTACCTTTTATGGAATTCTGGATTTCTTTCTGCTTTGGCGAAATCTCCTTCCATAGTTCAGCGGTATAATCATTGGTGTGCGAGGCGCCATCAGCCGCGTCCAGGATCATGCTGCGCAGGTGGGCGGTGACTTCGGGTTCCTTGTCCGGAATCGGTTTGAACTCGTCCACGGGGAAGCGCTTCATATTGAGCAGCAAAGGCCGGGGCGCCTGCGCCAATTGCTCTTTGATTTGCGGCATGTCGTAGTAATGGCCGCCTTTTTTTAGCTCGGCAGCCAGGTTGAATTTCACCTCGCCATCGCGTTCGGAAAGCGGATAGAGGAAGATGTCGCCGGACTTCAAATCGTAGATATTGGAATACTTGGTGGCGTATTCGCCGGTTTGCCGGCAATCATGCACTATTTTGAAGCCATTGGCCACGGTGGGTTCTGAATTCGTCGCGAGCGCCGCGTCAAGTGTTCGCCTGCCAAAACCGAACCCCCGGCACTGGTTTTCCTGCTCAACCTGCAACTTGCCATCCTTCGCGCCGATGATGACCGAGGCTCCCGTCCGGTCCGCCACCAATATTTTGGAACGCCGGAATCCCGGCTCATTATGGCTCCGATAGAAAGCGATGGCGTCTTTGACGGTGCCGCACGTTTCGAGCATTCGCCGGCTGGCATCTCTCCGGGCGTAAGGCAAATGGGGATCCGGCTCCCATGTTTCGGGCCTTCCCATCACCCAATCGTAGGCGAGGCCCTCGGTGTTGAACCCGCCCTGGGCATACCCATTATCGAATCCGACATAAACCCCGCCGTAATAGCCGTCGCCGGCAGGCATGAACCAGATTCTCGTTTTTGGGTTTGACCAATCCTCGTTGTTGCAGAACAACGCGCGGTTGGTATCGGTCAGCACAAAAATAGTGCAGGCTGGTACCGACACGCAGGCGAAAGACAGAGATGCCAGGACAAAAACCAATCCCGGCACGGAGATTTTCATGGTGGGAGTGATTGTGCGCTGAAGGAGCGCGAGCGTCAATGCCGCGTAAAAGGCTCCACCTCACGCGGCAAGCCGCCGTCGTGACCGGCAACGCGCCGGTCCGTTTGCTTCTATAAATTTGCTTTCGCGCTGCGCTGGTGTTTGTTAAAAGATTCTTGTGCGCAGATTTCTTTGGACAATTTTGGGTCTCTGGCTTTGCGGGCTGTTTGTCGCCGTTGGCGCGGACACGTATCCCATGACCGATGGCACATCGTTGACCGGTGACGTGATTTCGTATAACGACAACGGCGTCGTTTTCCGGCTGGAGGGTGACAAGTACTCGCAACGCGTGCCGTGGACGAAATTTTCCCAGGACGCGCTCAAGCAACTGGCGAACAATCCGAAAATCCGGCCGCTGGCCGAGCCGTTCATTGAAACTGCGCCGGTGGTGGAGCGGACGAAAAAGGCGGAGGTGAAGGTTCATGAAGTGTCACGTCTGGAACTGCCGCCGAAACAATCCCTGTTCGGCGCCCTGTTTTCGTCGTCCGTTGGGCTGGTCGCGCTGATGCTGATTTACGCGGCGAACATTTTTGCGGGCTATGAGATTGCCGTGGTGCGGTCGCGGCCCATTGCGCAGGTAATGGGCGTGGCGGTGGTGCTGCCGATTTTGGGGCCGATTATTTTTCTCGTGCTGCCCGTGCGCGTTGTACCCGACCGGACGGCGCCGCGACTCGAAGCCGTGCCGCACACTTTTGCCGTGCCGGGCGCCGCCCAGCCCGTGGCGGCTGGAATTCAAATCGTTGAGGCTTCATGGCAGAAGGAGGCGCCGGCCGCCGGGCCCGCCGCGCCGCAGATTTTTCAGCGCGGACAATTCACGTTCAACCGCCGTTTTTTTGAGACGAAGTTTTCCGGTTTCTTCGCCATGTTCCGGCGCGAAGCTGAAAAAAATCTGATGCTGACCGTGAAAACGGGGCGCGCGCTGTTAGTGGTCGAGCGCATCACACGCATCGCCACCAATGAAATGCATGTGGAGATTGTCCAAGGCACGGGCAAACAGGAAATCACGGTGCCGTTCTCTGACATCGTGGAGGTTCAACTCAAACCCAAAGATGCGTGAGATGAGCGCCGGCCAGATCCCACCGAGGCTCTCGCCGACGTTTTGAGCATGGCCGTCCAACATGGATCGCTCGATTTTTTCCTTTCACCCGCGTGTAATTTCCCTTTGGCTGTCCGCATGACGGCGTTGCGAATCATCTTCATGGGCACGGCGGAATTGTCCTGTGCCAGCCTCCAGGCGTTGGCGGGCAATCCACAATTTCAAATCGCCGCCGTCGTCACGCAGCCCGACCGGCCCAAAGGCCGCGATCTCAAACCGCAACCGTCACCCGTCAAATCGCTCGCGCTGCGGCTGGGTCTGCCCGTGCTCCAGCCCGAACGCGCCCGCGACGAAAAATTTATCGCCGAACTCCGGGCCTTGCAGCCCGACCTCATCATCGCGGTGGCCTACGGCCAGATTTTGCCGCCGGCGATCCTGGATTTGCCACGTCACGGCTGTTTGAACGTGCATGCCTCGCTGCTGCCGAAATATCGCGGCGCGGCGCCGATTCAATGGGCGATTGCCAATGCTGATACTGAAACCGGTGTGACGCTCATGCGCATCGACGCCGGACTCGATACCGGCGACATTGTTGCGCAACGGCGGACGCCCATCCATCCGGAAGACGACTCGGCCACGCTGCATGACCGGCTGGCGCAACTCGGCGCGGAACTGCTCGTACAAACCATTCCCGATTACGTCGCCGGGAAAATCCAGCCCAAGGCGCAACCCGCCGAAGGCGCGAGCTACGCGCCAAAAATCAAAAAGGAAGACGGTAGGATTGATTGGAACCAACCGGCGCGAACCATCTGGAACCGGCTGCGCGCCTTCACGCCATGGCCCGGCGCGTTCACGTTTTTACCCGGCCAGCCGAAACCGCATCTTTTGAAAATCTGGAAGGCGGAAGTTATCGAAGAGGTTTCTGGTAGGGACAGCGCGCTGCGCTGTCCGGACGCCGCAGCGCGGCGTCCCTGCCTCGGGCAACCCCCCGGGGAAATCTTGTCGGCGGACAAAACCGGCATCGTCGTCGGCTGCGGCAAGAACGCGTTGCGGATTCTCGAATTGCAACGCGAAAGCGGACGACGAATGAACGCAGCGGAATTTCTCGCGGGTCATCCGTTGAAAGTTGGTGAGAGCTTTTTGGTGTAGCACCCGCGTCTTGCGGGTTGTTTCGGGCGTCGCGCCCGAAACCGTTTGTCATCACAGTTTGCCGTTGTTCATTCGTGCAATTTTCAGCGTGAACTTGCTGGTGCAATTCGGCGTGACGCCGAATTGTACCCGCCGGAGGCGGGTGCTACCGTAAAATTACTCCATCGCGCAAACCAGCCGCGTAGGCTTCAAACACACGGCGCATTTCGTCGCGGACCCGGCGGAAGCACGCCAGAATTTCCTCCTCGCTGCCGGTGGCCTTGGCCGGGTCGTCAAACGGCCAGCGATGACGGTTAACCTGGCCGGGAAAAATCGGGCAGGCCTGGTCCGCGTTGCCGCAGACGGTGATGACGGTGTGGACCGGTTGATCCAGGAATTCCTTCAGGTGCTTCGAGCGATGGCCGGAAATGTCAATGCCCGCCTCGGCCATGACCTTGATGGCCAGTGGATGAACGTAACCGGAGGGATTCGAGCCGGCACTTTGCACGTTTACCAGATCGCCCGCCACCGCACGCAAAAACCCCTCGGCCATGTGACTGCGACAGGAGTTGCCGGTGCAAAGGATCAAAATGGTGGGTTTCATATTTTGAAAGCGAAGATGGAGAATAGATGATAGAGAATGGCAGCCCGGCCATCTTCCATCCTCAATCTTCCATTCTCGTTTTTACTGTTCATGGATTTGTTTGACTGGTTTCAAGCCGTGCTTGGTACCACCCGCGCGATTGGTTGCAAATTTTGCAGACGGAAAGCATCACCGGCACTTCCACGAGCACGCCCACGACCGTGGCCAATGCCGCGCCGGAGCCGGGCCCGAACAACGTGATGGCCACGGCCACGGCCAGCTCGAAGAAATTGCTCGCGCCGATGAGCGCGCCGGGCGACGCAACGTTGTGCGGCACGCGCAATCGCCGCATCAGCAGGTAGGCGAGCGTGGAATTGAAATAAACCTGAATGACAATCGGCACGGCCAGCAGCAGCACCGCCAGCCAGCGGGTGGTGAGGTTTTCCGCCTGGAACGCGAAGATGAGCACCAGCGTCAGCAGCAGCGCTCCGATGGTCACGGGATGAAATTTGGGCAGGAATTTTTGCTCGAACCATTCTTTGCCACGGGATTTAAGCAATGCGATTCGTGTGAGCCAGCCTGCCGCCAGCGGAATTACAATGAATACCACGACCGACGTTATGAGCACCTTCGATGGGACGACCACGTTTACCACGCCGCACAAAAACATCACGATGGGCGCGAACGCGACGAGCATGATGAGATCGTTTACCGCCACCTGCACAAGCGTATAGACGGGATCGCCATCGGTGAGGTAGCTCCACACGAAGACCATCGCCGTGCAGGGCGCGGCGGCGAGGATGATGAGGCCGGCGGTGTAATTTTTGGCCGTCTCCGGGTCAATCCACGCACTGAAAACATGCTGCATGAACAGCCAGGCCAGGAAGGCCATGCTGAACGGTTTCACCAGCCAATTGACGAACAACGTCACCGCGAGGCCTTTCGGCTTGCGCGCGATGCCGCCGAGCGCGGTGAAATCCACCTTGAGCATCATCGGATAAATCATCAGCCAGATGAGCACGGCGATGGGAACATTTACCTGCGAGTCCCGGCCAAATTCCAGTTGGCTCAAGGAAGCGGTGAATGCGGGCGCGAGTTTGCCGAGCAGGACGCCGGCGACCATGCACAGGAAAACCCAGACGGTCAGGTAACGCTCGAAGAACGCCAGCCGCTTGGGTGTGATTGGAGCTTCACCTGTCATGCGTGCGGCCTTTCCAACTCACTTGGGCGGTTGGGAGGATGGATGTTCTTCCAGCAACGCTGAAGCCATGCGTGCCGCTTCTCGCGTGAAGCCAACGCATTTTTGGCGAAGGTTGTGTTCCTTGAAAAATTGCAGGCCTTCGGATGTATCGAGCCGGCAGCCGATGAGCTTCTCGCAATTAGGGGAGCCGAATTTTGCTTCAAATTCGCTCAAAAACGCCCGGGTCAGCCGATAATTCTCTTCGCGTGAATCGCTGGCACAAGATCGTCCGGTAACCATGCTGATGGCCAGCACACCGCCGCTTGCCGCGCCGCAAATCCCGCCGGTTCGCGAGATGCCGGCGCATAAACCGGTGGCGATGCGTGGAATCAAATCTGACCGGACATCGCGGCTTTCGGCGACGGCTTGGAGCACACTTTCCGCGCAACAGAGTCCCTGTTCAAAAAGTTCACCGCTGCGTTGAGCGGTCTGATCTGGATTGTGGTTCATGGTTTTATCGGTTTGATTTTTGTGCCTGAACTTCAAGGCTGGTGATGTAATCCGCTGGCTTGGTTCCCGTCGGCAGATGTTCGACAATCTTCCGGTAGAGCGGGTCTTCCCAGTCGGTCATCGCCTCGATGTATCCGGGTTTGGTTTTGAGGACGATGTCCGTTAATCCGGCTTCGCGAGCCATGCGTTCGGTGTCGCTCACGAGCGCGGCCCCGGCGACGCAACCGACGAGCGCCTCGACAATCTTGAGCGCTTCCGGTGGCAACGGCTTGAGCAGCGCCATGTCCGAAACGGCCACGCGCCCGTCGGGCTTGAGCACGCGCGCCATTTCCCGCCAGACCTGCGGTTTGGCCGGCGAAAGATTGATGACGCAGTTCGAGATGATGACGTCCACGCTATTGTCCGCCACGGGCAGATGCTCGATTTCACCAAGGCGAAACTCGACGTTGTCCAAGCCGGTTTCTTTGCGATAACCGGCGGTGTTGCGACGCGCTTTGGCCAGCATTTCCGGGGTCATGTCCACGCCGATGGCGCGGCCGGTCGCGCCGACCTTGCGTCCGGCGATGAACACATCGAAGCCGCCGCCGCTGCCGAGATCGAGTACGACTTCGCCGGGTTTCAATGCAGCCAGCGCGGCGGGGTTGCCGCACGAAAGTCCCATGTTCGCGCCATCGGGAAGGGCCTTGAGTTCCTCGACGGAATAGCCGAGTTCGCGCGCGAGCTTATCCGCATCCTGCGGTGCGGAACCGCAGCAAGAGACACCGGGGCCGCAGCAACCGGCGGAAGTGTCTTGGGCGATTTTGGCGTAACCTTCGCGCACCATCCGGCGCATGGCTTCGTTTTTATCTTCGGTCAATGGTGGGTTCATAAATTTTTCAGCATCCCCGACGCCGGCATTGGCGGCGGCAGATTTCTTTCAAGTTCATCCGCAAAATTTTGCCCAGCCGCTGGGTGTCGGCTTTGGCCTCGGTGGTCCCGGCGAGCGACTGGTGAACCCAGTCCAGCGCTTCGCGGACCGCCGCCGGCACGGGCTGGTCGGGTAGGCGGTAATGCACCCAGCGCTCGGTCTTGCGGGATTGAATCAGACCTGCGTGATGAAGGATGGAAAGGTGTTTGGACATGGTGGACGGCGCAAAGCCGAACAGTTCCGTGATCTGGCAGACGCACAATTCCCGGCGCCGGAGCGCCAGGAGAATCCGCACGCGGCCGGGGTCGGACAGCGCCTTGGTGATGGCCATGAATTCGCGCATAAATTGTTATTTCGCCAAATGACGAAATATTATTGCACGGGGTGTTGCGTGGCGCAAGGGGTTTTTGAAGGATTGTGGGTCAACGACCGATCCAGGCTCTTTCAATTTCAAGTCCCTGTGAAGGCAAACAGCATCGTTCGTCGGGACAAATACTCGACCTCGAATTGCCATACAAAACTTTGTCCCACGTGGGACAAAGTTTTGTAGCAGACGTCAACCTCTGGCAATGGCTGTTTTCTTTATGGTTCCGTTCCCGCCTCCGATACCGGGGCGTCCATGCATGATTACGGAGCAATTTTTCCGCCTGATTTCGCGCCGGTGTGCCGGATGTCCTGCGCTTCGCAGAGATAAACGACATCCTCCGCCACGTTCGTTGCGTGGTCGGCGATGCGCTCAAGGCTTTTGGACACGACCATCAAATGCAGGCAACGACCAATGGTGTCGGGGTTTTCGACCATGTGCTGCACGAGGGCGGCGTGGATTTGTTTGTTGAGCGCGTCCACCTCCTTGTCGTGTGGAATCAGGTCGCGGGCGGCGGCGGGATCATTGTTCACAAACGCGTCGAGCGCGCCCTTGAGCATGTTGAGCGCCAGACCGGTCATGCGCGGCAGGTCGAGGACGATTTTTACGGGGGGTTCCTGCGACAGGTCGCGGGCGCGCTTGGCGATTTTGGAGGCTTCGTCGCCGATGCGTTCGAGGTTCTGGGAAATTTTCATCGCCGTGGTGACCAGGCGCAGATTGCTGGCGAGCGGCGCCTTGGTGAGCAACTGGATGACCAGTTCGTCAATCTCCACTTCAAACTGGTCAATGACGCGGTCGTTGTCCTTGACGCGCAGCGCGAGGTCGCGGTCGCGCTGGGTGAGCGCCTGGAGCGCCTCGTTCACCGCGGTTTCGGCGTGACTCGCCATCGTCAGCAGCTTTTGCTTCAGCACGTCCAACTCCATGTCGAAATGTTCCATAATTTTAATTTCGTTGCGTCGTCAGCTTTCAACCAAACCGTCCGGTCACATAATCTTCCGTCTGTTTCTTCGCCGGGCTGGTGAAAATCTTCCGAGTCGTGTCGAATTCCACCAGGTCGCCCAAATAAAAGAACGCGGTGAAATCCGACATGCGCGCGGCCTGCTGCATGTTATGCGTCACAATTACAATCGTGTAATCCTTTTTCAATTCCAGAATCAAGTCCTCGATCTTCGACGTGGCGAGCGGATCGAGCGCCGAGGCCGGTTCGTCCATAAGCAGCACCTCCGGTTGCACGGCGAGCGCGCGCGCAATGCACAGCCGCTGCTGCTGGCCGCCCGAAAGGCTGATGGCCGCCGCGTGCAAACGATCTTTGACCTCGTCCCAAAGCGCGGCCATGCGCAGCGATTGTTCCGTGCGTTCGGCCAGCAACTTGCGGTCGCGCAGGCCGTTCAATCGCAGGCCGACCGTGACGTTGTCGTTGATGGACATGGTCGGAAACGGGTTCGATTTCTGGAACACCATGCCGACGCGGCGGCGGACGATGACCGGTTCAATGCCGGGCGCGTAAATGTCATCGCCGAATAAACGAATCTCGCCGGTCATCCGGGCTTCGGGCACCAGTTCGTGCATCCGGTTGAGCGCGCGCAAAAATGTGGATTTGCCGCAGCCGCTGGGACCGATGATGGCGGTCACGGCCCGGGCGGCGATGTCGAGCGAGACGCTCTTGAGCACGTGATTGTCGCCGAAGAAGACCGAGAGATTGCGCACGGTCAGGGCCGTGTCGGTGGAAGCTGTCGAGGGCCGAGGGTCGAGGGTCGAGCGCTGGACGTTTGGGACTGGCTCTCGACTCTCGTCCTTCGACTCTCGGCGAGTTTGTGGAATGGTTTTCTCTTCTCCGGGCGTCATGGTCGGGTTCATGATTGCTTTTGGAACCGGTCGCGCGTGAGCACGCGCACTCCGGCGTTGACGAATAAAACCAGCAGCAGCAGCACTAGCGCGCCCGCCCATGCCTGCCGGTGCCAGTCGTTGTAAGGTGATTTTGCGTATTCAAAAATTTGCAGCGGCATCGCGGCGATGGGGTCGGTCAGCTTGTGTGTCCAAAAGCGGTTGCCGAGTGCGGTGAACAGCAGCGGCGCGGTTTCGCCCGCCACGCGCGCCAGCGCGAGCAGGACGCCGGTGACGATGCCTTTGAGCGCGGTGCGCATGACGATTTGCACGATGGTGCGCCATTTGGCGATGCCCAGCGCGAGCGCGGCCTCGCGGTAACCGTTGGGCACGAGCTGTAGAACCTCCTCGGTCGTTCGCATCACGAGCGGAATCATCATCAGGCCCAGCACGATGCCCCCGGCCAGCGCGGAAAATCCCTTCATCGGCACGACCACCAGGGCATAGACGACCATGCCCCAGGTGATGGACGGCACGCCATTGAGAACGTCCGCCGTGAAACGAATCCACCAGTTGAGGCGTGACGAGCCGTATTCGGACAAGAACACGCCGCCGAGCACGCCGATGGGCACGCCCAGCACGGCGGCCTGTCCCAGCAAAATGAACGTGCCGACGATGGCGTTGGCCATGCCGCCGCCGGATTCGCCGACGGGCTTTGGCAACTGGGTGAAGAATGCCCAGTTCACGGAACTGAAGCCTTCCTTCAACAGGTGATAAAAAACCAGCACCAGCGGCGCGACAACCAGGATCGCGCACATGAGCGTGACCGCCTGCATCAGAGCGTTCTTGAACTTGCGCCAGCTATGGTTGGGGGCGGTCATTTTTAGAAAAGGCTGAAGGCTGAAGGCTGAAGGTGGTGGAAAACATCGAACATCCAACATCGAACGCTGAACATCGAATTGAGGACACAAACAATTTTACCGCGGCCAGGCTGGCGCCACGCCCAATCGTAAATCGTAAATCGTAAATCGTAAATGGCATGTCAGTTTTGTGGTTTTACGCCCGGGCCGGCGAACGTTTTTAACAGCAATTGCGCCAGGGCGTTGACCAGCACGGTCACGCCAAGCAGCACGAGGCCAATTTCAAACAACGCGCTCAAATGCGTGTCGGTTGTGGCTTCGGTGAATTCGTTGGCGATGACGCTGGCCAGCGTGTAGCCGGGCGCGAAAAGTGATTTCGCAATTTCGGGCCGGTTGCCAATGACCATGGTCACCGCCATCGTTTCGCCGAGGGCGCGGCCCAGCCCGAGGATGACCGCGCCGAACAGGCCTTTTTTGGCATAGCTCAACACGGCGATGCGGGTGACTTCCCAGCGCGTCGCGCCGAGGGCGTAGGCGGCTTCGCGTTGCAGACCGGGCACGGAGCGCAGGATTTCGCGCGAGACCGACGTGATGATGGGGATGATCATGATGGCGACGATGATGCCTCCGGCCAGCATGCTGACACCGTAAATCGGGCCTTTGAAGAACGGCAGGAAGCCGAGGGTGTTTTGCAGCCACGGAAACAAATGGTCGCGCAGCCACGGCACCATCACAAAGATGCCCCACAGGCCGAGAATGACGCTGGGCACGGCGGCGAGGAGTTCGATGAACATGATCAAAGGCTGGCGGAGCCAAAGCGGGGCGAGTTCGGTGAGATAAACAGCGGTGGCGATGCTGATGGGCACGGCGATGATGAGCGCAATGAGCGATGAGACGAGGGTGCCGAAGATGAACGGCACCGCGCCGAATTGTTCGTTTACCGGGTCCCAGTCGCTGCTGACGAGGAAATGCCAGCCGAATTTGTGGAGTGCAAGCCGTGAACCGTCGGCCAGCTCGTAACCAATGAGCACGATTAGCGCAAAGACGGACAACGCCATGAGCAGCGTGAGCCATTGGAAGGCGCGGTCGCCGAAGTGGGAGCCGCCGCGCGCTTGCATGGCCGCTGGTTGAACTGGTACGGACTCGTTCATTTTTTTCTCCACTTTCCCATCCCGAAGGTAGGGACGGCCCGCCGGGCCGTCCGCGGACGCCTCGGCGAGGCGTCCCTACCAAACTGTTTGGAAACCAATTGGACGAAGAGCGGGAGGAACAACGCTCTTCGTCCGGCTCGCGCCCATAAAATGCTGGGGCGGGGGAGCGAAGTCAGTATTTTATTGTTTTGATCCGCTCCAGGACGCGCTGCTGCACGCTTTCCGGCAGCGACGCGTAATCCAGCGATGAAGCCATGCCTTCACCTTTGGTCAAAGCCCAATTCAGAAACTCGACCAGCTTTTTGCCCTTGGCGGCGTCCTTTTGCTTTTCATAAACCAGCAGCCAGGTCGTGCCGGCGATCGGATACGACTGGTCGCCGGGCGCGTTGACCATCGAGAAGCGGAAGTCGTCGGGAATCTTTGCCGTGGCCAGCGCCGCGGTGACCGAGTCGAGCGACGGCGTGATGAAATTGGCCGCCGCGTTCTTTACGTCCGCGTAAGGCATCTGGTTTTGTTTGGCGTAGATCAGTTCAACGTAGCCGACCGCTCCGGACAACTGTTTGACCTGACCGGCGACGCCTTCGTTGCCTTTGGCGCCAATGCCGACACTGGCCGGCCATTTCACCGAGGTGCCTTTGCCCACCGAATCCGCCCACACCGGGCTGATGTTGCTCAGATAATCAGTGAAGATGAAGGTGGTGCCGCTGCCGTCGGAACGGTGAACCGGGATGATGCCGACGTCAGGCAGTTCCACACCCGGGTTGAGCGCGGTGATTTTGGGATCGTTCCATTTGGTGATATTGCCAAGAAAAATGCCGGCGATGGCATCCCCGTCCAATTTGAGCTTCGGGTTGCCAGGCAGGTTGTAAGTGATGACATCCGCGCCGGCGACGGTGGGGATGTGCAGGATTTTGCCCGACGCCTTGGCCAGATTTTCATCGCTCATCGGGCCGTCGGACGCGCCGAAATCCACGGTCCGGGCGGTGATTTGTTTTTGCCCGCCGCCGGAACCGATGGATTGATAGTTAAAGCGGACCGACGGGTCCACCTTGGCGTATTCGTCGAACCACTTCGAATAGATGGGATAGGGGAAAGTCGCGCCCGCGCCGTTGATGAGCAATTGCGCCTGCGCGCCGGTTTGCGCGGCGAACAAGCAGCCGCAACCAAGAAGGGAAAGAATCAATTTTTTCATGATGATTGAATTTAAATACAATGAAAGATTGGGACTTTATTGTTACGGCCACGCGGCGGGATTGTTACGATTTGGTGACAAACCGGCAAATTTCTGTAGTTTAAGTGGGAGGTTGTACTGCCAGACGAAAATACGCCCATTTAACAAGTGGAAGCTTTGATTAGCTTACAGCGGCGAGTGAAACTGGCTCATTGCTTTCGTCACGGTCAACGCCCGTGGCTGTCCCAATCCCCACCGGGGAGAGCCTTCCTATCTGGAGTTTCGCCAACCGACTATTTGGCCATCCGGCAAACGCACAGCGTTGGTTTGGTCGAACGCCGATTCATCCGGCCATGAACCACCGCCTTCGAGGTGCAAAATGGTGTTTTGCCGTGCCGCAATAATCACCGGGACGGTAACATATCCATAACCATTGGCACGCGCAATGACATGATATTTTCCCGGTGGAAGCTCCACTGACACCGGGTCTTGAAGAATGGTTCCGGAATTATTGTGAACTCTTTGCAGCAGTTTCCCATCGGGGCTGAAGATTTTGTAGTCCGAATACTCCCGACGATAAGGATCGCTGCTGTTGAAATCAGCGTTTCTCCTGAAAGCGGAATAAACCACCAGCGTTCCTTTAGTTGAACTTGCCGCCGTCGGCTGAGACAGCGGCGGCCCCACTGTGTTGAGAACAAGTCCATTTTTGCCGGTGGCGCAACCTGATAAAAGAGCGCCTGTCATAATTAGCATCAAAGTGAAAAAGGTTTTCATAGTTTTCATCATTTTCTGCCACAGTTTTATTCGGATTGAAAGTTTCTGAATGAATTTTAATCAAACGTTTATGGCCTTTTAATCAACGTTTGGTCTATTACTTTGTCGAAGTTACATAGTTTATTTATGCGAATCCTGCTTGTGGAAGACGAAAAGAAAGTGGCCGACATCATCGTGCGCGGCCTCAAGGCGGAGCGTTATGCCGTGGACGTCTGCCACGACGGCCAAAGCGGCTGGGAAATGGCCAATGCCTACAATTATGACCTTATCATTCTGGATTTGATGCTGCCCGGACTGACCGGCACGGAGATTCTCGAAAAAGTCCGGCGCAAAAATTCGCTGGTGCCGATTCTAATTCTCACTGCGCGTGACGGCATGGGCGACAAAATTAAAAATTTTGAAACGGGCGCGGACGACTACCTTACCAAGCCGTTTGCGTTTGCCGAACTACAGGTGCGCATCAAGGCATTATTGCGGCGCGGACCGGTCAATCGTTCCAGCGTGCTGCGGGTGGGCGATTTGGAAATTGACCGCCTTTCGCAAAATGTGAAACGCGCCGGCAAAAAAATTGAACTCACCGCCAAGGAATACTCGCTGCTCGAATATCTGGCCACGCAGCCGGGCCGCGTTTTTTCGCGCACCATGATTATTGAGCACGTCTGGGATCAAAGTTTTCAGGGATTGACCAACATCGTGGACGTCTACGTGCGGCATTTGCGGGAAAAGTTGGATGACTCGTTTCCTGTCAAACTGCTGCGCACCGTGCGCGGGGTCGGCTACAGCTTGAGCGACGAGACGCAGACATGAACACACGCTCCATCAGCTTCCGACTGGTCGCATGGTATGCGGGCCTGCTGACCGGTATTTTTGTGCTGTTATGCGCGCTGTTGTATCTCGACTTGCGGCTTTTTTTGGAAAACGACTTGCGCCAATCGCAGTCCCGCCGCACACGCCAGATTGCCAATACTTTGCTCGCTCATGTCAAACAAACCGGCGAACCTTATGTCGCCAGCCAGACGAAAGACTGGTATGAGCCGGAAATCAACGACCGCTTCATCCGTATCACGCGCGCCGATGGCACTTTGGTTTATGTTTCTGACGCGCCGAAAGACGGCAGTTTCGATCCGGCGGAAGTTCCTATTTTTCCGCCGTCGTCGCAAACGGAATTCTCCCGCAAATTGCAATTGTCGGGCAACAAAACCCTGCTCATCGCCGCGCTGAATTTCAAATCGTCCGGCAATCCCGCCTACCTCGTGGAATTCGGCGAATTGCTGGATCCGGTGGAAACGATGCTCAACCACCTGTTTTTGCAACTTGCCTTGGGTTTGCCGCTGGCGGTCATCATCGTCGCGGGTGGCGGCTATCTGCTGGTACGGCGGGCCTTGACGCCGGTCGAACAAATCACGCGTGCCGCCGAGCGGATCACGCAGTACAATTTAAGCGAACGTCTGCCGGTCTCCAGCACCGGCGATGAATTGGAGCGGTTGTCCGTTTCGCTCAACCGCATGATCACCCGGCTGGACGACGCCTTTCAAAATTCCAAACGGTTTGTCGCCGATGCCTCGCATGACTTGCGCACGCCGCTCACGATTCTGCGGGGAGAACTGGAACATTTCGCGGAAGACGCCCGCCTTGATTCGGAATTGCGCGACCGCGCCGGCAGCATGTTGGAGGAAGTCGTGCATTTGGGCAAAATCGTGGAGCAGTTGTTCACACTCTCGCGGCTCGATGCCGGCGAAGCGCAAACCGAATGGACAGGCTTCGATTTGAGCGAACTGGCCAAAACGACCGCCGAACAAATGAGCCTGCTGGCCGAGGACAAAGGCATTTCCATTTCCTGCGACGGCAGCCAGCCGGTGCCGGTGAAAGGCAACCACGTGCGGCTCAAACAAGTCGTCGTGAATCTGCTCGACAACGCCATCAAATACACGCCGGAAAAAGGCACGATTCAATTGCGCGTTCACGCCGTCAACGGCCACGCCGTGCTGGAAGTGGAAGACAATGGCATCGGCATTCCGCCCGATGCGTTACCACACATCTTCGAGCGATTTTATCGTGTTGATCAGGCTCGTTCCGCCGATTCCGAAAGCGCGGGTCTTGGACTTTCCATCGTCAAATCCATTTGCACCGCGCACGGCGCGGAAGTGGAAGCGCAAAGCGCCGTTGGCAGTGGCAGTTGTTTTCGCGTCAAACTGCCTTTGTCCAAAAACTAAAAATCTTCCACCAATCCATGAAAACCAAGACGTTTCCTAAAGTCAGTAGCAAGTGGCTGATACCTTTTACAGATGGTCGCCTAGTCTTGATCATGCTTTTGATCGGGCATCTCTGCTGCGCCCTCTTGATTTGGTTCGACCATGGGCCGGGCCTTCAATCGTGGGCGGCGTTGCCAATCATCAATGGATTTACAACCTTTTGGTTGCTGGCTAAACCACAAACTCAGTTCCTGAATTGGATCGAATAATCCATGAAATTCAAAATCGTGAAATTCCGTTTCGGAGTTTTTTCCAAAATCCTGGCGGCGGCTTTCGTCATCGGCCTGGGCGTGTTGTGGGCGACGCATCACGCGCGCGCGCAAGCTCACGTGAATGCTGATTTGACCGGCGCGCCGATGGCGGCCGTGGCGAAAGTGACGCGGGAAGACCTTTACAAGCAAGTGACGATTGCGGCGGAATTCCGCCCGTATCAGGAAGTTGAGTTGCACGCCAAGGTTTCCGGCTATGTGAAGGAAATGAATGTGGATTTCGGTGACCAGGTGAAGGCGGGACAACTTCTGGCCACGCTCGAAGTTCCCGAATTACAGGATGAACTCAACAGTGCGCTTGCAGCCGAACAACACGCCGAAGCCGATTACAAAAATGCGCATCTTGATTATACCCGGTTAGTCGCCGTAAATAAGGAACATCCCAATCTGGTCGCGGAACAAGATCTGGACAGTGCCGAAGCCAAAGATCTTTCCGCTGCCGCTTCTGTTGCCGCCGCCAAGGCGGATACGAACAAATTTCAGACAATGGTGGATTACACCCGCATCACAGCCCCATTTGATGGTGTGGTCACCCGACGTTATGCCGATCCGGGCGCGCTCATTCAGACCGGCACTTCTTCCGATACCCAAGCCAAGTCGTTGCTGCATGTCTCGGACAACTACCAGTTGCGGCTGGATTTCCCCGTTTCCGTTGACTACGTGAAGTACATTAAACTCGGCGACCCTGTAGAAGTGCGAGTTGAATCTCTTAAAGGCGAGCCATTCACCGGCACCATTTCCCGTTTTACACATGATGTCGACAAGGATACGCGAACGATGACGACGGAAATTGAAGTGCCCAATCCGAATCTGGAATTGGTGCCAGGCATGTATGCCACCGTGGTTTTGAAAGTAGAACGGCGTCCCCAAGTGCTGGCCATTCCTACCGAAGCGGTCGCCGGCGACAAGACGCCCACGGTTTATGTCGTCAACCGTGACAATCAGATTGAGGAACGCTCAGTCAAACTTGGCCTGGAAACGGCGGACAAATACGAAATCCTTTCCGGCTTGCGCGAAGGCGATTTGGTAATCATTGGCAACCGCTCGGGATTTCAGGCCGGCCAGAAAGTCGAGCCGAAGCTTATCCAGCTTTCTCTGCGCGATGACAATTGAAATCAAACCATTCAACGACCGTGCGCGTTTCATTCCATCAATCACTTTCATCCGACTGAAAAAACGGACGGGCGCGTCGCAGCAAGCTCATCAATTTTTTGGATGCGACACCCGCGCGAAAATTTCAACGTCAGCGAGAAAGTTTTGAATCCATGAAAGCCATTTTGACTCCTAAACAATTGGAAACCTTGCGTCAGTTGGACGCCTGCACCTTAGCCAATGCCATCGAGTCATTTCACAAACGGCTGTGTAATGAAGGCTTTGCCGACAACTCGGTGCATTGTTTGTTTCCCCATTTAACGCCGATGCTCGGTTACGCGGCCACGGTCAAGATTCGCGGTTCCGCGCCGCCAACAGCCGACAGCCGTTATCCTGACCGAACCGATTGGTGGGATTACATTCTCTCACTGCCCGCGCCGCGCGTGGTGGTTGTTCAAGATGTGGCCACGAAGGCTGGTCTTGGTTCATTGCTGGGCGTGGTGCATGTCAACATCCTGCGTGCGCTCGGCTGCGCGGGCGCGGTGACGAATGGTGCGGTACGTGATCTTCCGGCGGCAGAAAAACTGGGTTTCCAACTTTTTGCCGGGAGCATTTCCGTCTCACACGCCTACGTTCACATTGTTGAATTTGGCACACCCGTTGAAATCGGCGGACTGAAAATTGAATCCGGCGATTTGCTCCACGGCGATTTGCACGGGGTTCAATCCATTCCGTCCGCCATTGCCGGGGAAATTCCGTTGGCGGCAGCGGAAATCATCGCGCGGGAGCATGAGTTGATCACGCTTTGCCAGTCAAAGGATTTCTCAATTGAAAAATTGCGCGCCGCCATCGCCAAAGACCGTCCCTAAACTCATTTCATTTTCATGTCCCGTTTTGCCATCCGTCTGCCATATCTAATCATCGTCATTTGCCTCATCACCTGTGTCGTTGGCGTGACGAGTCTCGTGCGAATGCCGGTGGATTTGTTTCCGCCGATCAAAATTCCCGTCGTGGTTGTCGCCACATTTTTCAACGGGATGCCGCCAGAGCAAATCGAAACCGACATCACCGGGCGTTTCGAGCGTTTCTTCACACTCGCCAGCGGGGTAGACCACATTGAATCGCGTTCGCTGCCGGGCGTGAGCCTGATCAAAATCTATTTTCAACCGGGCTTCAACGCCGACTCCGCCGTCACCAGCATTGCGAATCTGGCAATGGCCGATTTGCGGAAGCTGCCGCCCGGCACGTTACCGCCGGTTGTTTTGCAGTTCGATGCCTCTAGCCTGCCGGTCTGTTTGATCACCTTGAAAGGCGAAGGCTTGAACGAAGCGAAACTCCGCGACCTTGGCCAGTTTGACGTGCGCAACCAGGTGGCCAACGTGCCGGGCGCGTCCGTGCCACAGCCATTCGGCGGACGCTACCGGCAGATCATGATTTATGTGGACCCGCTCAAGCTCGAATCGCATCAATTGAGCGTCATGGACGTCGTGCGCACGGTGAACGAGGCGAATTTGATCCTGCCCGCCGGCGACGTGAAGATCGGCCCCTACGATTACAACCTTTACGTCAACAGCCAGATCAACGACATGAAGGACATCGACCAGGTGCCGTTGAAAACGGTTGGCAACGCTTCTGTGCTCATCGGCGATGTCGGCCACGCGGTGGACGGCTCGGAAATCCAATACAATGTCGTGCGCGTGGATGGCCAGCCGTCGGTCTATCTGCCGGTGCTCAAACAAGGCGGCGATGCGAACACCATCGCCGTCGTGGACGGCATCAAGGAGGCGGTCGCTCACTTGTTCGACATGCCCAAGCAACTCGTGACGAAAGTTGTCTTCGACCAGTCCGTTTTCGTTCGCAACGCCATTGAAAACCTCATCCATGAAGGTCTGATCGGCCTGGTGCTGACCGGCTTGATGATTTTGGTCTTCCTCGGCAGCATGAGAGCCACCATCGCGGTATTTCTTTCGATTCCGCTTTCTGCCCTCGCCGCGTTTATCGCATTGTCCATGGGCAACAGTACCATCAACGCGATGATTCTCGGCGGACTGGCGCTGGCGTTTTCGCGGTTGATTGACAATTCCGTTGTCGTGCTGGAAAATATTTTCCGGCACTTGGAAATGGGCGAAGCACCCGAAGTCGCCGCTGAACGTGGCGGCCGCGAAGTCGCGCTGCCGGTGCTTGCCGCGACGCTGGCAACGGTCATCGTTTTCTTTCCCGTCATATTTCTTTACGGCGTCAGCAAATTTCTTTTCATGGCGCTCGCACTGGCGGTGATCCTTTCGTTGTTCGCCTCGTATCTGGTCGCGATGACGGTGGTGCCATTGTTCTGCGCCAAACTGATTCGCGGCCATCAGGAACAAAAAGAAATCGGACATTCAGAAATTGGCCAGCCGAAACCGCATGTCTGGCTTCAGCGATTCAATATCTGGTTTAATCATAAATTTAACCTCATGCTCGACCACTATGAAAGCTGGTTGAACTTAGCGTTGATTCGTCCGCTGGCTACGGTGCTGGGCATCACGGGCATTTTCATTTTGAGCCTCGCGTTGTATCCGCTCATCGGCGAAGCGTATTTCCCGCGCACCGATCCCAGCCAGTTTGTCATCAACCTCAAGGCGGCCACCGGCACGCGCATCGAACTGACCGATCAACTGGTACAGCAGGTCGAGCAGATTGTCCGTGACGTTGTGCCACCGAAGGATTTGAAAATCATCGTCTCCAACATCGGGGTCACGCCCGGTTTCTCCTCGATTTACACGCCCAATTCCGGCCCGCACACGGCGTTTGTCCAAGTCGGTCTAAATGCCGGTCATCATTTGAGCAGCTTTCAATACATGGACTTGGCGCGCGCGAGGCTGAAAAAAGAATTACCGCAGGTCGCCGCCTATTTTCAGACCGGCGGTCTCGTGGACGCGATCCTGAATCTGGGAATGCCCGCGCCGTTGGATATTCAAGTCACTGGCAATGACATGGACACCACCCACAAAATCGCGGCGGACATCGCCCAAAAAGCCCGGGCGCTGCCGGGCGTCAGCGATGTGCTGGTGCCGCAAGATGTGGATTATCCAGCACTACAATTGGACATTGACCGGCTGCGCACTTCCGAACTTGGCCTGAATGAGAAAGAGGTCGTTGGCGATGTCATCACGGCGCTGACTTCCGACCAGATGATTGCGCCGAGCTATTGGGTGGACCCGAAAAGTGGCAAAGACTATTTCCTCACCGTCCAGTATCCCGAAGGATTCGTAAAAAACTTTGCCGACCTGTCATCCATCCCGTTGCGCGGCGCAAATTCCCCGCTGCCGACGCGGCTTGACACCGTCAGCACCATCAGCCACCGGAGTTCGCCGACCGAGGTGGATCATTATCAACTGCGCCGTGAAATGGATGTCTATGTTTCACCTACGGGCGAAGACCTCGGCAAAGTTTTGAAGGGCGTTCAAAAAATTGTTGATGACCTGAAACTGCCTTCAAATGTCCAGATCGTAATGCGCGGCTCGGCGCACGCCATGCAAGTCTCGTTCCGCAGTTTCGGCCTCGGCTTGATTCTGGCAACCGTCCTCGTCTATTTGATTCTTGTTGCACAATTTCAATCGTTCCTCGACCCACTATTGATTTTGCTCGCCGTGCCGACCGGATTGACCGGCGTGTTTATCATCCTTTTTGCCACTGGCACAACGCTCAACGTCATGTCGCTGATGGGCGTGGTGATGATGGTGGGCATCGTGGTCTCCAACAGCATCCTCATCGTCGAATTCACCCGCCGGCTGCGCGAAGAGGGTCAGCCGTTGCGCAAAGCCGTGTCCTTGGCCTGCCGGGTGCGCTTGCGTCCGGTATTGATGACTTCGCTGGCCACGCTGATGGGCCTGATTCCGATGGCCCTGAAACTCGGCACGGGCAGCGAAGCCTACGCGCCGCTCGCCCGCGCTATCATCGGCGGCCTTGGCGTTTCCGTCGTGCTGACTGTTTTCATAGTGCCGGCAGCGTATTTCATACTATATCGCCGTAAAGAAGCGGTGGTAAAAAATTCCCCTGATACAGCGAGAACAATTTCGCATTAAAATAATTTCCAAATGAAACGAATCATTCTTGCCCTGACCGTTTGCGTCCTTTTTGCCGGCAAAATTGTTGCGGACGAGACCACCAACGTGCCACCCGTTTTGACTTTGGCCGACGCGCAGAAACTGGCGTTACACAATCATCCACAGATCGCTGCTGCGAATTATCGGGCGCGCGCGGCGGAAGAGGTCGTCAAGGAAACCCGTTCCGGGTATTTCCCGACGGCCAATCTTTACGCCACCGCCGCCGGCGCGGGTTCGGATAACACGCGCATCATGGCCGGCGGATTGAACAACCCGAGCGTCTATGACCGTGCCGCCGGAGGATTAGCCGTCAGCCAACTCATCACCGATTTCGGCCACACTGCCAACCTCACGGCCAGCTCCAAATTTCAGGCGCAGGCCGAGAACCAGAACGTTAATACCACCCGGGAGCAGGTTTGGTTGCAGGTGGACACCAGCTATTTCGGCGCATTGGAGGCACAGGCGGTCTTGCATGTGGCGCAACAGACGTTTGCCACGCGGCAATTGTTGCTCGACCAAGTCGCCGCCCTGGCCACCAACAAGCTGCGATCCGAACTGGACGTGAGTTTCGCCCAAGTTGCGTTGGAAGAAGGCCGGTTGCTTTTGCAAAGAGCTCAAAATGACGCGGACGCGGCCATGGCATCACTCTCGACGGCGCTGGGCTATCGCGAATTCAAACAGTTTCAACTTGTCGAACAATCGCTGCCGGTAAACCCGGCCACAAATGACGTATCCGAATTCATCGAACGCGCGTTGAGTCAGCGGCCGGAACTATTAAGCCTCCAGGATCAGCGAGATGCGGCGCTGCGATTCGCAAAATCACAAAGAGACGCGCGATTGCCGACAGTTTCGGCCATCGGTGTGGCCGGTGATTCACCGATACACGACGACCGGTTGGCTGACAACTACGCCGCCGGTGGGGTTCAACTCAGTCTGTCATTGTTCGCGGGTGGCCTCTACACGGCACGTCAGCATGAGGCCGAACTGAAAGCGCAGGCCGACGCGGAAATGCTGCGCATGGCGGAGGACAACGTGATCCGGGACGTGCGCATCGCCTGGCTGAACGTGAACAATGCACTGGAACAGCTTCGGACCACCGAACAATTGGTCAAGCATGCCGCCGAGGCTTACGATTTGGCCGAGGCGCGCTATAAAACGGGCATCAGTTCAATAGTCGAATTAAGTCAGGCACAGTTGAGCCTGACCTCGGCGCAAATCGCCAACACCAATGCCCGCTACGACGTTCTGATTCAGGAAGCCAATCTGAATTACCAGATCGGCGCATTGCGCTGACCGACTGTTTACCCAGGTTTGCATCCTTTTTCCTCCGTCTCGCGAGCAAATGAAGCCGCATTTCCGCCTGCCCCCGGGATTTGTCACAGAAACGTAACAAATCCGAATTATGTTTGTAACATCGGTTCCCCAAAGTGCCGCCGTCTTGAATCGGAATTCATTTATGAAAAAAATAAAATTCGGAAAAGCAACGACAATTGTGACAGGAATGTTGATCATACTCACCCTTAATGCCCGGGCTCAAACGACGCCCGCGTCACCGCCGCCGGAGAATCCGCTGGTGGGCGTGCTTATCAAGAAGGGCATTTTAACCGAGGATGAGGCAAAACAAATTGAGGCTGAGACGGCTGCGGAACAAACCAATGCGACAAGCAACCTGCCAATTTCGAAATGGAAGATGTCCGATGCCATCAAGAGCATGCAGCTTTTTGGCGACCTGCGGTTTCGTTACGAATATCGTGGAGTGGATAATGTCCCCGGTGCAACACCGGATACTTATGAGCGCGAGCGGTTTCGTTATGCTCTCCGTATTGGCCTGCGCGGTGACTTGGTGGATGACGTTAATTATGGAATCCGATTGGAAACGTCCAGCAATCCGCGCTCGCCTTGGTCCACTTTCGGCAATAATACCACTAGTGGCTCAGTCTCTCCCTCGGACAAAAGTCAGAGCAGCATTTATATCGGCCAAGCTTATCTCGGCTGGCATCCGACCGACTGGTATGAAATGACCGTGGGTCGGATGCCCATGCCGCTTTACACCACGCCCATGGTTTGGGATTCGGACATCAATCCGGAAGGCGCGTTTGAAAAATTCAAATATACAATTGATAACGTGGATCTGTTCGTGGATTTCGGACAATGGGACTATCAGGATCCGAGTCAAGCCACAGAGATTCCTTCCAGTGACACGTTCTTGCTGACCTGGCAGGCGGGTGCTAATGTGAGAATTGGCAAGGATATGTCAGTCAAGATTGCGCCCATGCTTTATACTTACACTGGCATCGGCAGCACCAACGGAGGCAGTGCCAATGGACTAAATAAACCCTACACCGGGCAGGGGAGTGCAGGTGTGAATGTAAATTATCCGGGTGGATATGCTTACAACCAAAATGGCATCAATGACCTCCTGATTCTGGAAGTCCCCGCCGAGTTCGATTTCAAAATCCGGGAAACCCCATTGGGAACCTTGCAAGGCCGGATCTTCGGCGATTTTGCCTACAATCTTAATGGTGCTGATCGCGCGCGTGCCGCCTACCAAGCCGGCGGTCCCGGAGCATTCCCGGGGGTGAATGGTCCCGAGACGGATCAAGTCAAGGCTTATCAAATTGGTATTGGCATTGGCAGCGCCGGGCCGGTTTATGGGCCAACCCAAGGCTTGGTCTATGGTTCGACATCGAAGAAAAATACCTGGGAAGCACGCTTCTATTGGCAGCATATCGAACAATATGCTTTGGATGTGAATTTGATTGACTCCGACTTTTTCGAAGGCCGGGCTAATCTGCAAGGCTTTTACTCGGCATTTGCCTATAGCTTCACCGACGACATTATCGGCACCATTCGCTTCGGCCACGCCAACCCGATCCAAAACAACCTTGGCACAGGTGGCAACAATTTGGATATTCCGGGCATCAACCCAATAAAAAATTACAATGTGTTGCAACTGGACTTGACCTGGAGATTCTAAATGTTCTTTGCCAACGGCGATACCCACTCAGGGTATTTTCAAACCTGGGTGGGTTTTGGTTTGTATGGCATGCCAGTCAAAAGATTCGAAGAAAATTCAAGCCGGCCTCGCCGAAATTTCCAGCATCCGTTCAATCGGCAGGCGTGCGCGCTTCAAAATTTCCGCCGGCAATTCAATTCGCGGCGCGAGGTTTTTCATGCAGTCGCGCAGCTTTTCGAACGTGTTCAACTTCATGTATTTGCACTCGCTGCAACGGCAGTTGTCCGACGGCATCCGCATCACGTCAAACACCGGCGCGCACAGGAATTCCTTGCCCGGACATTCCTTCTGCATCCGGTGGATGATGCCCGACTCGGTCACGATGACGAACCGCTTCGCCGGATCGTTCTTGCAATAGGTAATCATCTTTTCCGTCGAGCAAACCGCGTCGGCCAGATCCCGCACTTCACGCAAGCTTTCCGGATGGACCACAACCTTGGCGTCGGGAAATTGTTTGCGCAATTTCAGCACTTGATCGCGGCGAAACTCGACATGCGCGTAACAGTTGCCCTTCCAAAGCGTCATCGGGCGACCGGTCTGTTCCATCACCCACTGGCCGAGATTTTCGTCCGGCACAAACAGCAAATCCCTGTCCTTCGGCGCGGCCTCGACAATTTTCACCGCGTTGCCGCTGGTGCAGATTACGTCGCTCAACGCCTTGACCGCCGCGCTGCAATTGATGTAGGTGACCGTCCAGAAATTCGGGTTGGTCTTTTGCAACGCGGCGAGCTGGTCGGCGGGGCAGCCTTCTTCCAGCGAACAGCCGGCGTCCTTGTCCGGCAATACCACGACCTTGTTCGGACTTAAAATCTTTGCCGTCTCGGCCATGAAATGCACGCCGCAGAAAACAATCACGTCCGCGTCCGTCTTTGCCGCCTGTTGGGACAGTCCGAGCGAATCGCCCACAAAATCCGCCACGTCCTGGATTTCCGGCACCTGATAATTGTGGGCGAGGATGATGGCGTTCAGTTGCTTCTTGAGCGCAAAAATCTCCTTCGCCAGCGGCTCGAATTGTGAGTGCGGCATGGGCTTGCGGAGTTGGAAGCGATCCACTCCGGGAGGCTGGGTTTCCATCACGTTCATCAGGGACAAGGATACGTCCATAAAAACAGGCGGTCAACGGGAGGCGTTGGTTGAGGTGTGGATATTATGGAGCATTTGTGCCGTTTCCGTTCCGTTCTCCGATTTTCGCTTCCAGCGCGCGCAGTTGCCGCTCCGCTTCCGCATAACCGGGCCTGAGCCGCAAGGCTTCCTGATATTGGAGGATCGCCTCTTCGGTCAGGTGTTGGGCGAGCAACACATTGCCAAGGTTGAAATGCATATCGGGCACGCCGGGTGAACAACGAACCGCTTCACGAAAATAAATGGTGGCCTGGCCCAATTCGCCCTTCATGGCCAGCGCGCTGCCCAGGTTGCTCAGGGTTTCCGCATCATGGGGCTGGCGTTTTAAAATCAATCCCAGGTGTTGCAAGGCGTCATCGGTTTTTCCCATTCGGATGAGAATGGCAGCCAGATTTTTGCGCGCTTGGAGGTGATCCGGATCCAGACGCAGTGCCGTTTCAAAATTCCCCACGGCTTCGTCCATCGTGCCCTGGGCCACGTGGACTTGTCCCAGGTTAAAGAACCCGGACACGTCATAGGGGTCCAGCTCGATTGCCTTTTGAATGAAAACGGCAGCCTCAGCCACGCGTCCCTGGTGAAAAAGGGTGGCGCCAAAATTGTTCAAGGCCAGGGGATAATTGGTTTTTGCCAGCAGTGCGTTCGCAAAATATTCCGCCGCTTCGTCCCACCGTCCCTGATTCACAGCCGACATGCCCAGGTTGCAATAAGCCACATAATTGTTTTCCGTGACGGAAATGCTGTGGCGAAAAAGCGTTTCACTATCCCGCCAGCAAGCCAGTTGATGCCGCGTGCAGACCGCGCAAGCCACCAGCACGGCAACCGATCCGGCGCCGACGGCGATTTTTGGCAACCGCCATTCCTGCAAATTCCCGGCGACGATCCAGACGAGGAGGATGAACAATCCTATCGAGGGCAGGTAGGTGAACCGATCTGCCATCGAATGTTCCCCCCATTGGATGATCCCGCTTACCGGCAGGAGCATCCCCAGAAACCAGAACCAGCCCACAAAAATGTGCGGTTGCTTTCGGCCCCACCATACCGCCGTAAAACAAAGGCCCGACAACATCAACCCCGACAGCAGCACCACCACCAGCGGCCAGTGTTCCACTTGCGGATATGGCAATGCCAGGTTGACCGGCCAGAGCGTCCGGCCCAGATAACAGGCGAAGGCTATCAGCGCGTTTTCAAGCCTGGCGGAGATGGGAGAAGTTGCCAGTGGTGTCAAAGCGCCAGATGCCTTGTGCAGCATGAAGGTGGCCATGCCGATGCAAAAACCGGTTATGAAAAAAGGCACTTTCTCCAATATGAGCCGGCGGGATGCCAGCCGCAGGTTATCCATCGTGAGACGTCGCAGCGGCCAGCCATCCAGCAGCAACATGACAAACGGCAGAGTGACCAGCATCGTTTTGCTCATCAATCCCAGCACGAAGAAGAACAGTGCCAGCCAGTAGAAACGTGAAACGTGAAACGTGAAACGTGACAGGATGGACTTCGTTCGTGTCACCCGCCACTTGCCTGCCGAGCCGAAGCATGGCGAAGGCTGGTCACTCGCCACCCGCTGCGCATACCGCGCATACATTATCAATGACAGCAGGCCAAAGAACGCGCTCAGCACATCTTTGCGCTCTGAAATCCACGCCACGGACTCGACCCGCAACGGGTGCAGGGCGAACAACCCGGCCACCATGAAACTCCGCCACTTCGCTCCGGTTAAGGTTTTAAGCAGCAGGAAGACCAGGATGGCATTCGTCACGTGCAGCGCCAGATTCGTAAAATGGGGACCGGCCGGTCCATGGCCGAACAAAGTGACATCGAGCATGAACGACAACCAAACGAGCGGGTGCCAGTTCCCCATCAAGCCCGTGCGGAACGCCCACCCGATGCCGTCCGGCGTCAGGCCGTCCTGGACATGGATATTTTCCACATAGTAAGCCGGGTCGTCATAGGTCAGAAAGTCGCAGTGTAAAACCGGCCAGTAAACCGCCAGTGTGACCGCTCCCAACAAAAAACCAAGGCACGCCGGATGCGAGAACACGCCGGGCAAACGGAAAATTCCATCTGCCGCGCCGTGCTGCGTTTGAAGTTTATTTGAAGATGATTTTTGCAATGCCGCGCCTATCTGACAAAAACTGCCTTACTTTCGACGTCTTGCCAAGAACTCCAGCTTGTTGCCCGTCATGGTGTCAGAAGTTTACCAATCCGCATTCTTCCGCCGTCAAAAATCGCCATTGTCCCGCCGCCAGATCGCCCAGCCATAAATTTCCGATGCGCACCCGGATCAGACGCAGCGTCGGATGGCCAATGGCCGCAGTCATGCGGCGCACCTGGCGGTTTTTGCCTTCGATCAGTTCCAGCCCAATCCAGTAATCCGGCACGCTTTTGCGGAATCGGATGGGCGGGTCGCGCGGCGGGATTTTGATTTTCCCCTTGGTGGGGCGAGACTCCGTCGAGCCTGAAATATTTTTCGAGTCAGGGCTCGAGAGACTCTCGCCCCACCGAATCTGCGGTGCGCAGGGGACTGCGCGCCCCACCTCCGGTTGCGGCTCCAGAATCCACGCGCGGCACGGCAACGTTTTCCGGCCTTGGACCGCAACGCCGCGATCCAATTTTTTCAAAGCTTCCGGTGTCGGGATGCGTTCAACCTGCGCCCAATACTCGCGTTCGTGGGCGTGGCGCGGGTGCAGCAGGCGTTCGTTCCACGTCGGCTCGTCGCTCAAGAGCAGCAAGCCTTCGGAATCCGCGTCCAGCCGGCCAATCGGATAAACATCTTTCGGAAAACCGAATTCCGCCAGCGTGCGGTTGGGCGACCCGTCGGGCCCCTGCCGCGCCGAAGCGGCTCCGTCCGCGCAGGCGGGCGTGAATTGCGAAACGACGCCGTAAGGCTTGTTGAAGGCGATGAGCACCGGTGGAGTTTCAAGTGTCAGGTGTCGGATTTCAAGGAAATCGGTGGGCGGAATGAGACGAAGCCACGATTAAAACCATAATTCCTAAACCCTAATGACTAAAGAATGCTCAAATGACCAATGCACGTTCGACAGAGGAGTTTGGGACAAAGCAGTAACAAATTCCCCTGTCCCCAATTCCACTGTCGCATTCGGGTTGGGGAATTTGGGTTTCTTTCGTCATTAGGGTTTAGAAATTAGTCATTCCGCGACAGCGGGCGGGATTCATTTCTCTTTGTGTTCGTTGCGTTCTTTGTGGTTAAATGTGCTTTGTGATTCGCAACATCATCTTCGACTGGTCAGGCACGCTGGTGGACGATTTGCCCGCCGTTTTGAAGGCGTCGAATTTCGTCCTCACCCAGGCCGGCCGCCCGGAGATGTCGCTGGACCAGTTCCGCGCGGAGTTTTCCCTGCCGTTCACGAATTTTTATGACCGCCACACGCCGCACGTGCCGATGGCCCAGCTCGAAGACTGGTTCCACAGCAGCTTCCGGCAGGCACAGGATTCCGTGTGCGCGTTGCCGTACGCGCGCGACTTTCTCAAATTTTGCCGCGCGCAGAAGCTGCGCACCTTTCTTTTGAGCACGGTGCATCGCGATCATTTCCTGACGCAATGCCAGGTCACCGGCTTCGACGCCTACCTCGACAAGCCTTACACGGACGTTTGGGACAAGCGGGAAAAAATCCACGAAATCCTCGCCGAAAATCATTTGCGCGCGGACCAGACGCTGTTCATCGGCGACATGCAGCACGACATCGAAACCGCGCATCACGGCGGCGTGCATTCCTGCGCCGTGCTCACCGGCTACAACACGCTGGAGCAGTTGCGCGCGGCGCAGCCGGATTTGATTGTCGAACATCTCGGCGAATTGCGCCGGGTTTTGGAGCAGAACCATTTGCACCTCAAACCGGCGGCGAAAAATTTTGAGGAAACCCATCCGCCGCTCGCCACCGTCGGCGCCCTGATTTTCAACGGCGCGGGCGAAGTGCTGATGATCCGCACCCACAAATGGTCGAATCTTTGGGGCATTCCCGGCGGCAAAATCAAATGGGGCGAGCCATCCGAGGCCGCGCTCCGCCGCGAAATCAAGGAGGAAACCGGCCTCAAGGTGGTGGATATTGAATTTGTGCTCGTGCAGGATTGCATTCATTCGAAGGAATTTTACCGCGACGCGCATTTTGTCCTGCTGAATTACACCTGCCGTTGTGCCGGCCAACCGCGGGTGAAGTTGAACCACGAAGCCCGCGAAGCCCGGTGGGTTACGCTTGCCGAAGCCGGCAAAATGCGGCTTAATATGCCGACACGGGTGCTGATTAATGCCGTGATGAAACGGCGGGGAAGGCAGAAAACCAAAAGCGGGAAGTAAAAACGCTGAGTCGCAGACGCAAAATAATTCAGAAGCATCGTCATGTCTTTTATCACCATCGTGGACCTGGAAGTTTTTTATCGGGTTGGCATTTCTGAAGAGGAACGCGCCAAGCCGCAACGCTTGTTGCTGACGCTGGACATCAAGTTCGATTTTTCATCAGCGGCCGTGAGTGGTCGCATCGGGCGGACAATAGATTATTATGAGGTCAGCCAACGACTGTTGAAACTTGGCGAAACGCGAAACTGGAGGCTGATCGAATCCGTGGCCACGGACATTGCCGGCAAAATTTTATCGGAATTCCGCCCCGAAAGCGTGACGATCGAAGTGAAAAAATTTTCGATTCCAGAGGCCCGTTATGTTTCCGTAAGCCTCACGAAGCAGCGGCCTTTGCCCGAAAGCCCTAACCGGCCATTGTGGTGGTGGCAACGGTGGTAGTGATCCGGCTCAATTCCCGGTCGCGGTTCGATATGAATTTTTTTGCCCGTCCATCGTGCGCAATTCCCAACCGTCCGGCCGCGACAAAATTGTCACCGCGCCCGCCGTGCGCGTGTAAATGACCAGAATCCCCCGTTGCTCCAGTCGGGCGCGCAGTTTGGGGCCGGCCCGGCGGGTTGCCGGAAATTCTGAATCGGCAATGACAATGACTTTTGGCTGTGCGGCATCGAGCAACGCATCGCAAAGCGGTTCGCCTTCGTCGGGCAAACCGGCAATCACAATGTCCGCGCGCAGTTTGTTCGTGCGTGAGAGCAGGACGTTTTGTCCTTCGCGACCCAAATCGGACAGCAGGAGGACGCGCGTGCCGTAAAAATTTCCCAACAGCACCAGCGCTGCGTCGTCAGCGCGCTCAAAATTGTCCGTGGCGTCGGGAGCGAAAACCTGCCAGCAACCGGCGGCGCCACCGCGATTGATGATTCGGTGCCGCCGGGGTTGCTTTTCGAATTCCGCAATTATTTCGCGATACGCCATCGAGCGAAAACGCGCCGGGCTGGTATAAATTTCACCGACCCCGAAAAGTTTGTTGAGCAATTCCGCGCCGCCGCTGCTTCGCAAATCACCATGCGTCAGCACGAGTCTTTGAACGCGGTTCACACCTTGCGCGCGGAGAAACGGTTTGAGGGTGAAGTTCACGGCGCTTTCGTTGCCACAATTCACGAGCCAGTCGTTTTTTCGTCCGGCGGCATCCACGAAAACCGCGTGACTGCCATTGAGCGGAAGGACGGTCAATCTGGTTTCGCCGCGTGTCGCTTGCCAGTGCCAGGCAAAACCGGCGACGATGAGAACCAGAGCGGTCGCGCTCCAAATTCTTTGTTTGGGCGCAAACAGCCAGCCGCTCAAGGCACCGACGAGGATGGCGTAGTAAATGCCGATTTCCAGCCAGGATGGCGCGGGCACGTAGAAAAATGCGCCGGGAATTTTTGTCGCGAATTCGCTCACCGCCGTCATCGCCGACATGAAAAACCATGCGCTGTGATTGAACAATTCCGTCACCCACGGGAACCACGCGCCACAGACGAGGCTGCCCAGATTGCTCATCAGCGCGAGCGTGCCCAGCGGCACGGCGATGATGTTCGCCGCCGTTGAAACGGGGCTGAACAGGTGAAAATACTTTGCCGCCAGCGGAATCGAGCCAACCCAGGCCGCGAACGAGAGCGCACAGTAATCGCCTTCAGGACATTGACGCATAAAATCGTGACCGGATTTTCAGGGCCTGCGGCTTGGGCGCTTGCCAATTTCTCCATTTCCCTTTTATAACCAGAGAATGACTTTGAAACAGCCTCTTTGTATGCGTAATCCTCTTCAAGCCGTATGGACAACATATAATTTCTTCCGGCGTAAATGGCCAACCAGATAAGAGGGAGAACAATTGGCAAACGCATAGCAAGACTTCGCCAGATGTCTTCCCATTGTTTTTCATGCAAATTCACGGTAGAAGAAGTAGCTTCCCGAAAACTCGGATATGCAATGTAGATGAGACAGCCAATGCAAAAAACAAAAGTTAATATCAGCCGTCAAGGCGGTTCGCCAGCCGAGCGTCATCGCCCAAAGCAAACGCAGCGGCTGGTCTTCCCCCGGCAAACCGAGCGCCAGCGTGCGTTGCGACCAGTTCAAAAAACGGTCGGTCAGCGGTGGTTTGATCAGCGGCGTCGCGCCAAGTTGCCAGTCGTTCGTGGAACTGGTTTTGAGCTGGTAAAAAATTCCGCGCGTTTGGAGGTAATCACGGTAATCAAAAAGTCCCTCGGCCAAAGGCGACGCCGGCCGGCTGATGACGCCGGTGACTTCAACCGGTTGTCCGGCGAAAAAACTGGCGGCGAGCGTGCCGGGCGTCGTCACGATAATTGAACCGGTCGCCGGTCGCCAGTTTGCGTCGCGGCACAACGCCGTGACCTGGACTTGTGCGACCGAGCGTTCGGTTTGCTGGCCGTCGCGTTCGGTGATGCGCCAGTGCGGGGTTTCGGTCAAAGTCCCGCGCACCGTCACGATGGCGTTGGTATCGCCGAGCAGCGCGCGCAAGTCGTTGGGTGAAACCATGGCCGTTCGGCTGGCCAGATTGGTCCAGCCCACGAGCGCCAGCAGCGGCCAGATCAACCAAGGCCTGAATTTTTCGAGGACGAGGACCCGCCTTCGCGCCGCTTCCGTCTTCGCATTGCTTCGCCGAGACAAGTCGGCGCGGCAGGCGAGGACGAGAACGACAAAGGCGGTTCCAAAAAGCGCGACCAGCGGCGGTCGAAAAATTCCGGCCAGCAACAGGCCGATGGCGTAACAGGAAACGACGGCGACGAACGGACGTTTCATGGCGGGTTCTTACCAGTGTTTTTGCCAGCGGCCAATAATCCAAAGCGCGAGCAAACTTGCCGCGCCACCGGCGGTGTCAATGAGCACGTCAGACACCTGCGCCGTGCGCGTCGGCACGAAGATTTGGTGGAATTCATCGCTGGCGGCGTAAAGAAAAACGATGGCGAGCGCGAGGCCGGCTTCCGGCCAAATCCAGGGACGGGGATCATTTTTCACTGGTCGGCGCACCGCGCGCCAGAGCAGCAGCGCGAGCACGGCGTATTCGGTCAGATGTCCGCACTTGCGGATCACGAGATGAATTTCTTTCACCTGCGCTTCCGGCATTTGCGGAAACAGCCAATGCAAAAACGGTTCAACGAAGCGCGAGGAATGTTCGTAGGAATGGGAATCACTCGACGCTGAAAAAATCAGCGCCATCCAAATCAACACCGGCAGCCAGTATTTGAAGAACGGGCGGAGTTTGAGCACGGCGAATCAAAACCGGATTCAGCGCTCAGGGCAATCAGAAATATTGCGCGTGGGAGCGCGAACAACCGGCCCTGTGGGAACAAGCTGAAGCTTGAACTCCAACGGTTCGCGGACAGGCCGTCCGCGCTCCAGCATGATTGGATTTGCCAAGGAGTGGCACATTTGGCACAGAAAGACGCTTCGATGAACAAGTTTTTAACATTTTTGTTTTGTGCGGCAATGATGGCTGCGGTGGTGGCTCAAGCGTCGCCACCAGCGCCGGACTTGATGGCGCGGGTTCATTTCGCGGGCGCCAAACAGATTTCTGCCGACACCAATGCCGTTGCGTTCACCAATCTCTGGTGTTCACCCGAGGCGCAGGCGCTTCGCGAACAAACGCTGAACAAACTTTCCCGCGCGCCTTATAACTGGCTCAAACAAAAAATACTTTCCGGCACGGGCGACGGGGCCGGGCAGCTTCGGCCGTTGCTCGACGATTTGTTGGGCGCGGAATGGTTTTTGCAAATTCGCGACGCGACGAACGGGGCGCCGGAATTTGCGCTGGCGATCCGGTTGAATGCCGGCCGCGCGCAGCTTTGGCAGACCCATTTGGGAAATGTTCTCGAAGCGTGGACGGTGATGTCCGTGAAAAAAATTCCGAACGGCTGGGAGTTGAAAAAACATCTTCCCCCCAATTTGATTCGTTTCGTCCGAGTTGGCGATTGGGCTGTCTTCGGCTGGGGTCAGGACAAACTTCCGTTGAACGACGAACTGGTCCGGCGGATTTTGGCCGAAAAACGCCCGGCGCCAGAGGAGAAAAATGATTGGTTGACCGCGGATTTGGATTGGCCGCGTTTGGCGCGTTGGTGGCCAGCGTTGAGCGCAGTTGATTTGCCGGAGACGCGATGGCAGGCCGTCGGACGCGATGGCAATTTGCGTGTGGAGGGCAAGCTGATTTTCCCGCAGCCGCTGGCGATGACACTGGAAAAATGGCGGATGCCGACGAACACCATTCACGAGCCGATCGTCAGTTTCACCGCCGTGCGCGGCATCGCGCCGTGGCTGGAAAAACAAAAGTGGGCGCAACCATACGAAATCTCGCCGGTGCCGAACCAGATGTTCATCTGGGCGTTGGCGGGGTTCCCGCTCCAGACTTTCGCCGCCGTGCCGGTTCCGGACGCGTCCAACGCGCTCGTGCAACTCAACCAAAAGTTGTCCGCCAGCACCAACTGGCAGAGCCATTTCATGATGCCGCTCACGATGGGAATGACCAACAACCAGATTTCCTTGCACGGCATGTTGCTCATTGAGCCAAATATGACGGTATTGCATGAACCGGCGGGTGACTTTTTGCTGGCTGGGGTTTTCCCAAACGCGCCAACAACCGAACCGCTGCCGCCGGAACTGTTCATGCAGCTTGCCCGGTCCAATCTGGTTTATTACCACTGGGAAATCACCGCCGAGCGTTTGCAACAATTGCCGCTATTAACTCAACTAGGGCTTATGCTCACGCAGCACAAACAGCTCGACGCGCAATCCGCCGCCGCCAAGTGGCTGAACCGCGTCGGCCCGACGTTGGGCAATACAGTGACCGAAGTTACGCGAACCGCACCGAATGAATTGACGTTCACGCGCAAAGCGCCGGGTGGTTTGACCGCGGTTGAACTTGTCGCGCTGGCGAACTGGCTTGAGGCGACGAATTTTCCGGGATGTGACTTGCGTTTGCCCCTGTCGGCTGAATGATATGCTCAAACTCGGCGTCAATATTGACCATGTCGCGACGCTCCGCGAGGCGCGCTATCGCGGACGCGGATTCGGCGAGCCGGATCCCGTCGAGGCCGCTCTGATTTGCGAAGCTGCCGGCGCACACGGCATCACCGCGCACCTGCGCGAGGACCGTCGCCACATCCAGGACCGCGACGTTTGGAAATTGCGCGAGATTGTCAAGACACGGCTGAACCTGGAAATGGCCATCGCGACGGAAATCATCGCCATCGCGCTGAGATTGAAACCGGACATCGTCTGCATCGTGCCCGAACGGCGGCTGGAAGTGACCACCGAAGGCGGGCTGGACGTGGTGGCGAATGAAAAAGCCATTGCCGACACGCGCAAGAAAATGAACGACGCGGGCATCGAGGTAAGCCTGTTCATCACGCCGGATGAAAAGCAGATTGAAGCTGCCGCGCGCACCGGCAGCCAGTTCATTGAATTACACACTGGCGCGTTTGCGGAGGAATTTCAGGTTGGTCGAGAGTCGAAGGACGAGGGTCGAGAGCCGGACGCCGTGCCCTCGACTCTCGGCTCTCGACCCTCGACTGAATTGGAGCGCTTGATTTCCGGCGCGAAACAGGCGCACGCGCTCGGCTTGAAGGTGAATGCCGGACACGGATTGAATTACGCGAACCTGTCCGCGCTGCATCGCGTGCCGCATCTGGTGGAATTAAACATCGGCCACAGCATCATCAGCCGTGCGGTGGGCGTGGGGCTGGAAAAGGCCGTGCGCGAGATGCTGGCGTTGATGCAAGGTTATCGCGGAACAATGTAGCGCAGACATTCCTGTCTGCGAGTTCTGGCGACTTTCCAGTCGCCAGTTCAAGCGCAGATGGTCGCTCACGATCAAACAAGGACACGGGACAAGAATGTCCCTTGAACCCGCAGACACGAATGTCTGCGCTACGTTCAAGCCGGGCGGTGAGCGTTGGGCTGGAAAAGGCAGTCAAGGAAATGCTGCGCTTGATGAAAAATTATCGCGGGTGAAAAATCTTACTGAACGGAATACTCCTCAATGAGGCGCCCGCTGGCGTCAGTTTTCCATGCTCTTTGTAATTTCCAAACGCTATCTGGGGATGACTGGACAACGATATAATGGTAACCGGAGGCGTCGCCATGTTTTTGACCATCGATTGTTCGGGAAACCGGATATTTCCCATCAAAATCCATGCCATTGGGCCACCTGAATATACCCGTATCTCCCTTCAACCAACCAGGCAGTTGTCCCTTCTTTTCCAAACTCATTAAGAATTCTGTCGCCTTGAACATGATCAAACCACCTTGAGCAAAAAGCGGAGTAGTGACAGGTTTCAGGTACATTATTCGTTTTGGAAAATTAAACGTGACCAGATTTCGACTCAGAAAACCCAAGCCAACACAGTTGTTGTTGGCTGGCCTGGCTATCCCTTTCTTTACCATAAACACCAGATTGGTATAGGGCACGCCACCAAACGACACTTTTGCAAACAAGGCCAACCTTTCCAACCGGCCTGTCGCTGTTTCGGATTCCGATAACAACATGGGGGTCTGTTTGTTCAATTCTCGTTGGAACGGTCTTGTCTTCAGGATAAAATCCATGCCGCCAATAAAGCCCGAATCAATGCGAAACCACACGCTTCCCGTTCCAGAAAGATCCGTACAAGTAAAAACGCAGTTAAAAAATATGGTGAGTGGATATGCCTTACCCAAATCCTCGTCTCCAGGATGGTCAGGATCGAGGAAACGCATTCTCATGGCAGTAAAATCCAGTTGGATGCAATAATGTCGCAGGCAGTCCATGCCCAAAATTCCCGCCACCGCAGGACCTATTATTTTGCGCTCCCTCAAATTATCCGTGAAAACGCGCCTGCCGGTTAGTAACTGCGCATTGCCCAGGTAGAGGCGGGGCGCAGCATATGCCCTGGTCATTGATTTTCCATAAAGTCCGTAAAGAATTGTTTTTCTCCCCAGGCGTGCCCCGAGCTTCGGTTCCAAAGATTTGTCCAAAATCGTTTGGGGACATCCTGTATCCACCATGAACAACAATTGTTCTCCACCTTCCAGATCAAGTGTCAAATAAAGATTATCACCGCGGGTAACCTTTCCACCAAGAGACACGTCCGTGGGAAGACTTATCCGCGTTGAATCCTGCGTTGCGCAGGAACACAAAACCATGAGGCCAGCGGAGGCAACAATGACGCGAATACATTTCATGGATTCAGTGGCGTGAATGTGAGAGCATTTCAATTTGGTGTGAGAGGCCCAATGCTCGTGCGTTTGAGATACATCGTCCGTTTCGGAAAATCAAAGGTGACGAGATGTCGCGCCAGGAAGCGCAGGCCAATCCCATTATATTTGCCGTCACCATTCAAATAAATATCAGGATAAGTATCTCCACCCAACATACCATTTGGATAACGCGCTTCACCACTCGCCGGCAGTTTCATTTGATTTGTCCACTGCTGGAACAGCTTTGGCGTCAACCAACCGTCGAAATTACAGCCGGCGTCAATCAGTGAGCCCGGACCTTTTACGCCTGTAAGATTCTCACGAACTGAAAAACATCCGCTGTTAAAGGCCGTCAGAGGGAATGCCTTGCCCCAATCCTGCTGGTTTGAATGTTCGGGATCAAGAAAGCACATTTTGTCAGCTGCAAAATCCAGTTGAATACAGTAGTACTTCAGGCAATCCATGCCCAGAACTCCCATGATCTGACGATTAGTGTGTAATATCCGGTTCCTTTCACTCGACATAATGCTCAAATCCGCCGTATGAATCCAACAGCCAGTCGGCAATTGAGTGTTGCCCAGGTAAAGTTTTGGGGCTCTGAACAATTTCACGACTTTCACGCCATACCATTCATGCCAAAGCCTGTGCGTCCAGAAACATCTTCCCAACTTTGATTCCAAGGATTTGTCCAAAACGGTGACCGATGCCCCTGTATCCAGAATGAACAATAATTCTTCTCCATCATCCAAATGAAGCGTTAGCAAAAGCCCGCCGTTTCTGAGT
>PLAY01000056.1 GCA_003134375.1 Limisphaerales bacterium | reverse complement strand
GTCTGGTAGCCCGGAACGGTTGCCGTTGGTGTTTGCCCGTAGGTCTGGTAGCTCGGAGCGGTTGCCGTCGGTGTCTGCGCGTAGGTCTGATAAACAGGAACGCTAGCGGTGGTGCTGTCGTCTTGAGCATTAACACCGACTATGAAACCGAGAAAAAATAATCCGACAATCCAATTTCGAGTTTTCACGGTAAAATTTTAACCATCGGAGGTTAACAAATTCGTTACGCCATTGTCAATCGCAATCTGTCGAGCTTGTCGGCAACAATTATCACCCGCATTGAAGCCGTGTGCGCGAATCCAAAATCCGATTATATGTCGCCGGTCGTCGCGTCAATGTATTGCTCGCCTCATCCGGCTGCGCTCCACATTGCACCCGCCGCCCGGCTCCGGGAGTTTTGCTTTTAGGATTTCGCGCAGGACAGGGTTTTCACGCCAGTTCAATTATTTGGAATTAAAGGCACATTTCTTAATCTTTTGACTTTCAGGCCCAAAAGACGCACAATCAACTGTAACCGTGAGCACCGAAACAGACATTTTAATCAAGCGAGCCGCCGCCGAACTCAAGACTGCCGGTGCACGGGAAATTTACGTCTTTGGCTCTGCTGCACATGGGACGGGTGATGCCGCCTCCGATCTCGATCTGGCGGTTTCCGGCCTGCCACCGTCGGTTTTCTATCGCATGGGTGCGCGCGTCAGTGATTTGATTGGCCGTTCGGTGGATTTGATTGACCTGGATCGCAGCACGCCGTTCACCCGCCACCTACGCTCGGAGAATGAACTCGTCCGCGTGGGATAAATTCCGCAAGCAACAGGCCACGGAACGCGAACAATTGCAGCGTTTGCTGTCTGGCATTCACGGACTTCTCGCCAAATGCCGCACTACGGCCCCGACTGAAATCGAACTGTCTGCGCTCGCGGCGTTGCTCCATTCATTTTACACCGGCGTAGAAAATATTTTCAAGCGCGTGGCGGTCGAGTTGGACGGCGAGCCAGTGCGGGGCGATTCCTGGCATCGTGAACTTTTGCTGCGGATGAAATCACCAACGGCGCACCGCCCGGCGTTGCTGTCGGAAGAACTACACGACACGTTGAATGAATACCTGCGTTTCCGTCATGTGTTCCGCAACGCTTATTCCTTTGACTTGGATTGGCAGAAAATGTCTCCACTGGTGCTGCGTTTGGAAGAAACATTCAAAAAGCTGGAAAAAGCGTTGGATGATTTTGTGAAATGAAACTGCCTGTGGATTACGAGAAGCACGCGATAACTTTTTTATCGTTCTATGGGAAGGAACTGCTTTCGACACAGGGGAATCTTTTTGAAGTGATACAAAAATCCGCGCGGCGCCTTGTGGTTGATAATCACATTGACTGGTTCAGATTGTCAGGGCTGCTCGACAATTCAAACACCGCCTTCATCCTTGGCACAACTACAGACAGAGAATCCTCACCATTGCGGCTGCTCCTTGAGGACAAGTTTGGAAAACCCAAGATTCGCCAAAATGTATTCATGTTCGGAATGAAAAGCCCGACTCATGAAGACATCCTCGCCGGACATCGGACTCCACTCCTTGTAATCTCACAGCTTGACGAATATGCCATTAAGATTTTTGACGTGGACGGCATTCGTAAATTCGAACTGCCAGGCGGAGAGAAGGTGAAGTGGAATTCGTCCCAATCCATTGCCGATGAGAAAGAAAAGGTGCTGTCGTTGCTCTCGATAAATCGAATTGAGGAAATTGACCAGATGCCAGCCCGACAACGACAAACGGAAGACGAAAAATTACACCTTTCGATTGAGCGCAATAAACCTCGCTGTTTCAAAAGATTTTGGGAGAGCAATGATGTAGCGCGCTTTGCTTATTCACGGCTGCTGCTTTTTTCAAAAAAGACACGAAATGAATTTGCGAATTCAAATTACCCAAATGTATTTGGCGACCTGCACCTCGTGCAGAACGCGTTGTTTTTTAATGCTGAGTTCGCCAGCAACGACGCGGCTGTAATGAAAATGGCGAAGTATTGCGGATTGCAAAAATTTGGAACGCGCGTGAGCGAAAGCGGTTGCGCTAGCCAATGACCTGTCCCATTTATATTAGCCTCACGATACCCTTTCCGAAGACCTGAGTCATCGTCGCCATTCGCGGGCGCTCGGCTTTTTGGCTTCCGTTCAAATTAATCTGCTCAAAATCATAGCAATAGCGTTCCTGCCGGAACCGTTCAGCGCCAAGCTCCAAACCGAGTTCCTTCGGACCGCGCTCTGAATAGCGTTGAGAGCGCACGCACCAAAGCAATGCTTGGTTGGTGCCTTGAGCGAACGCGAGAACAACCTCACGCCTGACAAATATCTTATCTGATGTTCCCGTGTCCCTCTCGTGGATTTCCCTCCTAGCGATACACTGCCTCACGCCATTATCAATTAAGTGGTAGTTGCAAGGTCCAAATTCCAGCGCGAAGAACCGTCTGAATCGAAGCCCCAAATAATTTGTGTGCCTCAACCTCACTTTTGCAATTTGACCACCAGAGTAATTAAAGTCGCGGCCCCAACTGGGGTCGGTCATCGTTTTTGCTGCTCGTTGGGGACTCACAGGAAGGAGGAATCCGAGGAAGTGCTCGACATACGAATCGCGTCGTTCATAAACCGAAATCCACTCGTCTTCCCAATGAGCGGCATTGATGCGGGATTGCACATCAATTTGTTCCATCCACGAGTCGGTAATGTTTTGCGTTGCGCTCATAACGCGCGCTCTAATTCTTGGATACGCTGCCTGATAAAAGCGATCTCCTTGGCATCTTGCGAGGACGCGAATTCGAGATACTTCCGATAATTTTTCATTGCTTCGCGCCGTCGTCCAAGAATATCCTCTGACAAACCCTTGTTATGCCAGGCTCCCACGTTTCGCGGGTTAATCGCCAGCACTTCGTTGTAGATCCTTATTGCGTCCTCGTGTCGGCCAAGCCGGGCGAGCCGACTGCCCTTCCAAAACAAAGCCTCCGTATTTCGCGGATCAATTGATAGCGCCTTTTCACAGCATTTAACCGCTTCTTCATCCCGGCCGAGGGTTCCGAGCCAGCTACCCTTGCAAAACCAAGCTTGCGAATTTTGCGGTTCGATTGACAGCGCCTTGTCACAGCATCCAATTGCTTCCTCGACCCGGCCAAGGTCACTGAGCACCGCGCCCTTGAGAACCCAGGCATCCTTATTTCGCGGATCAATCGCCAATTCCTTGTCGAGGGCACTCAAACCTTCATTAAAACGGCCAAGTGAAAGAAGTGCTTTTGCCTTATTAAACCAAACATTTGCTGGTTGCGGGTTGTTAAATAACTTAAACATTTGTGAATTATTGGTTAACTGTTAATGCCTTGTCATAACATTCGATTGCCTCCTCAGATCGGCCCAATTTGCAGAGTGCATTGCCCTTATTGTTCCAAACAATTGCGTTTCGCGGATCAAGCGCCAACGCTTTGTTGTAGTAGTCGAGTGCCTGCTCATACTGCCCCACCTCATCCAGCAAGGCACCCTTGAGCGCCCAAGCGGAAGCGAATTGCGGGTCAACTTCTATCGCTTTGTTAAAACATTCAATTTCCTCCTCGTGCCGGCCCAAAGCGTGAAGCACGGTCCCTTTGCGAGTCCAGGTTTCCGCGTCTCGCGGGTTGATTGACAGTGCTTGATCATAACAGCCAACAGCCTCCTTGTGCCGACCAAGTTCACACAGGGAGTTGGCTTTGCCCGTCCAAGCATTCACAAATCGTGGATCAATCGCCAGTGCCTTTTCGTGACAGGCAATTGCCTCTGCATATCGGTTAAGGGCACGGAGCACGCCGGCCTTGTTTGACCAGGCGCGCATATTTTGTGGATCAATCGCTAACGCTTTGTCATAGCAGTTAATCGCTTCTTGGAGCCGGCCAATATCTACCAGCGCAGCACCTTTGTTACTCCAAGTGGTGGCATCTCGCGGATCAATTGTTAGTGCCTTGTCATAGCACTCAATTGCTTTTTCATACTGACCAAGTTCATCGAGTGCAACACCTTTGCCGGTCCAAGCAAAAGTGTATTGCGGGTCAATCTGCAACGCCCGGTCATAGCAGGTAATCGCTTCCCTATGTCGTTTGAGGGCCGAAAACGAGACGCCCTTTTTGTGCCATAAATCTACTGTCTGCTTCCCAATCTGCGGTTTCTCGAACTTTCGTCCTGTTGTTTTCTCAAAAATTGGCTCTAAAGTTTTTCGTAATTCCCGAAAACTGCCGAATCGCTCTGATGGATCGGGGCGAAGGCAGCGATCAATTATCAACGTCAGCGGTCCACTCATTCGAGGCGCGTGACCTGTCATCTGTTGTTCATAAATACCGCGCAGCAATTCTTCCATGTCCCCACGCCACGGCACCATGAATGGCGGCATTTTGCTCCCGGTAATCATCTGCCACAAAACCAGCCCAAAGCTATAAATATCACTCCTTACATCCGCCCCCTCAAAACGATATACCTCTGGCGCGATATAACCTGGCGTGCCACTCCTAAATTTTCCATCGGATTGCATCAGACCAAAACTAAAGCCATGTTCAGCGTTCCCCTTCATCAACGAGCCATTTTGAGTGTGGGATTGACGCCAAGCTGTCTCTGCCGCGCGCGACAAGCCAAAATCTCCAATTTGGAGCGTTCCGTTTTGAGTAATTAAGATGTTGGCTGGCTTAATGTCCCGGTGGCACAGGATGCCGTGCGCTTGGGCGTGTTCCATTCCTAGGCAAAATTGAATAGCCCAATCTAATGTGCGCCCCAAATTGAGAGGGCCAGCGGTTTGGGCGAGATGGTCGGCCAAGTTGACGCGCCCCTGCTTATCGGGGGCGATATATTCCATAGCAACAAACAACCGGCCAGAAATCTCAAGCACAACCGTAGCGGCGAGAATGAAGGGATGATTTTCCAAATTAACCCACAAAAGAGCCTCTTTTTTGAACGCATCACGAGCTTTTGAATCGTCCAAAAACTCGTCGCGGAAGGTTTTCAGAGCGAATTCCGCCCCTGTTTCACAATGGCGCGCCCGGTAAACGAGACCAAAGCCGCCTTTTCCCAAATTTCCGACCACTTCAAACTCGCCACCAATCAAATCGCCCTTTTTGTAGAATTCATCGGCCTCGTGCTGCGATTGATTTTGGCGCACTGGTTCGTTCCGCTTTGGAATTTCGGGCGGAGTCTGTTTTTTGCCAAAAAGATTGCCTAGAAATCCTTTCATGCTGTTCCAAGTTTAACATCTTTGAGCCGCGAGCGTCAAAATGGAACAAAAATTTATGAGGTGGTGCTGGAGGCGACAGGTGCAGGCCCAAAAGTCATCCCCAACATGCCCATCGGATTGATTCAATCATGCGCCAGATGGCCTCCAAGCCGTTGGCACGACATTCCGAAATACGATTGCGAGATTATGGTTGACAGTTGTATATTTTAGACTACACTCAAACAAATGCCGTTTATTCAGTTTCCATTCATCGCGGTGCCGAAAGAATTGCACGAGCTTGTTGGCGAGCCAACGCGCGGCACTCGCGCCTATCGGCGTGAAGGGACACACGCTCAATGCGCCGAATGGTTTGAAGCACTTGGCGAATATTACAAAGGCGACGTGGGACTTTCGACCAACGGGGTCGTCCTGTTCGTGCCGGTTTCACGCGCGGGCGTCCACAAACGCATCAAGGAGGGCAAATTGACCGCCTTTTTCTTTTACATCACCAGCGAGGAAACCACGTTGTTTGGGGCAAAACGCAAAGCCAAGCAACGGCCTTACATTGCGGTATCCGTCAGCGAATGCAAGGCATGGGCTGCGGAAATGAAGCGCAAGGTGGGTTACATTGATGAACCGAATGAAAGTCCGCTCCGTTTATGGGATCGCCTCCGACCGACCTCAATCAAGGAGGAACCACAAACTCGCAAGGAAGCGAAAGAGGCCGACGATTTTGCCAACACCGACCCGAAGGACAAAGGCAACCGGAAAGTGAAGTATCGGGATCATAAGGATTTTACCAAGGAGGATAAGCAGCAGGACTGGCATTATCTGATGGCAGAACTGCAAGCCGCAATGTTGTCCGGCGGAAAAGCCGAAGCGTTTCGAAAACGGCTGCAAATGGGAATGGAATGGGACAAGAAAAGAAAGTCTTGGAAATTAAAAGGCGGACAAAAGGAGCAGGAGGAATGATGGCCTATGCCAACCGAGCATCATTTTAATGACCGTTTGATACGGCTGCCGGAGCTGGAGCAAATTTTCGGCGTGTGCAAGCGAACGGTGAGACGGAGAGCGGAGAGCGGAGAGTTGCCTCCGTTGCGGCGGATTGGCCGGGCAGTGGGAATGCTGGAAAGCCAGGTCAAAGCGTATTTTCAAAAGTTGAGTCAACCAAGTTAATCGAAAGGAGAAATATGATTGCTTACATTTACCGCCCTAAACGGCAACGCAACGGCAAATTGGTTTCCAGCCGGGTTTGGCGGGCGCGGCTGAAATTGGACGGCGACGTTAAGGCGCGGGACATTTCCCTTGGCGTTTCCGACCGGCAGGTGGCCGAGCAAAAAATGCGGGAAAGCATCCGCGACCAAGAACGGGTGTCGGTTGGTTTAATGGCTCCGGCGGCACAACGCGAGACGTTTGAAAACCCGATGGCAAAGCTGGTGGACGGCTACGTCGCCGATTTGAAGGCGTTGGGACGTTGCGCCGATCACGTCCGCCATGTGGACAAGCGGTTGCGGCGGCTCATGCGGGAATGCCACTGGCAGAGCCTGCGCGACGCAACGGCGGATGCGTTCTTACGCTGGCGCGCCGAACAAACACAAGCTCCCAAAACCATCAATGAGTATCATGCCGTCTTGTCGGCCTTGTTCACCTGGCTCCGCAAACAAAACCGTGTTGCGGCCAATCCGTTTGAAATCATCAGCAAAGTGGATACGCGCGGCAAGCAACGCAGCCAGCGGCGGGCTTTGAATGACGATGAAGCCAAGCGATTGCTGGCAACACCGCACAAACTGCTTTATCTGCTGGCCATGCACACGGGTTTGCGGCGTGGTGAAATCAACGCCTTGCATGGCGGCGATTTTCATTTGGATACGGCCAATCCGTATTGGATGCTGCCCGCTGCCTTCGTCAAGAATCGCAAGGAACAGCCCCGCCCGTTGCATCCTGAACTGGTGGCGGAATTGCAAAAGCTCAAAGCCGCCGGAAAACTCAAGCCGGAAGATTTGGTGTTTCACGATGGTGTTCCGGCGATGAAAGAAATTCGCAAGGATTTCAAAAAGGCCGAAATTCCGTTGAAGGATGAGCGCGGCCATGTGGTGGACTTCCATGCGCTGCGGACGACCTACATAACCCGCCTGCAACGGGCTGGCGTTTCGCCCCGTGAAGCGATGGAACTGGCGCGACACAGCGATATGCGGCTGACGATGAAAACCTATACGGACGTGGCGCAGTTGCCTTTGGCGGCAACCGTTCGCGGATTGCCTTCGATTGGCGACTCACAAATAGACTCACAAACTTTAGTCGCCGAGCGTCCTGCCGTGTCACCTGCCGTCATCGGTTTGAAATCCATCAAGGTAGGAAAAACCATTGGAAACATTGACGGAAATCACCGCGCGTCATCCATTGTCACTTTCGGTCACGAAAATGAAAGTGGCGGAGAGAGGGGGATTCGAACCCCCGAAAAGATTTAGGCGTTCACTATCACTCAAAACCCCTTGTTTTACGCATGTTTGCACCTTGCTGAATCATGGTGAAAGATAGTGATTGCATATATCTACATATAGTTTAGACTTTGGGCATGGCATGGCTCTACAGGCAAGCGAACTCGAAAAACTGGTGGCTTGGCTACCGGCTCAATGGCCGGCAGTATCTTCGTTCCACCAAAACCAGCGACCGCAAAAAGGCCGAGCAGGAACTCGAAAAACTCCGCGCCGTGGATCACGCCCACAAAGCGGGCAGTCTCACGGATGAATTTGTGGCCCTGCTTACCCGCAAGCAATCATCCGGTGAATCACTCCGCGCCTACTCCCGGCAATGGCTGGCCGAATGTAAAGACTTGTCCTGGCGCACAACGGAGAGATATGAGGATGTCATAAATGAATTTTGCGACTACCTGAACGCGACGGACACCGCGCCTTTGCTCCGCGACATTCAGCCGGAAACCCTTGGGGCGTTCGTCCGGGGGAAGCGCGCGGACACCAGCACGGCCACCGCGAAATTGACCCGCCGAGTCCTGTCCGCGTTTTTCAATTACTGCGTGGACAATCGCGCCCTGCCATTCTCGCCCGTGCCATCAGGACGCGCCTTGAAGTTGACCAAAGACAGCAAGGCCGTGCGCCGGGCGTTCACGCTGGCGGAATTGAAAACCCTTTACGAAAAGTGCCCGTCTGACTTTTGGAAATTCATGGTGCTGGCTGGCTTCTATTGTGGGCAACGCATGGGCGATTTGATTTGCCTGCCTTGGGGCGCGGTGGACTTCGCGCAAAATCAAATCCGCCTGGTGCAAGGCAAAACCGGAAAGAGCATCGCCGTGCCCCTACGCGCCGAGCTTGGCGCATTCCTGCAAAAGTTGCGGCGCAAAGCCGGGACCGTGAAGCCGGCGGACCCGATCTGGCCGAATGAGGCGAGCCAGTATGCCGAGCGCGGCGCGGGCGTGTTCTCAAATCAGTTTTATGATGAAGTCCTATTGCCGGCCGGACTTGTGCTCCCACGCACGCATCACGCCAAGAAAAACGGAGAGGCAACGAACGAACAGCGCCGGGTTAGTCCGGTTTCGTTCCATTGCCTTCGCCACACGTTTGTTTCGCTTCTCAAAATTTCCGGCGCGAGCCAATCCACCGCGAAGGAACTGGCCGGGCATAGCAGCGATGCCATGAGCGACCTTTACACGCACGTTGACGAGGCGACGCTAACCAAGGCCATCAAACAACTGCCGCAGGTGACAAAATGAACAAATCACAAATTAGGAAAACACCATTACCGAAACTTGGCAGGCCCACGAAACAACCGAGCGCAAGGGCCTTGGAACATTTCACGCCCGACCGGCTCTTTTACGAGGACATCAGAAAAATCCTGATTAAATGCCGTGTGCCTACGACCTGGACTTACCATGACGTGCTTTTGCTGATTCGCTGGATTGTATCCCCTGAAATGTTTTCTGCGATCAAAACGGAAGTGAATAAAAACTACCCGTGGACACTAACCTACACCATACCGGCAATCAGCTTTGCGCCCGGCGTTGAGGTGACGCGTGAACATCGGAAAACTTACTGGGCTTTGCATTTGGCAAAGCTGTTTGCCGAGGCATCCGACGAACTCACAGAGGCATTGCCAATAATAAAAAGGCGGCTCGAAAAAAAATATATCAATAACCCGGCAGGAAAATTTCTGTTTGAACAAGCCATCTCAAACGAAATCGCTCCCTATTTTCCTTCATCAGACAATGAACTTTGGTCCAAGCCAGCGAAGGATTTAACCAAGGCGGGCATTACCGAAAAAACGGTTGAAAAAGCCCGCGCCAGAATCCGCAAAATCGTGACCTGAGACTTTCCCCCAAAACACCCACCAAAAAAGGGGGAAAGGTTTTTTCGCAGTCTTACTCTACTGCACGGATAGTGACCGTGCATGAAAAAGCAATCATCGTTAGTCACTACCGCGCAGCCCGCGCCAGTCAGTTTTGATCTGTTTCGGTTGAGCAAGGCAAAAGAGGCTGTTGACGTGTGCTCAAACACGTTGCGGCAATATCACGCCGAGGGGCTTCCGTTTTACCGCCGCGGCAAAGCGGTTTTTATTTCTCGCGCCGAGCTTGGCGCGTTCATCCGCAAAGGCGCGGTGATGTCGTGAGTAAATCTTTTCTCCGCAAATCCAAAGCCAGCGGCTCGACCGTCCGCCGCGTTGAAAAGATGGTCCGTCAAGGCTCGCGCCGTGTGCGCCGGGCGTTGTATCCGTGGCAGCGCCGCGAGCTTGAAAGGGGCGAATATGCACTGTGAAATTTCACTTGGACGCGCCACCAGCAACGCGATCACCGGCCACACGACGCCAGCCGATGCAATTGCAGACATTCAATCCGGCAAATGGGCGAAGGAAATCGCCGCGCTCCGCAACGCCAGCGGCGACGAAGCGGACAAGCTGAAAAAAACTTTGCCCGCTATCCTTTGGGCGGGGAAATTCACCAGCCGAAAAAACGGCGGCATTGAAAAGTTTTCCGGCTATCTGTGCGCGGACATTGATAAAGTCCCCAAACGCATCGGCGAATTGCACGACACCGCGCGAAACGACCCGCACGCCGCCGCCGCCTTTGTGTCGCCATCCGGCACTGGAATAAAGATCGTTTTCCGCGTGCCCGTCGCCGCCGATGCGAAACAGCATCAGCATAATTTCAACGCCGTCCGCGCTCACGTCGCCAAGATTTACAACGCGAAGGTTGACGAGGCCGCGAAAGACATTGCCCGGCTCTGTTTTGTCAGTCACGACCCCGCCGCGTTTTACAATGCCGAGGCCGTGCCGCTCGATGTGACAAGCGAACCGGCTGCCGTCGCCAGTGTGCAACCGCTCCAAGGCGCGGCGAAAGGCGGAACTTCTAACCGCACAGAGATTGCCAAACGGATTCTAGGCGCAATCCAATGGACGGACGACACCACCGGCTTTTGTAAATGTCCCGGTGAACATTTGCACACGACGGCCAACAGCGCGAAAGATTGCAAAGTCATGTTGGACGGCGTGCCTACCATCAAATGCTTTCACGGCTCATGCGCTGGCATCGTGGCGGGCGCGAACCATGAATTGCGTTCGCAGATTGCAAAGGCTGAAAAGCCAACCGCGCCGGATTCAAACCGGGCGGACGTTGCGCGGGAATACCTGGGCGACGAACCTGAAGCCGATCAAGCCGGACTGCCGCCGATAGTTGACGCCGCCGATTTTATGGCGACGCCGCATCCGCAACCGCGCGAGCTTGTGTGCGGCATATTGCATCAAGGCTCGAAACTGGTTTTGGGCGGTGGTTCAAAATCATTCAAGACATGGACGTTGCTGGACCTGGCTTTGAGCGTGGCGCATGGCCTGCCATGGTTTGGCCGGGATACGATTTGCGGACGTGTTCTCTACATCAATTTTGAGATTCAAGATTACGCATGGGAAAAGCGCATCGCCGCTGTTGCCCGTGCCAAAGGAATCGAATTGAAACCCGATGCCATCAAACTTTGGAATCTACGCGGGCACGCAGCCGACTTCAAAACCTTGTTACCTCAAGTCACCGCGCAGACCAAGGAAGCCGGTTTTGCGCTGATAATCCTAGACCCGATTTACAAGCTATACGGGCGCACGGATGAAAATAAAGCCGGTGACGTTGCCGCACTATTGAACGGCATTGAATCGCTCGCCGTCCAGACCGGCGCGGCCATCGCCTTTGGAGCGCATTTCAGCAAAGGCAATCAGTCACAAAAAGAAGCCATTGACCGGATTAGCGGCTCCGGTGTATTTGCCCGCGATCCTGATTCAATCCTGATTTTCACCAGGCATGAAGAACAGGACGCCTTCACCGTCGAAAGTATTCTGCGAAATTTTCCACCCGTTGACCCGTTCGCCGTGCGTTGGAATTTTCCGTTGTTTGAACTCGCCGACGAATTAGACCCGGCCAAGTTGAAACAGGCGGGCGGACGCAAGGCTGAAAATGCACCGGATGATTTGCTGAAATTATTGCCCGCCGATGGACTCACGAACGCCGCTTTTCTCGCCGCAGCCGACGAGGACGGAATAAGCAAGCGGACGTTTTACCGGCTCCGAAAGTCCCTCGAAAAGGCGGGCAGAATCATGCTTTCCAAAGTCACCGGCAAATGGACGCCAATTTCACCCAAAAACAAGCCATGAGTGCCAAAATGCCAAAACAACTTTGGTCAATGTTCACAAGGCTTTCGTGCACTTGTGCCAATTGTGCCAAAACTGAATTGGCACGGCGGAAACCGCTATCAGTGCCAAAATGCCATAACCCTTTAGGATATGGCACTTGGCACAGCGGCAAGGCAGAAACGACAAACGGAGACATCGGGAAAACATCATGGGAACCCTCCTTTGAGGCAGGCCCGTGCAAGGTCAGCGAACATTGCTGAAGAACTCTATTAGTCACCAAAACCAATTATTTGACACACCATGAAGACCAAACCAAACCAGAAAACCACGCAATCAAAACTCGCCATCCAGCTTGGAGTCTCTCGGCAGCTAATTGCGGCGCATATCAAAAAAGGTGACGCGCCCGCGCTTGATGATCTCACCGGCTGGAATGTCTATCTCGCCCAAAAGGGACGCATCGGCAGCGCGCCGGATGATTTGCGCCGCGCCATCGCGCAGGAACGGCTGGAAATTTTGAAAGAGACAAAGGCAAAACTCGCCCGCGAAAACCAAGTCGAGGCCGGGAAGCTGATTGATTTTGCCGATGCACGCCGGCAATGCGGCAAGGCATGGTGTTTTGTTTTTGACCAACTGCAACGCGGCGAGAACGAACTCCCGCCCGCCCTGAGTGGCTTATCCTGCCTACAGGTCTATGAGCGGTTGCACGCTTTCACGGAACGATTGCGAAAGGACGCCAAAGCCAAATTTGAAGCCATCGGAACATGAAAACCGACCAACCCAAATCCGCCAAGTGTCGTTTTTGCGGCGCGGAATACGGCTTCACCGAGGCCAACCGCCATCTGCTTTTGCCGTTCATGTGCTGGCGTTGCACCGATTTGGCAAATGCAGAATGGATGCGCATACAAGCCAACCGCCGCCGCGAACAAATACCCTTCACCAGACTTTGACCGCGCTCCGCACAACAACAACGTGCCGCGATTGTGGAAATCAAATTCCAGAATCTTTAGTTGCCGATGCGTTGTGCGTTTCGTGCCGATACGCCTCGACGAAAAAGCCGGTTGAACTCCTCGACGGCGACGGCTCGCCCGTGCCGACAGAATACGAAATCGCCGCCGACAAATTCGCCTTTGATGCGTTTGCCGATGCCACCGAACCGCCGCCACCCGGCGACGGCCTCGACCTCGAACCCGTCCTGGCTTTCCTGATTGCTGCCGATGCGAGCGCACAGGCCATCGGCGAACGTGTTTTGATGCTGGCTTATTTGATGCCGCTGGTTCACGGCAGGCCGGCGAACACCCGCGAACTGGGCGAGCGCATCGGATGCACGCACACCGCCGCGCAGAAAAAAGTTTCCAGACTAAAGGCCGCTTTTGCTGGGGATTTGAGCGAAATCGCAGAAAAAAGTTTCCAGGCTCAACCATAGTGACAGGAATTTATTTTTATGAGCATGACAGATAAAATCATCGGTGCGATTGACCGCGCGATCACCGGCACGAAGCCGACGCCCCAAAAGTCGCCAGTGGAAAATGCCGCGCTCGTCATTTGCGAACTGGCCGCGCCGCGTGTCAAATCCGCGATGGGCGGCAGATATGCCGACGCCAAAAAACTTTATGCGGACATCAAGCGGCTTCAAAAACTTCTGAATTATGACCTTACCGAAGTGGCGGCGCACACGGCTTATCAAAAGCAACTCGACGAACACGACCAACTCACCACCAATGGCGGCGACTTGGTTGGCGTCGCGCGCGGACGTTCTCGCGATGCTTGGATTGCCGACTTTGCATCGCGGAAAGAGGCCGCGGAACAGGCCACGAATAAAGCCGGGAAGAAATTCGCAACGCTTAACATCGAAATCGGCGACCTGGTTTTGGCTCAACTGCATGATGCAGTTGCGGACCTCGAAAACATCGAGGCGCGGCAGGCCGCTCGTTTCGGCCTGCCTTACAAGGCGTCACCCACCGTCGCCGCGCTCCGTTCGCTTTCCGACTATTTGCGACACACCGCCGCAGCCACCATCCTCGACAATTTTTAATTCAAAACACCATGAGCAACACATTTTCAACAGCCAGCCAAAATTTGGCGATCCAAGCAAGCAGCGTCATAAGCACAATTCTTTGTCCATTCAACTCCGTCGCAAGGGCGTTTCCGCTCGAAAAGGGCAAAAACCCGGCGCGGCCCCGGGTTGTGGCCGTTGTCACAGCCGTCGCCGATACTCAGCTTGTGGCGAATCCTGATTACACGCTGGGCGACGCGACGATTGACCCGACCACCATTGGACACACGCTTTTCACGCAGCCATTCGGCATCGGCCAGGATGAAATGGATTTAGGAGCGCGCACGGCATGGCTGGTGACATTGAACGCACAGAAAATCGCGGCCGCCATTTCCGATTCGCTTTCGTCTTTGCTGACTACGACTAATTACAGCGCGCCCATTGTCACGACCACCGCCGCGAATTTTACCGTGGGGGATTACGAAACTTTGTTCAATGGCGTCGCAACCGCAGGCCGCGCCATCGTCCTCGACACGCCCTATTTCGCCAAAGTCAAACCCGCTTCATGGTGTCCGCCAGGCTTCGCAAACACGCTGGAGCATACGCGCTGGAGCGCAGCCGGAACGAACGTGCGCGGCTTTGTGTCCGACCCCGCCGCGATTGTGATTTCCTACGCCGTGCCGACGCTGATTGCACCGCACTTGCGAAACGTCGTCGCCGAAAGCACGTTCACACTTCCGCAGATAGGACTGGAAGGTACGCTATCGCTTTATTACATCCTCGCCACACGCAGCTTGATGGGTTGTCTTTCAATCTACATGGGCGCGGCTCCCGGCGACACGAACGCGCTCAAACTTTTGGTGTCAGCCTGAAAATATGCGAACGGCAGGGCATCACGTTCGCAGTTTGCCCGCAGCGGTTGTTTGGCCGGTGGAGTTGTTACCCACCGGCCTTTATTCTCCGGCGATTAGCCACGCTGGACAAAGCAGGCCGGTTTGCTTTCCGTGCATGGAGGCGACCGGCTTTTGCTTTTTATTGAAATGAACACGAAGCAACCAACCTTGTTTGACGCCAGCCGACCGCGCCAAGTGGAAGTTTCCGGCCCGGACCTGCCCGCGTTGCTGGCGGATCTGAAAACTCGCGGTTGTATTGTTTTGGGCATGACTTCGATTTGTGTTTCCCGCTGGCGTCTTTCCTTGGATTGGAGCAACGCAGCAAAACCGGGTTTTCGTCCCCCGGACGTTCTATCCCGCTGAAACTTCGCGCTACGTTGCCCGCTGGCGAGCGTTTCCGACGCCCAGCTTGTCCTGATATGGGGTATGTCAGGCCGCTACGGAATAGCACCTGCTGGTCGAGGAGCACCTGCTGGTCGAGGACATGGTTATGTCAGGCCGCGCCACAGCGCCCGCCCCGCTTCGCTGCGTAAGGCACGATGCGAGCATCGCCCCTTGGCAGGGTGGAGACACCGCGAAACCGCAAATCGAGCCACAGGCGCAAATCATCATGGCTGGTTGAACCATAGTGAATGATTGAAACACCCTGCTTATACTTTGCATATAGTTGGCACTTTTCTGTTTTGGCAAAACTTCATTTTAACCTTTGTTTTACAGGGTTAAAATGAAGTTGGCGGAGAGAGGGGGATTCGAACCCCCGATACCTTTTGGGTATGCACGCTTTCCAGGCGTGTGCATTAAACCACTCTGCCATCTCTCCACCGGGAACAAAACTTTGGCCATGCGCGAGGTTGGACGCAATCTTTTTCAACAATCCGGGCGAATTGGTTCAATCAGCGTTGAATCTCTGCCGGATAAATCCGGCGTTCCAATGGCGATAGGAACGCCGCATTCATGCGGCAGCCTGACGTTCGGAACGCCGGCTTCAGCCGGCAGCTTCACACGCTCAGAATTCCGCCACGGCTCGCGTTGGTTACAAGTTTTTGGTAACGCGCGAGCCAGCCGCCCAGATTGCGCTTTACCGGCTGGAACGTTTTCTTCCGCTCCGCCAGTTCGGCTTCGGGTACCAGAATGTCCATCCGGCGATTCGGAAAATCAATGCGGATGCGATCTCCCGCTTTGAGCAGGCCAATCGGGCCGCCTTCCTCGGCTTCCGGCGAGACGTGGCCAATGCACGCACCCGCCGTGCCGCCGCTGAACCGGCCGTCGGTGATGAGCGCGCATTTGTCGCCGAGGCCCAGGCCGGCAATGTAGCTGGTGGGCGAAAGCATTTCCTGCATCCCCGGCCCCCCGCGCGGACCTTCGTTGCGGATGATGACCACGTCGCCGGCCTTGACCTTGTCAGCCAGAATGCCGGCGCAGGCGTCGTCCTGACTTTCAAAAATCACGCACGGGCCTTCGAAGATGAAGCCCGGGCCGCAGTTTTTCTTGAACTCCGCGCTGATGCCGGCGGTTTTCACCACGCTGCCTTCGGGCGCAAGCTGGCCGTAAAGAATCGCGAGGCCACCGTCGGGTGTGTAAGCGGTTTCTTTGGTGCGGATGCAATCGTTCGCGTCGAACATGAACGCCGAATCGTACGGCATGAGACCGCTGGGCGTGACCTTGGCGAGGTGCTTCGGGTCGGTGTCGAATTCGGCGCGGTTGATGACCCAGTTGCGCACTTTTTTGGCGCGCACCATGGCGAACGGCGTGCGGGTGCCGCCCTTTTCATAGCGCCAGAACAACAGGACGGGCAGCTTGCGGAACTCGCCGAGTTCAGCGCGGACCAGGCCTTTTGATTCCTGGAGTTGTTGTTCGATGGCCGGACGAAGTTGCTCGTGGCCTTTCAACACAACCCCACCGGGCATCTTCACCACCACCTTTTTGTCATGCAAAGCCAGTTGCGCCTCAACATCGCCGACATTCCACGCGGCAGCAGCGCGCCAGAACGTGATGGCCAGCGGGTCGGCGGGGAAGAACAACATCGGTTTGGGCGCGAGATTGCCGCTGGCGGTGCGGGCTGCGGGACCCATTTTGTCATTCGGGTCAACCACAATGGCCGACGCGCCGGAGACGCGCGCCGATTTGGCCCAAGCGCCGCATTTTTCAGAGCGGATGTCCCATTCGTCAATGTTCTCGCCGATGGTTTTGCCGGTGACGGTTTTGCACGACGTGTTGAGCACGCCCATGCGCTTGAGTTCGCCGAGAATCGTGTGGATGCCGCCGGCGCGATGCACGTCCTGCACGTGGTAATTGGATGACGGCGAGACCTTGCACACGCACGGGATGCGGCGCGAGATGTCGTCAATGCGCTTGATGTCGTAGGGAATGCCGGCCTCGCGCGCGACGGCGAGCGTGTGCAGCACCGTGTTCGTCGAGCCGCCCATCGCGACGTCGAGCATGATGGAGTTGTCGAACGCTTCCGGCGTGGCGATGTCGCGCGGTTTGAGGTCATGGGCGACAAGCTGGATGATCGCGCGGGCTGCGCGGTCGTAGAGGGCTTCGCGTTCCTTCGAGACGGCCAGAATGGTGCCGTTGCCGGGCAGCGCCATGCCGAGCGCCTCGCAGAGGCAGTTCATTGAATTCGCGGTGAACATACCGGAGCACGAACCGCAGGTGGGACAGGCGGTTTGTTCGAGCTTGGTCAATTGCGCTTCCGTGATTTTGCCCGCCTGGAGTTCGGCGACGCCTTTGAAAACCGAAATCAAATCCGAATTGCCGGACGCCGGCTGAAGATACGACGCGAGGTCTTCGTGCGTGGTTTTCTGCTCGGCAATGCCCGCCGCCATCGGCCCGCCGCTGACAAACACGGTTGGGATGTTGACGCGCATGGCAGCCATCAACATGCCAGGGACGATCTTGTCGCAATTCGGAATGCAAACCATGCCGTCGAAGCAGTGCGCCTTGAGCATGGTCTCGACGCAGTCGGCGATGAGTTCGCGCGACGGCAGTGAATACAACATGCCGGAATGGCCCATGGCGATGCCGTCGTCCACGCCAATGGTGTTGAAGATGAACGGCACGCCGCCCGCCTCGCGCACGAGACGCTTGACGAGGGCGCCGACCTCGTTGAGGTGGGCGTGGCCGGGGATGCAATCGGTGTAGGAGTTGCAGATGGCGATGAACGGCTTGTCCCAGTCGGCTTCGGATTCGATGGAGCCGGTGGCGCGGAGCAGCGAGCGGTGCGGCGCGCGTTCAAAACCTTTTTTGATGATGTCAGAGCGCATGGCAATTTTATTTACGATTTACGATTGGCGATTTACGAATTCAATATCGGGTTGCAATATAGCCGCGCCAGGGCAGAGTGTCACGCAATTGCGAATTGACATCCTGTGATCTCGCATTGCTTTGTGATCATTGTTTTTAAAAACTCTTGACACTGTTAGAACAAGTAACCACTCTAATTTCAATCAGAAAGTGGCCATGAGAACTAATTGGCAAGGGATTAAATGCTTTATCGGTTCGGCAGTCCAAGGCCCAAACGGAAACCCGACTGCATCGTTGAAATGGGTGGCAGAGGTCGAACCCTTGGAGCTTTTCGCCTTCAAAGAACATCAGGACTTGTTGCGAACACGGCTGACCGGGCCGCTGCGTCGGGTAAGGAAGCGGCATTG
>PLAY01000030.1 GCA_003134375.1 Limisphaerales bacterium | reverse complement strand
TATGCCACCGCAGTCCCTTTGTAGCTATAGTATTATTTAATATGCTCTAGTGGGGAACAACCGGAGCGCGGACAGCTTGTCCGCAAGTTGGAGTCCAAGCTTCAGCTTGATGCGATTCTGTCCGCGCTCCTACGAATTTTCTTCGACACGCTCAATCCGGGCGCCCAGCTTGTGCAGTTTCGCGTCCATTTTTTCGTAGCCGCGGTCCAGATGGTAGATGCGATTGACCTGCGTCGCGCCTTTGGCCGCCAGACCGGCTATCACCAGCGCCGCTGACGCGCGCAAGTCGCTCGCCATCACCGGCGCGCCGCTCAATGGCCGCCCGCCCTTCACAATCGCGCTCGGCCCTTCGATCTCGATGTCCGCGCCCAGCCGCGCCAGTTCGCTCACGTGCATGAAACGCGACTCAAAAATCCGCTCCGTGATGATGCTGATGCCCGGCGCGAGCGCGAGCAGCGACATCATTTGCGCCTGCACGTCCGTCGGAAAACCGGAATAGGGCAGTGTCGTCACATCTGCCGATTTGAGCCGGCCGCTTCGATGCACCAGCAAATTTGCGCCACGCCGTTCCACCGCCACGCCCGTTTCGTTCAATTTATCAATCACTGCGCGCAGGTGGTCCGCACGTGCGCCCTTGAGCGTGACTTCGCCGTTCGTCGCGGCGGCGGCAATGGCAAAAGTCGCCGCTTCAATCCGGTCGGGAATGACCTTGTGCGCCGCGCCGTGCAACTTTTTGACGCCGGTGATTGTAATGGTCGGGCTGCCCGCGCCCGAAATTTTTGCACCCATCGCATTCAGGAAACCGGCCAGGTCCACCACTTCCGGTTCGCATGCCGCGCTTTCGATGACCGTCACGCCTTCGGCCAGCGTTGCCGCCATCATCACATTCGCCGTGCCCAGCACGGTCGAGCCTGAGCGTCCGCCGAGAAACATCGGCACGCCCGCGAGTTGCTTGGCCGCGGCGCTGACATAACCGCCGTCAATCGTAATTTTCGCACCGAGTGATTCGAAGCCTTTCAAATGCAGGTTGATGGGGCGTGCGCCGATAATGCAGCCGCCGGGCAGCGACACGCGCGCTTTTTTCAGACGGCCCAGCAGCGGCCCCATGATGCAAATCGAGCCGCGCATCTTGCGGACAAGTTCGTAATCGGCGTAGCCGCGGACTTTTTGCGCGCGGACCGTCAGTGTGCCGCGCTCGAATTTCACCGTGGCGCCGAGCGATTCGAGGATGCGCGCCATGAATCGCGTATCACTCAAATCCGGCACGCCCCGGATGACGCACGGTTCGGCGGTCAGCAACGCCGCCGCCATGATGGGCAGCGCGGCATTTTTACTGCCGCTGATGGTCACCTCGCCGTGCAGTGGCACGCCGCCTTTGATTAAAAAACTTTCCATGTGAAATTGGTTTATCCTCCTCGTTCTCGTCCTCGTCCTCGTTTTTCGATTACGATTACGAGGACGACGACGAGGACGATTTGGCAATTAAAATTCTTGCCCGGTGAGAGTAATCCTCCTTCACCGCTTCGACAATCCACTTTTCGGCTTCAAAAATTGTCCGGATGGCGTCAACCTGGCCGTCGCCGAATTCCAGCATGATCTTCCCACCCGGTTTCAGGAACGGTTTCGCCTCCGCCGCCAGCTTCCGGTAAAAGTCCAGGCCATCCACGCCGCCGTCCAGCGCCGCGCGCGGGTCAAAATCGCGCACTTCCGGCTGGAGTGCGGCGATTTCCGCGGATGGAATGTAAGGCGGATTGCTGATGATGAGATCGAAATGTAGGACAAGCGTCCCGCCTGTCTCTAACTTTTTCTTTTCAGATGGAGACAGGCAAGATGCCTGTCCTACGTCTTGCAGCGCGGCAAAACCATCGCCTTGCAAAAATTCAATCCGGTCGGCGACATTGTTTCGCCCGGCATTTTCCCCAGCCAGCGCAAGTGCATCCGCTGAAATGTCTGTCGCAATGATTTTTGCGGACGGGCATTTCGCCGCCAGCGCGATTGCGATGCAGCCCGTGCCCGTGCCGAAATCCAAAGCCACGCGCCCCTCGCCCCGTCCCTCTCCCCGCCCGGCGGGGAGAGGGTGGCCTCCGGCCAGGTGAGGGGATTGTTCGAGTTTCGCCAAATACTCCCACCCCGACTCCGCCAGCAATTCTGTTTCGGGACGCGGAACCAACGCGTGACGGTTCACGGCGATTTCGAAACCGCAGAACGAGGTCGAACCGGTGATGTGCTGGAGCGGTTCACGCTGGCCACGGCGTTTGACGAATTCACGCAGCGCGTCCGTTTCCGCCGGGGTGAGCACGCGCTCGAAATTCAGATACAATTTCATGCGCGGCAGTTTGAGCAAATGCGCGAGTAGCAGCTCGGTTTGCAGGCGCGGCGATTCGACGCCCTTCTTGGCGAGGAATTCCGCGCTCTTCTGAATCGCTTCGAGAACCGTCATGCGTGGAGTCTAAATGGAAGACACGAGGACTTCCAGCACCGTAGGTGCGAACACGCGGATAATTGGAATTCAAAATCAGAATCAAAAGATGATATCCGCCCTCGCCCCGGCCCTCTCCCCCAGGAGAGGGAGAATTGTTCGCCGTCTCTCTGAAACACCTACAACTGAATTTGCCGAACGTTCATCCGTAAAACCAAAATCGGCCAGCAGCCGTCTCCTCTCCTGGGGGGAGAGGACAAAAGGTGAGGGCGGGCGTAAACACTCATTCCACTGAGATGTCGAGGAAGCCGATAAATATGCAGATTTCATTTTCCTTCCACACCTTTGAGGTAGGCAAAAATGAGTTCGGGCAGGTCGCGGCTGTAACCGCCTTCGAGCAGGCTGAACAGCGGCACGCCGAGCGCGCGCAGCGACTGGCCGAGCCAGTAAAAATCGTCCACCACCAGCATGCCCGGCACCAGCGGGTCGCGCACGTAGGCGTCGAATCCGGCGGACACCGCGACGAGGTCGGGCCGGAATTTTTTCAAATCGCCCAGTGCCCGGGCGAGCGCGGCGCGGTAGTCCTGGCGCGGCAAGCCCGGCGCGACGGGATAATTGAAACAGTTAGTGCCAACATTCTCGCCGCCGGTGCCGGGATAACATGGAAACAGGTGGATGGAGAAAAACGCGGTGCCGGGCCGGTTGAGCAAAATCGCCTCCGTGCCGTTGCCGTGATGCACGTCGAAATCGAAAACCGCGACCTGCTTTGCGCCGGTGGCTGCGGCTTCGAGCACGGCAATGGCAACATTGTTCAAGTAACAAAAGCCCATTGCCCGGTCGCGGGTGGCGTGATGGCCGGGCGGTCGCATGAGGCTGAAAACATTTTCACCGGCGCGCACGGCGGCCAGCGCGGTGAGTGCGGCGGCGACGGAGGCGCGGGCGAAACTGGTGATGTTTTCGTAAAACGGCGTGTCGGCGTCAAAATCCACCGGCTCGTTCAAGCGCGCGAGATGTTCAGCCGAATGGGCACGGAGAATTTGCGCGTCACTTACCTGATCTGGTTCAGTCCATTCGATGGTCAATTCGGTCTGGTTGCGCAGGAGTTCGAGTGTGGCGAGGATGCGCAGCGGGCGTTCAGGATGGCTGAAGCGCGAATAGCCGGCGCAGCGTTCGTCGGTGATGATTTTCACACGAAAATTTAACCACGAACCCGTCCTTCGTAGCAACCCTGCGGAGGGTGGATGAACACAAATAAACACGAATTTGTCAGCAGGTAAATTTGACCTGGGAACGCTGGCGTCCCGCCGGCGTGTGACGGTGGAACTGGCCGGCGAGACGCCGGCGCCCCCAGGACCAATCTCCGGTTCGTGCCACCAATCGCGATTTTTACCGGCCCCAAGCCAATTTATTTTTGCAAAGGCAGCAGATTCTTTTTTGCATATGTGGCGGGTTCCGCTAACGTGGAACGCATTAAGAATTCAATTATGTATAAAAAATTACTCACCATTGCAGCGGTGCTGGGCGCGTTGACCTTTAATGCCGGGGCGTGGGATTACGAAGGGCATCACGCCATCAATGAACTGGCGCTGGCGTCGTTGCCGGCGGATTTCGGCGGGTTCACCCTGAAGCCCGCGATGAAGAACCGTATTGCGTTTCTCGCGGGCGAGCCGGACCGCTGGCGGAATGTGGGCGATTTGCCGCTGAAACATTCCAACGGGCCGGACCATTACATTGATTTGGAGGATTTGAAGCTTTATGGCCTGACGCCGGAGACGCTGCCGTTGATGCGTTACGATTTTGTCGCCGTCATTGCGCGGGAGCGGGCGGCGCACCCGGATAAATTTCCGCCCATTGATCCGGCCAAGGACGCCGACCACACGCGCGAGTTGAGCGGGTTCCTCCCCTGGGCCATAACGGAAAACTACGAAAAACTGAAATCCTGTTTCAGCTACCTGAAGACATTTCAAAAATACGGCGGCACGCCGGAGGAGATCGCCAACGCGCAGGCCAACGTCGTCTATGTCATGGGGGTGATGGGACATTTCGTTGGCGACGGTTCACAGCCGCTGCACACGACGATGCATTTCAACGGCTGGGTGGGCAACAATCCGCACGGTTATACGACCAGCCTGAAATTTCACCCGTGGATTGACGGTGGTTACTTTCACCAGACCGGCGGCATCGATGTCGGGAAGCTGGTGGGGAAAATTCATCCCGCCGAGCGCATCAAGAATGCGGGCCAGCCGGACGGCATGTTCCGCGACGCCGTGAGCTATATCGTCGAACAAAACAAATTGGTCGGGCCGCTTTATGAACTGGAGAAGGAAGGCAAACTCACCGGCGAAGGAGACAAGGGTCTGGAGGGCCGACCATTCCTCGACGGCCAGCTTGTCAAGGCCGGCCAGATGCTGGGCGATATCTGGTACACCGCCTGGCTCGAAGCCCCGGAGGACCAATATCTTCAAAGATCGTTACAGGAACGCAACGCGGCGAGTTCAGCGGCCGGAAAGTGAAGCATCCAGTGGAATAAACTTGGATGCGTGCGCGGCCCGGCGCAAAATAGCTTCGGTTTGGGCCCGTAGCTCAGTTGGTTAGAGCAAGCGACTCATAATCGCTGGGTCCTCGGTTCAAGTCCGAGCGGGCCCACCAGTCTTCGCTCGGAGCGTAGCGGAGAACGAAGGCTGCCGCGTCGAAGCAGAACGAAGACGGGCTACGACGCACAACTTTTCACAAACGCTCCGAGCTATGGCTTGACAAGCCAGCAGCCCGCTCACGTACAAAACCCCTGAAAAACCCTTGCTATGTGGCTCCGGATGCAGATACTCAACTCCAAATGAACCCGACGCAAAAGCAATTCTCCCTGAATCGCGCAACGTCAAAAGGCAAATTCCCATCAATCTTTCTCACGGAAAGCGTGAGAAACTAATGTCCTATCGAGTCAATTACTTGCCGACCGAGAACGACCGCCGTTTTTTATGAAGATCTTGTTAGTTGTTCCAACTTCGCAATATCACTCCCACTATCCGGCCTTTATGGCACTCACGGACTTTCCGACCGGATTTGCTTATCTGGCTTCCGCCTTAAAAGTGGCCGGGCACGAGGTTTATGGACTGAACCCCAACAATGACACCAGGTTTGCCAACCAGCGCGAGATGGTCGAAACCAAGCTCAAAGAAGCTCTCGCGAACATCCGCCCTGATCTCATTGGTTTGGGGGGATTATGCACCGAGTACCACTTCCTGAAAGATGCCATCCAGATAATTCGAAAGCATTCGCCCCAGACGCCAATCGTACTTGGGGGAGGGATAATCAACAACGACGCGGAGTTTATCTTCAAAGCTTTAAGGCCCGATTTCTGCGTGAGAGGGGAGGCGGAAGAAGTGCTGGTCGAATTGGTGGGGAGCTTGAACGGGGGATCCCGGCGGCATGCGAACATCTCGAATTTGGGATTTTGGGAGAACGGAAACGCGCAATTCACGAGGCTGGATTTTCATTATGGCGATCTCAATAAGAGAGCGTTTCCGGATTATGAAGTCTTCGGCGTCCAGGAGATGATGGACAAGTACTGGCTGGCGGCGCGCAATCTGTTTCGGTATCCCCGTTTTCAACCGCGGCCCTGGCCGATTATAGCGGCTCGGAGTTGCCCGTTCAGTTGCAGCTTCTGCGTGCATCACCGGGGCATCAAGTACCGCGCACGCAGCGTCGATAACCTGATGGAGGAAATCGGGCATTTTTACCCCAAGCACCAATTCAATATTCTATATCTTTTGGACGAACTGTTTGCCGTCAGTAACGACCGTTTGCGTCAATTCTCGGAGGCGATGTTAAAGGCCCGGGAAGAGAAGGGCTGGGACATAAGCTGGTGGTTTCAGACCCATGCCAGCGCTTCCTTTGACGAGGACACGCTCAAACTGGCGAAACGCGCTGGCTGCTATTTTTTCTCCTACGGCATAGAGAGCGCAAGTCCGACCGTGCTGGCCAGCATGAACAAGCGGACGAAGCCGGCGCAGATCGTCAACGCCATCGAAACTGCGGATCGGGTGCGCATCGGCTTTGGTGGGAATTTTATTTTTGGCGATCCCGCCGAAAGCCCCGAGACGCTGTCCGAATCCCTCGTTTTTTTTCGCAACTATTGCACGGACATCAATATCGGCCTGTTTAGCCTCCGGCCTTATCCGGGCAGCAAGGTGTTTGATTTTTGCCTCAGCAGGGGATTGATAACGGACAAGCTCAGTTTCTACGAGAACATCGACCAATCGATCAACATGACATCGATGTCCACTTTATACTGGACCATTTGGATTATGGCATTGGATTATCTGGGCGGGATGTTTCTCTGGTATCGGTCCACGAAGGCGATTTCGTGCGAACCATTGAACTTGGCGGCGGAAAACCCCATCGCCCGGCATTACGGGATGCAGGTATGCAAAATAGGGGTGGTTTGCCCTCACTGCGGTCAGACGATTTATTTGCAGGAAATGGCTGCTCACGGAGCAGCGAGACAGGCGTACTCCATGAGCCGGGCCAAATCGGGAATCGTTGCCTTGCTTTGGAGTTTCCGGACAAAAAAGTGGTTCTTTTATTGTTGTTACGTCTCCGCACTGGTTGCCTCCCTGGCCTTCAAACCGTTCAAGCTGCTGCTTTATCTGAAGAACCAGGAGAAGTTTGGGGCCTCGAGAATCGTAACCGCGTGCCCTCAATGCAATAAGTGGTTTCGCATCCAAGTAGGAAGAAGTTGAGACGAAGGTCGCCGGGCCCGGGCAGCTCTCCACGGATGGAGCCGGGCGGGGCGTCCGACGTGAACAGCGACGAAGCGGCCTTGCGGAAAAGGGCATTCCGTTGGTGTCACTCTTCGACCGCGTGGAACCGGGCAAAAATCCCTTCAAAAACCCGTTGAACGAATCCTAAAAACCGTTGACGGATTACCGCAGAGAGGTGAACTACAGGCCCGAAGCGGAAGCATTTTGCGCCGGGCTGCGTCCGCGACAAATTTATTCCGCCGACCTCAGTCCCTCCAGGTCTTCAATTTCCAGAAAGCCGTGTAACTGGCGGATGCGCGTGGGGTGGCGCATTTTGCGGAGCGCCTTGGCCTCGATCTGCCGGATGCGTTCCCGGGTGACGCTGAATTGCTGCCCAACTTCCTCGAGCGTGCGCGCGCAACCGTCGCCCAGACCAAAACGCAGTTCCAGCACTTTCCGTTCGCGCTCGGTCAGACTGCACAACACGTCGCCGAGTTTGTCCTTGAGCAGGCTGAAACTGGTCATGTCGAGGGGATTGTCGGCGGCCTTGTCCTCAATGAAATCGCCGAAGGTGGCGTCATCGGTGTCGCCGACCGGTGATTGCAGTGAAATGGGCTGTTGCGCCATTTTCAAAACGGCGCGCACGCGGTCCACGGGGATTTGTATCTCGTCGGCGATTTCCTCGGGCGTCGGTTCGCGGCCAAAGTCCTGAATCAGGCGTTTTTGGGTGCGCATGAGCTTGTTGATGATTTCGATCATGTGCACCGGGATGCGGATGGTCCGCGCCTGGTCGGCGATGCTGCGGGTGATGGCCTGCCGGATCCACCACGTGGCGTAGGTGGAAAATTTGTAGCCGCGGCGATATTCAAATTTCTCGACGGCCCTCATCAAACCCATGTTGCCTTCCTGGATCAGGTCGAGAAACGACAGGCCACGGTTCGTGTATTTTTTGGCGATGGAAATGACAAGACGCAGGTTGGCCTCGACCATTTCGGTTTTGGCCTGGAGCGCCCGGGTGGAAAATTCGCGCAGGCGGTCAAAGGTTCCGAGGTAATCCGCATGCGGCATCCGGACAAATTCCTCGAGCGCCTTGATTTTTTGCCGTTCGGCTTCGACCAGATGCCGCTGGGCGCTGGATTCGCGCTGCGCCTCGGCGTCGGCCAGCGCGTGCAGGCTGTATCGCAACTTGTCGTGGATGTTTTCGGCCACGAGCGCCATTTCCTCAATCACTTTTTGTTTGCAGCAAAATCCGGGGAACACCCTTTGCAGTTTTCGATCCAGCCGTTTGAACGCCGCCAATGCGCGATTCGATTTGGACTTGTTATGCGCGTTCCGCCACGCGGTGTATTTCTCATCCACCTCCCGGTCAATTGTCCGGACCTGCACCACCAGCCGGTGCAGCACGCGCAAATGCGCGTTGCGATTGTCCACTTTCTTGTCGAGAATGACGCGGTCAAACCGTTCCCGCGGCGGCTCGACCAGGAGTTTTTCCGCCAGCGCGATGTGTTCCTTGCCGGCGAAACCAAGGCTGTAAATGATTTTGCGGACTTCGTTTTCGGCGGCTTCGATGCGTTTGGAAATTTCCACTTCCTGTTCGCGCGTCAGCAGCGCCACCTGTCCCATCTGCTTGAGATACATCCGCACCGGGTCATCCAGAATGTCCAGCCGCGTGGTGTCTTCTTCCTCGGTTCCGGGGGTTTTGACGCGGTCCACCTCCGCTTGATCCACGATTTCGATGTCGAGACTGCGAAGTTTGGCGAAAATATGATCCAATTTTTCCGGTTCAATCGCGCTTTCCGGCAGCGCTTCGCTGATGTCACCGTAGGTCAGGCGTCCCTGTTCCTGCGCGAGGCGGACAAGTTCCTTGATTTTTTCCGATAATTCCGCGTCGGAATCAGGTTGAGGCGCGCCGTTGAACAACGGGGACGCCGCAGAATGGAAAGCCTTGTCAGTAAACACCGCGCCGTCGGGTCTTCCTTTCTTCGGGAACAAATCCACCTCGGGTTTCCGAACCTTCGATTTTGACATACGCGTTCAACACTTCCGGTTCATCGCCGAAAGCAATTTAGAATATGGTTCGACTGGTCGAACTCGTCAAGGGGGGAAACGCTTTTTTTGCAACCGCGACTGAAAAATTGCGTCAGCAAGGTTTTATATGCCGGAAGCGATGTAAATTTCGTGTTTTTTGAGATGTTCCAGAATCATTTCCACCGTGCGGTCAATCGCGCCGAGGTTTTCATGAACGACCCGTTGCGCGTTGCGCCCCAACTCCGCACGGCGGTTTTCATCGGCCAGCAATCCGGCAATGGCGCCTTCCAATTCTTCCGGGTTGCGTACTTGAATCGCGCCTTTCTGCGCGACAAAACTCCGCGTGATGTCGGCGAAGTTTTGCATGTTCGGCCCCAAAACCATCGCTTTGCCCAGCGCCCCCGGCTCAATCGGATTTTGCCCGCCGACGGCGGTGAGACTTTTACCAACGAACACCACCGTCGCGTTTTGGTAAAAAAACCGCAATTCACCGGTGGTGTTGACCAACAGGCAATCCACCTCGCCTTCGTGAAGCTGCGTGTTCGTAATAATATCATTGCGGTAAATAAATTTCACGCCGCGCTCTTGCAATTGCCGCCCGACCTCCCGGGTGCGCTCGAAATGCCGCGGCACGAGCACGAGAAACAGTTTGGGAAACCGCGCGCGCAGCCGCTGCGCAATCTCCGCCAGAAGAATTTCCTCGCCCGCATGCGTGCTGCCGCCAATTAAAATCGGCGCGTCCGGCGGCACGCCGATTTGCCGCAGCATCGTTGGCACATCGAGGATGTGGCGTTCATCCAGTTTGGCCGCGTCGAATTTCAAGTTGCCCACAACGCGGATGACTTCAGGCCGGCAGCCGACTTCCTGCAGGCGCCTGGCGTCTTCTTCATTTTGCGCCCCGATACCGGCAAACGAAGCGAAGAGCGGCCGGAATAAACGGTCGAATCGTTTGTAACCCCGATAGGAGCGATCGGACAGCCGCGCATTGGCCAGAAAAAGCGGAATGCCCAGATCGCAGGCGCGCCAGATGAAGTTGGGCCAGATTTCCGCCTCGACGAGCACGATGGCTGTGGGGTTGATGATGGCCAGCGCACGGTTGACGCATTTCCGCCGGTCAACCGGGTAGTAAATTTTGCTGATGTGCGTGGGCAGCCGGCTGCGCAGTTCACCCATGCCGGTTGTCGTCGTGGTGGACACCACAATTTTGACGTTGGGCACTTGAGGTTCGAGCGCACGGATGAGTTGCGTGCATAAATTGACTTCGCCGACACTGACGGCGTGAATCCAAACAACATGGCGGTTGGTGAGCACTTGTTTGAGGCCCGCGCTGTAATGTCCAAAGCGCTCGCGAAAACCGGGGAGCCAGTTGCCACGCCGCCACATCCGCATGAAGTAATACGGCGAAGACAGCACGAAAAAAATCGTGAACAGAATGTTGTATAATTTGCGCACCCGAAGTCCCCAATTCCTGACAGGCATACTCTCTCGAAAAAAGGCGCCGGGCGCAAAGAAAATGTTTCAAGCCGGCAACTGGTTCAGCCGCGAAAGAAAATCAGCCAAATGGCCAGCAGCATCGGCAATAGGAAGGGCAGCGTGAATTTCAAAACGAATTCGGGAAAAGTCGGCGTGCGGATTTTCTGCTGATCGGCGACGGCTTTAACCATGAAATTCGGCCCGTTGCCGATGTAAGTGGCCGCGCCGAAAAACACCGCTCCGACGCTGACGGCCAGCAGGTTCAAGGCGTGCTGGTTCAGCAATTCGCCGATGTCTTTCGCGCCACTCGTGCCGAAAAGCGCGTTTAGAAAACCGAGATAGGCTGGCGCGTTGTCAAGCACGCCGGACAACGCGCCCGCGCCCCAGAAAAAGACCCCGGGCGCGGGGTTTTGACCCAGCCACCCGCCCGCGTTTTGATCAAGCCAGTCGAGCGCGGGCATCATCGTCGCAAAAATTCCGGCGAACAAAACAGCGACTTCCCGCATCGGACGAAAGTTGAAATCGTTCGCCGCGTGAATGGATTTCGGGGATGTGAAATAGGAAGCGATGGCCGCGACAACCATGAGCACTTCACGCAAAAAAACCGGCCGGGTTACAAAAACCGCGCCGAGAATGACGGCGAGGGCAAATAAATTCGGCAGCCCGTCGAACCGCCACGTTTCAGGCGCAGTTTCCTGCCCGCGCACCTGGCGCGGCGCCCGGGAGAAATTGATCCGGTCCACGACGTAAAACATCGCGAGCAGAATTCCGACGCCCGTCGCCCATATCGGCCAGCAATTTTTTGCGACCCACCAAAACGGCACACCCTGCAAGTAGCCGAGAAACAGCGGCGGATCCCCGATGGGCGTCAGACAGCCGCCGACATTGGCCACGATGAAGATGAAGAAGGCGATGTGATGCGCTGTGACGCGATATCGGTTCATTCGAATCCACGGGCGAATCAGCAGCATGGCCGCGCCGGTGGTGCCCAGGAAATTGGCGGCCATCGCGCCGAAGAACAAAAAAATGACGTTGGCCAGCGGCGTGGCTTCGCCTTTGACGTTGATGTGAATGCCACCGGAAACGACAAAGAGCGAACCGATGAGCGCGATGAAACTGATGTAATCGTGCGCGGTGTGCCACACGCGCGCTGATGCCTGTAAACCCAGCAAATAATAGCCGAGCGTGATCACGCCGAGGCCGAGCGACACTTTTGCGTAATGCCGCGACCACCAGTTGGCCGCCAGCAACGGCGCGAGCGCCATCGCGCCCAGCAACAGCGCAAACGGCAAAATCATCCACGGATTTGGCGCGATGACTTCGTGACTCATGCGCCGAAAGATTGCTTGGGCAGGCAAAGGCGGGTCAAATACAAACAACCACGGGTTTTCCAACCGTCACTGAACCCGCTCCGCCAACGCGGTCGGCGCACGTTAAATTTGCTTGTTCCCCGCCGGCTGATTTGTTCCATTGCCGCCCATGACGCAACCATCCGTCGCGCCGCCGTCCGTCCGACCCCGGCTTTTCCAGCGGCATTGGACTTGGTGGTTCATGGTGGCAGTGCTGGTGGTGGTTGCCATCGCCCGGCTTCGTTTGCTGGATTTTCCGCTCGAACGCGACGAAGGCGAATACGCCTATGCCGGCCAGCTCATGCTACAGGGCATCCCGCCTTATCAACTCGCCTACAACATGAAGTTCCCCGGCACCTATGCGGCTTACGCGGTCATCATGAAGTTGTTCGGCGAGACGCCGGCGGCCATTCATTTTGGCGTGCTGTGCCTGACGACACTGACGGCGCTGATGCTTTTCTGGCTGGGCAAACAAATTCTCGACTGGACGGCAGGGATGGTCGCCGCCACTTCCTACGCCGTGATGGCTGCCAGTCCGGCCATGCTGGGACTGGCCGGGCACGCCACGCATTTTGCCGCGTTCTTTGTCACCGCCGGCTTGTGCGTGATGTGGAAGGCGCGGCAGAACGCAAGCTGGCTGATGGTGTTCCCCGCTGGTTTGCTGTTCGGTGTTGGCGTTTTAATGAAGCAACATGTCGCGTTCATTGGTTTGTGGGCGGTGATGGCTTTTATCGTTCAGATGGTTCGCCAAAACCAATTACCACTGGCCAGACGGTTTTGGCCGGTCACGGTGTTTGGCGCGGGAATGATTTTGCCGTTCAGCGTGTGCTGTTTGATTCTCTGGCACGCCGGAGTTTTTGAAAAATTCTGGTTTTGGACAATTGATTACGCCCGGCAGTACGAATCGGTCGTCCCTATTGACCAGGCGCCACGATTGTTTTGGGAACGCCTTTGCCGCCTGGCCGGAGCGGATCCGCTGTTATGGCTGGTTGCCGTCATCGGCCTGGGTCTGGTCTGGTTCGACGACCGGTTGCAGCCCGCGCGGCTCTGGCTCCTGGGATTCTGTCTGATGTCGGCATTGACCGTCGTTCCCGGGTTTTACTTTCGGAAGCACTATTTTCTTTTGACCCTGCCGGCGGCGGCGTTGCTCGCCGGTTGCGCGGTCAGCGGGGCGCGCCGGCTTTGGAGCCAGCGGGCAATAAACTCCAGACCTGGCGACTGGCCGGTCTGGTGTTACGCGCTGATGGTGGCGACAACGGTCATGGCCAAGAGCGATATCTGGTTCGTGAAGACACCAGTGCAAATTGCGCGCGCCATTTATGGCGCCGATCCCTTGCCGGAATCGGAGATCATTGCCCAATACATCTGCAGCCACTCGGGGCCGGACGCGCGCGTGGCCGTGCTCGGTTCGGAGCCGGAGATTTATTTTCTCGCGCACCGCCATTCCGCGACCGGCTACATTTACACCTACGCGCAGATGGAACCGCAGCCGTTTGCCTTGAAAATGCAACACGAAATGATCAGCGACATCGAAACGCGCAAACCGGAATTCGTCGTCTTTGCCGACAACATCATGTCCTGGAACCGCCGGCCCGATTCAGACCCGACAATTTTCAATTGGTGGGATTCGTATCAAACCAACTACACCCTGGTCGGGATGGCTGACATCATTTCGCCAACGCAAACCGTTTATGTTTTGGGTGCAAAATGGGTTGCGCGCTATGGCAGGGATATTCATGGGAGCGGCCTGGAGATTTATCAGCGTAAAACCACTGTGAACCATCATTGAATTAATCATGGCCGCCCCGCCTCAAATTTTTTTGAGCATTTGTGAAGTTAAAAAACAAATGGGTTTCAAAGAACAGACCGCAACCCGACTTCCATCCCGGCAGGACGCGACTTGACGGGATTACTTTTCACTGCAAGCTTTATTTTGCTTGGCGCATAACGCGGCAGCGTCGGCGACAAGCAGCTTGTTCGCTGACATCTCGAAAGCTCCCGCTGTGCAATCCTTGGCCCGGCGACTGGAGAATGGCGGAGTGTTGACTTGCGCGGATGTCAGCCAGGCGGCGCAGCCGTTTTTTGCGGCCCTGCTCCGGAAAATTTTCCCGCGCCGCCCGATTGTCGTCGTGACCGACAACCTCAAGACACAGGAAAGTTTTCAACAGGACCTGGAGACGTGGATACGGATTGCGGGTGCCGTAATGCGTCAAGAACCCGGCGGATCAAATTCCAGCCCTCAACCCTCAACGCTCAACGCTCAACCACTTTTCTACCCGGCTTGGGACGTGCTGCCGCACGAAGGCAAACTCCCGCATGCTGACACCATCAGCGACCGGCTGGATACGCTCGTCCAGTTGTCCAGACCCTCAACCCTCAACCCCGAGGCGCGCCGAAGCGGAGCGGAGGCGGCTCAACCCTCAACCTTGATCGTCACCAGCGTCACCGCGCTCTTGCAAAAAACTTTCTCCCCCGGTGAAATTCAGAAAAGCACCCGCACGCTTGCCCGCGGCGATATAATTAATCCACTCGACCTGATCAAATGGCTCGAAGAGCGAGGCTGCGAACCGGAAGCCCAGGTCACACAAAAGGGTGAAATCGCCCTGCGCGGCGGCATTCTCGACGTTTGGCCGCTCACCAGCCCGTGGCCGGTGAGACTCGAATTCTTCGGCGACGAACTTGAATCCCTCCGCCATTTCGATCCGCTCACGCAAATTTCGCGCGAAGAAATTTTGAGCGTCACCCTGCCACCGGCAGGCGAACTGGGAGTATTGAAACAACACTTTCAATCGGAGGGACGAGTTACCCGAGCCCCCAATGCTGAAGATGAAACAGGGACTCGTGAAACTCGTCCCTCCGAAACGACGGCTTCCCTCGCCACGCTCTTGGATTATCTGCCTCCAGAGACAATTTTTCTCCTCTGCGAACCGGAACAACTCGCCGCCCGGGCCGACGAATACGCGCAGCAAATTCCTGAAAACGATCCATTTTTCATTCCTTGGACTGATTTTCTTGCCCGGCTTGACCGGAAAGTCATGACGCGGCTCGAAGTGAGCGATGCTGACGTTGGAGTCCAAGCTTTAGCTTGTTCCCCGGGCAAGCTGAAGCTTGAACTCCAACACGCCGAATTGGAATCCGGCGCTCCAGTTTTTTCCTCACTCGACGCCTTTCGTCCACTCGGCGAACGCGCGCCTGATCCGCAAATTGCCGAGGCGCAACGCCGCGAGTTTTTCAACCAGCTCCATCGCTGGTTACGGTACGGTTACGCCGTTCACGTCTTTTGCAACAACGACGGCGAGCGGCAGCGGTTCACGGAAATCTGGGCTGAACTCGTGGGACAGGCGTCGCGCCCGTCTTCGTCTGAAAAAGATCCTGGGAAAGAAATCAGAGACAGGTGCGACGCCTGTCCTACGCTTCACCTTGGCACGCTCTCACGCGGGTTCCTGTGCGAAGAAGCCAAACTTGTCATAGTCACCGACTCGGAAATATTCGGGCGCTACAAAATCCAGCGGCCACGCCGGCTGAAATCCCCGCAAGCGCTGGCCACCCGTTCCGCCCTCGACATTGATTTTACCGAACTGGAAGAAGGCGACTTCGTCGTTCATTTGCAATACGGGATTGGGAGATTCCTTGGTTTGAAAAACCTGCCGGCGGGCAGCGGCCGTCATCCCTCAACTCTCAACCCTCAACTCTCAACCAGCACCGAGTGCCTCGTCATCGAATACGCGCCCCGCCATCCCGGCGACGAACCGCCGAAACTTTACGTGCCCGTCACCGAGGCGCATCTCGTCGGCAAATACGTCGGCGTTGGCAAGGTGCGTCCGCCGCTCAATACGCTCGGCGGCATGCGCTGGAACAAGGCGAAGGAACAGGCCGGGCGCGCCGTTCGCGATGTCGCCGCCGAATTGCTGCAAATCCAGGCCGTACGCGAATCGCAGGCCGGCCACGCTTTTCCGGCAGATGTCCCGTGGCAGCGTGAGTTCGAAGGTGCGTTCATTTTTGAGGAAACGCCGGATCAGCTCCGTGCCATCGGCGAAACGAAATCTGACATGGAACGCCCCAAGCCGATGGACCGTTTGATTTGTGGTGACGTCGGTTTTGGCAAGACCGAAATCGCCATTCGCGCCGCGTTCAAAGCCGTGATGGGCGGCAAGCAGGTTGCCGTGCTGGTGCCCACGACCGTTTTGGCGCAACAGCATTTCAACACGTTCCGCGAACGCATGGCGGATTACCCGGTGCGCATTGAACTGCTCTCGCGCTATCGCACGCATCGCGAACAACAGCGCATCGTCAGGGATTTGGCGGCAGGCGCGGTGGACATTGTCATCGGCACGCACCGGCTGATTCAAAGCGATATCGTCTTCAAAGAACTTGGGTTGGTGGTGATTGACGAGGAGCAACGCTTCGGCGTGTTGCACAAGGAAAAATTCAAGCGGTTGCGCACGCTGGTGGACGTGCTGACGCTCAGCGCTACGCCGATTCCGCGCACCCTTTACCTTGCGCTCACTGGCGCGCGCGACATGAGCACCATCCAGACGCCGCCGCACGACCGCCTGCCGGTCGAAACCATCGTGGTGCAATACGACGAACGCGTCATTCGCGACGCCATCCAACGCGAGTTGAATCGTGGCGGGCAGGTTTTCTTTTTGCACAACCGCGTGATGACCATCGAAACCATGCGGTCGAAATTACAGACGCTGGTGCCCCACGCGCGCATCGTCGTCGGCCACGGCCAGATGGAATCGGACGAACTCGAGGAAGTGATGACCAAGTTCGTCAATGGCGAGGCGGACGTGCTGCTTTCGACGACCATCATCGAGAGCGGCCTCGATATTCCGAACGCGAACACGATCATCATTGACCGCGCGGATCGCTTTGGCCTGAGCGATCTTTACCAGTTGCGCGGGCGGGTCGGGCGTTACAAGCACCAGGCTTACGCCTACCTGCTGTTGCCGCGCCACGCCAGCCTGCTCGCCGATGTGCGCAAGCGCATCAGCGCCATCCGGCAGTACTCCACGCTCGGCAGCGGTTTCAAAATCGCCATGCGCGACCTTGAAATCCGCGGTGCGGGCAACTTGCTCGGCTCGGAACAAAGCGGCCACATCACCGCTGTGGGTTTCGAGCTTTACTGCCAGTTGCTCAAACAAAGCATCGCGGTGTTGAAAGGCGAAAAGGTTAAACCTCGGGTCGAAGTCAGCGTGAAGCTGGATTTCCTGGGGTCGGAAGACGTGAAACGTGAAACGTGTTCCGTGAATCACGCATCACGCATCACGCATCACGCATCACTTCCTCACCACTACGTCACCGAACCGCAGCACCGCATCGAAATTTACCGCAAGCTGGCACAGGCGACGGACAAGGATGCGCTCGAAAGTCTGACCCGCGAGCTGCGCGACCGCTTTGGCCCGCTGCCAGCGGCGGTGGAATTGCTGCTGCAAGTGGCCGAACTCAAAATCCTCGCCAGCGAAAAGGCTGTGACAAACCTTGAAGTAAAGGACGACAAGCTGATGCTTACGCGCCACGGCGATTTCATCACGCTCGGCGGAAAATTTCCGCGACTCACCAGAAAGGATGCCAGGGCGCGGTTAAAGGAAATCAAGAAACTGTTGCTGGCGATTTGAAATTCAGCATTGCCTTTCACTGCGCGGGCGGGCAGTTATTTGCTTCGAGGTCAGGGCGTAGCGTGATCTCGAGTGCTTCGACCGACCTGTCGTACGCATAAAAACAAGAATCCATGGCCGAATCGATCATTGCGACAAAGATGCCCCTGAAAAATTTGGTCAAGAGACCGTATCATGATTGGGACTGTTGTAACAGAGGATTCGACACAACTCCTCTAAAGTTGTTAACTGACGCGTGACAGCTCATCAAGCCAATTCAAAACCATGTCTTTGACGCGATTGCCGAAGCCGGGGGCAGAAACCGCTGTGGCATTGGCTGGCACTGCGTTCTCGGCGATGTTGCTGGTTCTAACGGCGATGTACGCGGGCCCTCTGTGGCGCGATGAGACCAACACCATCAACGTGGCGCAGATGCACTCGCTGAAGGAGTCATGGAACATCGAGTCGTTTCCACCGCTTTGGCTGTTGCTTTTGCGAGGGTGTGGCTTTCTAGGCCTGGCGGACAGCGACGCGGGCATCCGCGTTTTGGGACTGTATGTAGGTCTGTTCTTCCTCGCTTCACTGTGGCTATGCTCACGCTGGATGGGGGGGCGCGCACCGATCCTGAGCATTGCGCTGCTGGGCAGTCTGCCAGCATTTATCTTCATCATGGGGGCGAACCGGGCTTATGGTCTGGCGAATTGTCTGCTGGTGCTCAGTTTCGGAATGATCTGGCGAATGGTGGAGTTTCCGTCAAGGTCGCGGATTCTTTTGGCCGGTCTCGCCTGCATTCTTTTTGTACATTGCGTTTATTATGACGCGGTGTTCCTGTGCGCAATGCTGGCCGGCGCAGCAATGGTGGCGATTCGACGACGGCAGTGGAAGACGCTGGGGGCACTGGCGGGAATCGGTGCTGTGTCCGGCGCATCCATGATGATATATTTGCCCACCCTCCACCGGGGTTCGACTAACCTGATGAACCAGGTTCCATTCTTTAGTTTCTCAATTCTGTGGTATAAACTCAGCAGTGCCCTTACCGCCCGGAGCAGCGCTCATCCCCCCAGATTCGACGGCCCGGAGATCTGGTTTTGGGTTGTGCTTCTGTTGGTCGGGTCAGTTGTGGCGCTTATGATGCAGCGGACCCGCCGGGGTCAGGCACAGAACCCGGAGGTTGCCCCAGCGAGCACCGCCCGGGTCCGCGCCGACCTGGCGCTATTCTGTGTCGTGAGCATGGTTTTCGGAATCGTGGGGTATATGGCTTTTCTGATGAAATTACAATATCTGACACAGACGTGGTATTACGTCGAAATGCTCTGTCTCTGCGTCATTTCGCTCGACGGAATATTGGGCGCGAACTGGCCTGCGCTGCGTCCTTGGGGGCTGCTCCGGATCGGGTTGCTGGTGGGGATGATGACATGGAGTGCAGGTTCGGCGTGGGAGGAAGCGCATACCCGGCGGAGCAATGTCGATCTGATTGCCACCGTTCTCGACAAGAATGCCTCCGAGGGAGACCTGATCGTGGTGCAAGACGCGTGGAATGGGATTACGTTTGACCGGTACTATCACGGTCGAACCCATTGGGTGACTGTGCCTCCGATTGACTCGCACAAGGTGCATCGCAACGACCTGGTATTGGAAAAGTTGAAACAGCCGGACCCGATGGCTCCGGTGCTGCGTGAGATAACCAGCACCTTGCGCGGCAGTAACAGTGTCTGGATCGTGGGGCGTATGGCCGCCGTACCACCGAAACCATTGTCACCGCCGGCTTCGCAGACCCATGAGTGGCTGCCGTACTTAAATTACTGGAATGCGCAAGTTATGGTGCTTCTGCAGGACCATGCCTTGCGGGAAGGGGTTCTGGAAATACCTGTGAATGGGCCGGTGAACTTCTTGGAGAACCTTTCCGTACGGCGGTTCTCGGGCTACAAGCCTGATGCGGACTGACTCAATCGGTCGCCGGCAGAAACTTGATTAAGCCAACGTCTTCCAGTTCACCGATTGGTCCGGTCGCGAATTCAGTGGGTTCACAGGGGATTTTTCGAACTCATTCAATTCGAGCAGCGCATGATGAGATGAGTGTAAGGGATACGGAGCAGGTCGTGGCGGACGTGGTATCCAGTTTGGAAAAGTTGGTGGCCGCGAGCCGTTCGTACTCGTGGCGTTGGCGGACGAACTTGCCGCGATCCTGGCGCAGGACCCAGCGGGCCAGACGGGATTGATCGGGCACGAAACAACCGGTCGGGTAAGGAAGCGGCA
>PLAY01000081.1 GCA_003134375.1 Limisphaerales bacterium | reverse complement strand
GAGACGCGGGTGCTACCACAAATCACGCGCGGCTTCTCGCCAATTGCTTCGCCAGCCGGATCGCCGCAATCATGCTCGAGGGATTGGCGATGCCTTTTCCCGCGATGTCGTAAGCCGTGCCGTGGTCAGGTGACGTGCGGATGAATGGCAGGCCCAGCGTCCAGTTCACACCGGTGTCAAACGCGACGGCTTTCAGCGGCGCCAGCCCCTGGTCGTGATACATGGCGACCACCGCATCAAAATCCCCCTGCAAGGCATAGTGAAAAACCGTGTCGCCACTCAACGGGCCAATAGCGTCTAGCCCGCGTTTTTGCGCGGCGAGAACGGCCGGCGTGATGATTTTTATTTCCTCGTCACCGAATTGCCCGCCTTCGCCCGCGTGCGGATTCAGGCCGCAAACGGCCACGCGCGCACGCGGCAATTGCAAATCACGGCACGCTTGCGCCGCCAGCTCGATGGCGAGCGTGAGTTTTTCCGGCGTGAGTTTTTCCGGAACCGATTTGATCGAAATATGGACGGTGGCCAGCGCGACGCGCAACCAGCGTCCGCGTTCGTCGTGGCCGAGCAGCATCATGGCGGTGCGTTTGGCGTTGGCGAGTCCGGAGAGAAATTCAGTCTGGCCGGTGAATTCATGACCGGCACGGATGATGGATTCCTTGTTGACCGGCGCGGTGACAAGCGCGTCGAGTTCGCGGCGCAGGCAGCGTTCCGCGCCGGCGCGCAGCCAGGCCACTGCGGCGCGGGCCGCCGCCGGCGAACCCGCCGGCAGATTTTCCGGCAGTGGTTCGGCCAAAGGATTCGCGACAAAGAACCGGCCGGAGTCGCCGTAACGGGCGAACTTTTTCAGCGGCAAATTGAGTCCGGGTTTCTGGTTGAGGCGATTGACCGAATCTGTGTCGCCGATCAACAGGTAGCGCCGGTCGTCATTGGGGGCTTCCGCAGCGACGGCTTTGAGCGCGACTTCGGGGCCGATGCCTGTGACATCGCCAAGTGTAATGCCGATCCAGCCAGTCATTAAGGTTGAGAGTTGTTGGTTGAGCCGTCTTCGCTTCGCTTCGCCGCGCCAAGGGGTTGAGAGAAAAATGCTCCCAACTCACAGTAGAATTTAGAACAAGCGGATGAACGTTTTCTTTTTCAACCGTTCAATCCATTGTTGTTCGAGTTGTTTCTGCGCCTGGGTGCGGAGGGTCAACTCCACGTCATCACGCACTTCGTTGAGCGGTTTGACATGCGCGGGGCGCGCCTGTTCGACCAGCATGAGGTAGCAGGCTTCGGGCATGTCAATCACATCGCTGACCTGGCCGGGTTTGAGCGCGAAGGCGATGTCGGCGAGTTCCTTGCGCAAAACGGAGCGTTCGACCCAGCCCCGATCGCCACCCTGGCTGCGCTGTGAATCTTGCGAATAAACGGAGGCCATCTCCTGAAACGTCGCGCCTCCCTTGATTTGGGCAAGGATTTCGCCGGCCAGGCGCACCGTGTTGGTGTCGTCGCCGGAAGTTTTGTTGAGCACGATCATGCGCAATTTGACTTCGTCCTCAACTTTGAAATTGTCCTGGTGGACGAGATAGTAAGTTTCAACCTTGTAGGGCGAGATGATGATTTTTTCCGGGGCAGTCCTTTTGGCGCGCAACGCGGAAACGATGTATTGATCGCGCACCTCCCGGCGGAATTTTTCGTACGTCTGGCCCTGCGCCTGAAGCGTCTTCATCAGCGTGATGCGGTCGCCGAACCGTTCGCGGATGCGTTCCTGGACCATTTCGTCCACGACGGTGTCGGGCAGCCGGTAGCCCTCCGTTTCAAAGTCATGCAGAATCAACTGCCGCTCGACCAACTGCTCCTGACCATCGCTGAGCGCGTCGCCAAGTTTTTGCCGGAACAGGTCCAGCTGGCCGGCATATTCCCGCTGCAACGCCTGGGCCGCCGGCGCGGCGAATTCTTCGACTTCCGCATACGTGACCACCCCGTTATTCACCACGGCCTTGATGGCATCAACCAATTCCGCGTGCAACGGCAAATTGAAACCAAAAGCCGCCGCCAAAATTGGAATGAAACGGAAAAACTTCATCAAAATCCGAGCGCATGCTAACAACAAACCCCGGCGGGTCAAGCACGCCGCTCAAAAGACAAAACGATTAAATAAATACATCAACGCCGCCAAAATCGCCGATATTCCCAACGCGGCGATGACGGACAACTTCAGGAAGTAAAGGTGTTTGCGCCGGGCTTCCCGCCCGCCCATGCCCGGCAGCAGGTAGAAACGTTCGGGCTCTTTGTCTGGCTTTGAACGAAACATGCGGCTCTGATTCCCATGCAATTCCTAGCATACCAGCCGCCAGCGTCAAGTCGCATACTTGCGGTCATTGGCACTGACCGCTACCGTTCCCGCATGAATCTTGAAGATCATCTGGGTGACATTATTTGCAAGGCACGGGCGATGAGCGGCGTTTCAGCCGCAATTGCGGCAGCCGCAGCGGGTATTCCCGAAACTGAACTGTCCGCGCTGGAAGCAACCGGACAAATCGGCAGGCGGCCGGATTTCACGGCGCTGGCGAATCTCATCGGGTTGAACCCGGCCAAACTCGAAGCCATCGCCAACGGCTGGCATCCGGCGGAAAAGGATTTGAGCCTCTGGCGCGAGCTGCGGCAAATCAGCACGACCAAGGGCGGCAACACGGTGCATTGTTATTTGATTTGGGACGAAGTCACCCGCGATGCCGCGTTGTTCGACACCGGTTGGGATGCCGCGCCGGTTTTCAAGCTGGTTGAGGAAAATCAGATTCAACTCAAACACCTGTTCATCACACACACGCACGAGGACCACGTGGCGGGACTGCAGCCGATTCGCGAACGCTTCCCCAAAATTCATCTGCATACGGATGCCCGGGGCGCCCCGCCGCAACACCGCAACCGGCGCAACGATTTCATCATGCTCGGCAGCCTGCGCATCACGAACCGCGAAACCCCCGGCCACGCGGAGGATGGCGTGACCTACATCATCGGTACGTGGCCGGAGGACGCGCCGCACGTGGCGATTGTGGGCGATGCGATTTTCGCCGGCTCAATCGGGCGCGGCAACCAGTCGTGGGATTTGGCGAGGCAAAAAGTCCGCGAACAAATTTTCACACTGCCGGCGGAGACGTTGATTTGCCCCGGCCACGGCCCGCTGACGACGGTGGCGGAGGAAAAAGAACACAATCCGTTTTTTTAATTTGCGGGTTTGCGTTTTTAATTGGAAAGCTGGAAAGAATGATTAAGGCACTTTTATTCGCAGTTCTTTTTGTAATTATCGGACTGGTGGGTTTTGCCTTATTTGTCCCACTGGTGCATTCCGGAAATTCCAGAAAAATAGGAGCGATGGCCGCGCCCATAATTGTTATCGTGTGCGGTGCAGCCGGTTTTTGGTTCGGATTGAGTCGTAAAAAGAAATTGTGATAAAATTATGAAAAATACATTCGCTAAATTAGCAGTGGCCGTTGCTTTGTTTGCAAGCTTTTCTGTTGTGGCTGGCACGTTAGAAGACGCGCCTTTCAAAATATCGCTTCCCAATAATGATTGGAAACTTGCCGACTCCGTCGCTCAAGAAATGGGACACAACGTATTTCTGGTGGCGTCCATAACTAAAACCAATTCTCCATTGAAATCCGTAATCATTAAAACAACCCTTGATGGATCATCCACATCAGCGCTGGATGGACTTTCCGCTGGAATACGAGATTCGTTCGCCAATCCGGCTGTAAAAAAACTTTCGGATGAAGAGACTACATTTCTCGGTTACAAGGCGAGACGTTTTACTTATGAAGTAACCCAGAACAATCAAACGACATATAATGAAGCGATTGTTTTTGTTGCTGGAAATACAGGGTGGACTATCGCGGGTGTGGGGCTTGCCGGCCAAAAAGGTGAAGTTAAGAAAATTTTTACTTTTTACGCAAAGAGCGACCGTTAGCATTATTTTGATTGCAGTAATTTTGCAAATTGACCCCATTCGTTTGGGCTGTTAGCCTTTACTTCCGTTCCAACGGGATTTTATGCGACATACCATATCGGTTTTGGTGGAAAACAAGTTCGGCGTGCTCACGCGCGTGGCCGGCCTGTTCAGCGGCCGCGGCTACAACATTGACACCCTCAACGTCGGCCCGACCCAGGACCCCGAGACGTCGCGCATGACCATCGTCACCCACGGCGACGAGGCCACGGTGGAGCAGATCGTCAAGCAGCTCAACAAGCTGCCGGACGTGATCAAGGTGCAGGATTTCCGCGAGGGCGAATACGTGGACCGCGAACTGGTGCTCGTCAAGGTGGCGGTGGACTCGAAGTCACGCGCCGAGGTGATGCAAATCACGGACATCTTCCGTGCCAAAATCGTGGACGTGCAGCCCAAGAGCCTCGTCATCGAAATCACCGGCGCCGAAAGCAAGGTGGAGAAATTCATCGGCCTGATGGATTCGTTTGGCGTGCAGGAAATCACGCGCACCGGCAAGATCGCCCTGCCAAGAAAATAGTTTCAAGTTAAGCAAACACTCAACTTTCAACCATCAACTCTCAACTCAAAAACATTATGGCAATTATTGATTTCGGCGGAACGAAGGAAAAGGTCATCACGCGCAAGGAATTCCCGATGGCCCGGGCGCGCAAGGTGCTCAAAAACGAGACCATCGCCATCATCGGCTATGGCGTGCAAGGCCCGGCGCAGGGACTGAACCTGCGCGACAACGGCTTCAGCGTCATCGTCGGCCAGGCCAAGTCGTTCAAGCGCGACTGGGACCGCGCCGTGGCCGACGGCTGGAAGCCCGGCAAGACTTTGTTCGACATCGAGGAAGCGGTGCAGAAGGGCACCATCATCCAGATGCTTGTTTCCGACGCCGCCCAGTGCGCCATCTGGCCGGCCGTGAAGAAAAATCTCAAGCCCGGCGCCGCGTTGTATTTCTCGCACGGCTTCTCCATCGCCTACAAAAAGCAAACCGGCGTCATCCCGCCGAAAAACGTGGACGTGATCATGGTCGCCCCGAAAGGCTCCGGCCTGAACGTGCGCCGCAATTTCCTCACCGGCGCGGGCATCAACTCCAGCTTCGCCGTTGAGCAGGACGCCACCGGCCATGCTGAGGAACGCTGCCTGGCCATCGGCATCGGTGTTGGCTCCGGTTATCTGTTCCCGACCACGTTTCAGCACGAAGTGTTCAGCGACCTCACCGGCGAACGCGGCGTGCTGATGGGCGCACTGGCCGGCATCATGGAAGCGCAATACGAAGTGCTCCGTTCCCACGGCCACAGCCCGAGCGAAGCGTTCAACGAAACCGTCGAGGAACTCACGCAGAGCCTCATCCGGCTCGTGGATGAAAACGGCATGGACTGGATGTATTCCAACTGTTCCGCCACCGCGCAGCGCGGCGCGCTGGACTGGAAACCCAAGTTCAAGAAGGCCACATTGCCGGTGTTCAAAGACCTCTACCAGCGCGTCAAAACCGGCAAGGAATGCGCCCGCGTGCTTTCCGCCTGCGGCGCGCGCAATTACCAGGCGCAGTTGGCAAAGGAACTGGGCGAAATCCACAATTCCGAAATGTGGCGCGCCGGCGCGGCTTCCCGCGCGTTGCGTCCCAAGCAATCTGACAAGGTCATCGCCAAAGGCACCAAGGGTGTCGGCGGTCGCGCGGCGAACTGATCCGCGAGAAAATTCAAAAGCCGCTGGAGCAATCCGGCGGCTTTTTTTATTCGCAATTACATACTTGTTACACCTAATCGGCAGGTCTCGCGGGGTCATTGTTGGACGGAATACCTTCAATTCTCCACAAACCATCGCGGAATAGATTTTGAGCCTCGCGGATAAAATTATCCCGATAATTCTGGCGACTAAAATGAAACTTGGCTTTGCGTCCCGCCTTTGCCCAATCCTTTTCCTTTGTGTTTCCCCAAGAAATTTGTTTTGAAATTTCCCCCTGACAATAAAAAGCGAGTCCTCGCATTGAGGAAATCAATGCGTATTCTTCGCTGTGAATTGTTACGCTGAATGTGAACTCTTTATGTTTATCTTGGCTCATATGAAATTGCGTTTTTATTTTTGCAAAACGGCCCATTAAGCAAAAGGGTTTCCACGCCGGTGCCTGCCTGAATCTGGGAGTGAATTAATTACTGCGTTTATTTCGCCAGGCGGGAAGTTGAAAATGAGCAACAAATCCTCCAACAAACTTCTTTTTGCTCTATTGTCGAGAGTCGTTAATGCCCAAACATTTGAGCCTGGAATTTGCGCGGCATTAATGCCTTTGCCGCTATCTTCAACCTGTCGCTGAGTCTTTCCAAAATAGATGCGATTACCTTTACGATAATCTTCTATTTTCTGAAATTCTTTTGGCCTGTTTTTGTTTACCCATTCCAATACCGCTAAATATTTATTTATTCCACTTGCAATCTTAAACTCGGGACTTTGAATAAATGGTAAAATGCTGTTTTTGGTGGAAACAGTTGGCGAAGGTTCCAAATTAGTCTTTGGCGCATTTGTTGGCAGAGGCGGCGCTAAAGCTTTTTTCAAGAGCTTTTGAATCACATCATTCTGGTCAAAGTCAGGCGTGGTTCGTTTTTCAATTTCCGCTAACAGTTCGTCGTCAATATGGATATTTAATACTTTCATAAAACTAGTATTACACGCCCAAACTGGTATTGCAAGTATATTTTGTATTAGCCTCCAAGCGAACCCGGATTGCCCACGTCGCCCTTGTTGAAATCCACGTAAGCTTCCGTCAAATCGGCGGCGTAAATCACCGCGCCTGCCTTGCCGAGATTCAGGTTGATGTGCAAATCAAACTCCTTCGGCGCAACGGCGGCGCAAAGTTGCTTGAATGACGCCTTCGTCGGCTGACCGCGCTTCAGGCTCCAGAGAGTCTTTCCTTGCCGCGCCGAAGCGCTTTTGGCGAAGGCGGGTGCTGCCGTCTTGCTGTACCCGATGTCCACCTTTTCCTCGACGATTTTTGCCGGCGAATAACCGAGCGCGTCAATGATGCGGCCCCAATTCGGGTCGCCGCCATGCCAGCTTGTTTTCACGAGCGGACTGTTGGCCACCGCGCGGGCGGCGGCGGCGGCATCCGCAACGGTTTTCGCGCCGTTCACCCGCACGGTCACGACGCGGTGAACGCCTTCGCCGTCGCGGACAATCATTTTCGCCAGTTCCAAACAGACGTGATTGAGAGCGGATTGAAAAACTTCAAAATTGTGTAGCCGCGCTTGTGAAAGCGCGGATTTCCGCGAACTCACGTTCGCGGCTACAAGCGGAGAATTCCCCGCCAGTCCATTGGCCAGCACCAGCACCGTGTCGTTGGTGCTCATGTCGCCGTCCACGGTGATGCGGTTGAAACTCTGCGCGACGGCTTCCTGCAAAGCGGCCTGCAAAGTTTTTGCTTCAATCGCCGCATCGGTGGTGATGAAACAAAGCATCGTCGCGTGCAGCGGCAGTGCGGCGGGCCGCGCACCGGTGGCGCTCATCCCAGGCTGAATCATGCCCGCGCCTTTGCACATGCCGCCGATGCGGACGGTTTTGCCATCCAGTTTGAATTCAACCGCGATTTGCTTGGGCCGCGTGTCGCTGGTCATGATGGCTTCGACGGCGTGGGCCGCGTGTTCAAGTGTTGAACCCAATTCGACACACGCTTCAATGATGCCCGCGCGGACGTTGTCCATCGGCAGCGTGACGCCGATGCGCCCGGTCGAACCGACCAGAACCGAGCCTTTCGGAAAATTCAACGCGCGCTCGGCATTGCGAACCATTTCCTGTGCGTCCTGCAAACCCTGCTTGCCGGTGCAGGCATTGGCATTGCCGGAATTGATGACAACGGCCCATGCGGTTCCATTTTTCATGCGCTCGACACAAACCTTCACCGGCGCGGCACAAACCTGGTTGGTGGTGAACATGCCGGCGACGGTTGCAGGCGCTTCGGACACGATTAGCGCGAGATCACGCTTGTTTCCCTTGTCCGAGCCTTTGCCCGTGCCAAGGCGTTTGATGTCGCAAAACACGCCACTGGCGAGAAAGCCCCGCGGAGCGACGACCCCACCCTTGATGATTTTGAATTTCGAATTCATGATTAATTTACCTGTGCTGCGTTACATTTATTTCAATCTGGCCGCGCAGGTAAAGCACGGCTTTGCCGCCGATTAATACACGTTCGTCCGCTTGTTCGCAAAATAGTTCACCCCCGCGCTTTGAAATCTGGCGGGCGAAAAGTCTCGTCTTTCCGAGCCGTTGCGACCAGTACGGAATCAGGGTGCAGTGCGCCGAGCCGGTGACGGGATCTTCGTCAATGCCGGCCGCCGGCGCGAAGAAGCGCGAAACGAAGTCGCAATCGGCGCCGGGAGCGGTGGCAATGATGCCAAGGGTATCGAGCTTGCGTAGCGCGTCGAAATCAGGCTGCAACGAACGCACATCAGCTTCCGTTGCGAATACTGCGAGGTAGTCGCGTGATTTCAGCACCTCGACGGGTTTTTTGCCCAGCCCGCGAATCAGCGCTTCCGGCACCGCGCACGGCACCGCCGGTCGCGAGGGAAAATCCATTTCAAGCACATCGCCTTTGCGGGTGACCGCCAGTTCTCCGCTGCGCGAGTGGAAGCGGATGCAATCGCCCGGGGCCTTTCCCTCGTTGAACAACACGAACGCGGATGCCAGCGTGGGGTGGCCGGCGAGATCGATTTCGACGGCAGGCGTGAACCAGCGCAGATCAAAGTCCGGTCTGCGCGGCACGATGAAAGCGGTTTCGGAAAAATTGTTCTCGGTGGCGATGGCTTGCATCACCGCATCTGGCAACCATTGTTCCAGCAGGCAAACGCCCGCCGGATTTCCGCCAAACAGTTTGCTGGAAAAGGCATCCACTTCAAAATAGGGGATTTTCATTTTTGCTCCGGGTTGGTTGCAAATGGTCAAACCTTAACCGCGTCAATTTCCAGCCGCACCATGCGGACGCGAACGCGCCCGCCCATATCCGGCGGGTGTTTGGCCAGGTAACGGTCCGTGACGGCGACGATAAACTCCTCGCGCACGTTTTCCGGCACGCGCTGCGTGTAGGGCAGCCACGTGGTGCGAAACCACGCCGCAAAGCGGTCGCGTCCCGGGTAAACCGCATCCTTGGGCGTCAACTTGACGTTATGCGTTTTGAAGCCAAAACGCGGCAGCCACTTTTCGTAATCCGCCGGGCCGTAAAGAAAATACGGCTTCTCCATTTTTCGGAAAAATTTGCACCATTGCTTGAGCCGCATCTCCGGCCGCAAAGCCACAAAAACGTCCTGCGCGTTGCCCTTGCCGCCGCAGGAAACGACGAGACGCCCGCCCGAACGCAAAACCGAGGCTGCACCCCGCAAAAATGCCCGATGATCGTCCACCCAATGCAATGCCGAGCTGGAAAAGACCACGTCGAACCAGGCCTCTTCTTCCTCCTCGCCCCGCCCAAGCGGGGAGAGGGTCGGGGAGCGGGGATTTGAATTTGAAATTATACGACGCCTCTTGGGAGCGCTGGCGTCCCGCCCGCCAGTCGGCAGCCGAAAATCGGTACTCGCCGGCGAGACGCCGGCGCTCCCAAGAGCAGACAAGACGGCAAAACTGATTTCACGTGCGTCCATGATCTGAAATCCCAGATTTGGATGTTTGCCTGGAGGAAAAGTCTTTCGCGCAAAGCGGATCATTTCCGGTGAAGCGTCAATTCCGGCGGCCGAACCCTTCGGCACGGCACGGGCCAGCTCGGCGGTCACCTTGCCGTCACCGCAGCCGACATCCAGAATGCGCTCGTCGCCGCGCAAATGAAGTTGCGCGATGAGTTCGCGCGCCCAGATTTGTTGCGCGGCGGAATTCGCGGCGTAATCCGCCGCGTTCCACTTCATTTTCCTTGTAGGAGACGAGGTCACGAGTCTCAATTGTCCGGTCAGAGACTCCTTACGTCGTCTCCTACGAACTCAATTCAAACCAACCCCGCCGTTTCCGGGAAACCGCAGACCAGATTCATGCTCTGGATGGCCTGGCCGCTCGCACCCTTGATCAGGTTGTCCTCGGCGCTCATCACGATGAGCCGGCCCGTGCGCGGGTCGAGCCGCCACGCAATTTCGATGACGTTGGTGCCGGTGACATTTTTGGTATCGGGCAGATTCTTGCCTTCGAGCAAATGCACGAACGGTTCGTCGCCATAAGCCGCCGCGTAACACGCTGCAATCTGTTCATTCAGCGCGTTCATTTCCGCCGCGTCGGAAAAGGACTTTTCCGGCATGAGATAGAGCGTCGTCAAAATGCCCCGGTTCACCGGAATCAAATGCGGCGTGAACTGGATGGTGACTCTGGTTTCGGCGGCGAACGAAAGTTGTTCCTCGATTTCCGACAAATGCCGGTGCTTCGGCATGCCGTAAGGCCGGACGCTTTCGTTGCATTCGCAAAACAGGTAATCCGCCTCGGCCTTGCGGCCCGCGCCACTCACGCCGCTGAGCGAATCGGCGATGATGCCGGACGGCTGGATCAACTCCGCCATCAGCAGCGGAATCAACGGCAGCAGGATGCTCGTCGGGTAACAGCCCGGGGAGGCAATGAGCACCGATTTCTTGATTTCATCGCGGTAAATTTCCGGCAGACCATAAACCGCCTTGTCCAGCAAATCCGGCGCGGGATGGTCGTGCGCGTAAAATTCTTTGTACACCGCCGCGCTCCGGAGCCGGAAATCGGCGCTGAGGTCAATCACCATGCGGCCTGCGTCGAGCAACGGCATGGCGTATTCCGCCGCGACGCCGTGCGGCAGCGCGAGAAACACCACGTCCGCCTGCTTCGCGAGCAGTTCGGCGTTCGGCTCGGTGAAGTGCAACGTTTTTGCGTGCGAGTGGCCCGCAAATTTGGGAAACACCTGCGCGAGCGTTTGCCCGGCGTATTGGCGCGAGGTCACGGCCACCAATTCCACGTGGGGATGGTTCAGCAGCAACCGGACGAGTTCCTCGCCGGAGTAACCGGACGCGCCGATGATGGCAACTCTTTTTAAGTTCATAATTCAAATCTTACCGGGAGGGGCGCCGTGTCGGCGACCCAAATTTTTTCCCAGGAACGGCGACACGCCGTCCCTCCCAAAGCAAAAAACCCCGCCGGATTGAACCAGCGGGGCCTGGAAATTTCCAGTGCGATCAACGTTTCGAGAATTGGAACCGTTTGCGCGCGCCCGGCTGGCCGTATTTCTTGCGCTCTTTCATGCGCGAATCGCGCGTCAACAAGCCTTCGGCTTTCAACGCGCCCCGCAGGTTCGCATCGAATTGCAGCAAGGCGCGGGCGATGCCGTGCCGCACCGCGCCAGCCTGGCCGTTCGGCCCGCCGCCGGTGACGTTGACCCGCACGTTGAATTTCTCCGCCGTGCCGGTGACGGCCAGCGGTTGCGCTGCGGTCACGCGCAGCGTTTCCAGCGGGAAATAACTTTCAAACTGGCGTCCGTTGACGGTGATTTTGCCGTTGCCGGACGCGAGCCGGACCCGCGCGACGGCGGTCTTGCGCCGTCCCGTGCCGAGATATTCGGGAATTTTGGTTTCAGCCATCTGTCAGTTGAGGGTTGAGGGTTGGGAGAATCAAGCCGCGGCTTTGAGCGGTTCAGGCTTCTGGGCGGCGTGCGGATGCTTCGCGCCTTTGAAAACTTTCAGCTTGGTCAGCAACTGGCTGCCGAGCCGGTTTTTCGGAATCATGCCCTTGACCGCGTGCAGGATGAGTTTTTCTGGATTCTTCGCGCGCACCTGGGCGACGGTCGCGTATTTCTCACCGCCCTTCCAGCCGGAATAGCTCATATATTCCTTGGCCGTTTCCTTCTTGCCGGTGAGCCGGATCTTTTCGGCGTTGATAACAACGACAAAATCTCCGGCGTCGAGGTGGGGCGTATAGACGGGCTTGTTTTTGCCGCGTAAAATATCGGCAACTTGCACGGCCAGCCGGCCAAGCACCGCGCCGTCGGCGTCAATCACGTGCCATTTCCGCTGGTCCAAATTCACTTTTGGCAAATACGTTTTCATCTTAAAACTGAGCAAAGGAACATGAAATCTATCAAACACGCGGGCGAAGTCAACAGGGCATTTTGAGCCGTTTGGTAGTCCAGTTGTCGGGCACACCTTGACCGGTGACCCTCGACCCGGGCACGCAAACCCAACTCTTCAGCGTGCGCGCCGAGTCAACACCATCCGTCCGATGTCGCTGACCACGTCCCAGGCCGGGCCGGGGAACTTGTGCAGTTGCACGAGCACGTCCTCGAACGCGTCGAGGAACCACACCGCATCGGCTTCGCTGATGACCAGCGGCGGCAACAGCTTGATGACATCCACATTGTGTCCGGCCACCTGGGTGATGATGTGATGCTTGTCCAGCAGCGGGATGATGGCCGCCTGCGGAAACAGGCTCTTGTCCATCTTGTGCATCAGCGCCCAAGCGGTTTTGAGGCCGAGGGATTTCGGCGGACCGAATTCGATGCCGATCATCAGCCCGCGCCAGCGGACATCCTTGAGGAACTCGAACCGCGGAATCATGGCGCGCAGGCCCTCCCCGATCCGGTTGCCCATCCGCTCCGCGTTCGGGATGAGCTTCTCCCGGTCCAGCACGTCCAGCGCCGCCAGTCCGGCGACCATCGCGAAGCTGCCCTGGCTGAACGTGGAGCTGTGCACCACGGAACGTTGCATGCTGGAAAAAACCTTCTCATGAATCCACTTCTTGCACAGCACGGCGCCCACGGGCACGAAGCCGCCGGAAAGGGTCTTGGCCAGCACCACGATGTCCGGGTCCACATCACCGTCATGCTCGACCGCCAGAAATCGCCCCGTGCGCCCCATGCCCGACTGCACCTCGTCGGCGATGAAAATCGCCCCATGCCGGCGGCAAAGCCGGGCGGCCTCGCGCAGATAGCCTGGCGCAGGGATGTTCACTCCCTTGCCCTGGACCGGCTCGACCACAAAAGCGGCAACATCCCGCTTGACCAGTTCCCGTTCGAGCGATTCCAGATCGTTGAAGGGTATCTGGCGGCAATCCGGCATAAACGGGGTGAAACCCGCGCGGAAATTTTCATCGCCATTCACGGAAAGTGCGGCATAGGTCAACCCATGAAAAGCCTTCTGGCAATACAGGATGGCTGGCCGGCCCGTGGCGCATTTGGCATATTTAAGGGCCGTTTCGATGCCTTCCGCACCGGAGTTGGTGAAAAACACCGTGTCGAGCTGGTTGGGCATCCGCTTCTTCAATTCCGCCGCGAGCAACCCGCTGAGCAGTGGCGCCTCCATTTTGACCAGGCTGGGATAATTCAGCCCGAGGAACTCCGTCAACACGCGGCGGATTTCCGGATGATTCCGTCCCAGACCGAACACGCCGTAGCCGGACAACATGTCCAGATACTGAATCCCCTGGACGTCCCAGAGGTAAGATCCCTCGGCGCGGGTATAACAGCGGTCAAACCCGATGGTTTTGAGCGTGCGGACATTCGCGGGGTTTACATGCTCGTGGTGCAATTCGTAATTGCGGCCCTCGTGCTCCCGCAGCAAGGCCCGGATATCCAGGCCGGCAGTCGTCGGTTTCTGCACTTCAGCATCTAACAACATAAGAGGTCAGGTCAGGTTTCGTAAACGCTGTTCTGATTCTGCCGACAGCGTGGCACAAAGCTGCAACGAAATGAACTTTTTTCTTCCCGTTGTTTCCCGTTAGCTGGAACCGTTGACGTTTGCTTGACTTCGGATGGCCGGCACTTCATTAAACAGGCTCAAAACCAGTTGAAATTCTCCCCATGAATTTGTTTCGCCGCCGAAGTGTAGCCGACCTGCAAGCGGAAGTGCTGACGGACAAAAGCCTCAAGCGGGCCTTGGGGCCGGTGAACCTGACCGCACTGGGAATCGGCGCCGTCATCGGCGCGGGCATTTTTGTCCTCACCGGCCAGGCGGCCGCTAAATACGCGGGGCCGGCCATCGTTTTTTCCTTTGTGCTGGCCGGGCTGGCCTGTGCGTTCGCCGGACTGTGTTACGCCGAATTTTCGGCCATGATCCCCATTTCCGGGTCGGCGTACACCTACGGCTACGCGACGCTGGGCGAATTTGTCGCCTGGATCATCGGCTGGGATTTGATCCTCGAATATTTGTTCGCCGCCTCCACGGTGGCCGTTGGCTGGTCGGGGTATGTGGTGTCCTTTCTTCAGGAGCTGGGAATTGCCATCCCGTCCGCCTTCACTTCCGGGCCTTACAACCACATAACCCCGCCCGACGCGCCGTGGTGGAACATCTGGCGGCTGTTCACGGAAGGCTGGGTGAGCACCGGCGCCGTGCTGAACGTACCGGCCATGTTGATCGTCGGGTTCATCACGTTCCTGCTCGTCCTCGGCATCAAGGAATCCGCCACGTTCAACAACGTCGTCGTGGCGATAAAAATGTCGGTGATTCTGACGTTCATTGCCGTTGGGATTGCCTACATCAACCGGAACAACTGGCATCCGTTCATACCGCCGTCGCTCGTCCCCGGCGAATTTGGCTGGGGCGGCGTGGTGCGCGGAGCGGGGGTGATCTTTTTCGCCTACATCGGTTTTGATGCCGTGTCCACCGCCGCGCAGGAAGCCAAAAACCCGCAACGCGACATGCCGATTGGCATTCTGGGTTCGCTCGCGATCTGCACCGTGCTTTACATCGCCGTGGCGCTTGTTTTGACGGGCATTGTGTCCTACACCAGGCTCAATGACCCGGCCCCGATTGCCGTGGCGATCAATTCACTTGGACCCTCGGTGGCCTGGTTGCGGCCCATCATCAAGATTGGCGCGATCGCCGGCCTTTCGTCCGTGATTTTGGTGATGATGCTCGGCCAGCCGCGGATTTTTTACACCATGTCGAAAGACGGCTTGCTGCCGCCGGTGTTCAGCGCGGTGCATCCCAAATTTCGCACGCCCTGGATCGCCCAGATTCTCACCGGCGCGATTGCCATGCTGGTCGCGGGTCTGTTTCCCATCGGCCTGCTGGGCGAACTCGTGTCCATCGGCACGCTGCTCGCCTTCGCTATTGTTTGCGCCGGCGTGTTCGTTTTGCGCTTCACCGACCCGGAAATTCCCCGGCCATTCCGCACGCCGGCCTTCTGGCTGGTGGCGCCGTTGGGCGTGATTTTTTGCGGCTATTTGATGTGTGGGCTGCCCGCGGACACCTGGGCGCGGCTCATCGTGTGGATGGCCATCGGCTTTGTCATCTACTTCAGCTACGGGTGTCGCCATTCAAAATTGCAGAAGCCGGCAACTCCGGGTTGACGAGGCTCGAATTCCGGAGCAATAAAGGCAAAACCAAAGCCTGACTGTAGGGGTGGCGTTTACACCGCTTCACTACTCGGGTGGTTCTTAGGGCGGTTCCAACTTTGATGTAGCGCAGACATTCTTGTCTGCGGGTTTGCGGGACATTCTTGTCCCGTGTTTCATCCTCACGAAAGAGGCGACTGGAAAGTCGCCTGAATCCCGCAATGCGGGACTGGAAAGCCTGCGCTACGT
>PLAY01000035.1 GCA_003134375.1 Limisphaerales bacterium | reverse complement strand
ATGCCGCTTCCTTACCCGACCACTGTTGCGCCGGTTCCCTTGTATTCACCCTTCGTCGCCGCAATGACCGCCCGCACACCCGCCGTCAGACCGCCGTCGAAATCACCGGCCTTGAACTGCGGCGTAATCTGCTCGTCAATGATTCGCTTGCAAAGCGCGTCCGGCAGGACGCCTTCCAGTCCGTAGCCGACCTGCAAAAACATCTTGTGGTCCTGCACGAAAACGAACAGCACCGCCCCGTTGTTTTTGTTCTTTTGCCCCACCTGCCACGACCGCGCCACGCGCACGGTGTAATCTTCAATGGATGAGTCCGACTGCATCTTGGGGAAAACCGCCACCACAATTTGATCGGAGCTTTGGCGCTCGAAATCTTCGAGCGTCTTGTCCAACTGCGCCGCCGTCCCGGCAGAGACGACGTGGGCGTAGTCGTTGAAATAGGCCGCCGGTGGAGGCGGAATGACTTCATCCGCGAACAGCCGGAAGCCGAAAAGCAAAACCAGAATGGCGCAGAGGCGTCGCACGATTTAGGACGTAGGGTTAAAATGCGGAGCGTGGCCGTCCCCGGCCACAGCTATTTTCGCCTGCCATGAGTTTTCCGCCATTTCCTGCCAGTGTTGACAGACGGATATTGCTGCGCCCGGGGACGGGCGCACTCCGGCAAAAGCGTTTTTAAATTTTGAATACACGGTTCAATGGTTCGTCGCCGCCGCCGGTTTGTTGAAATCGAACTGCACCTTGGGCGGCGTCTCGGCGCCGGCAATGGCGGCAAAATAAGGTTTATCGTGGAAACCGAAGAAACCGGCATAGAACACCGCTGGAAACGATTTGACCGCCGTGTTGTAATTCTGGACCGCCGTGTTGAAATCCCGGCGCTCGACGCTGATGCGGTTCTCCGTGCCCTCCAGTTGCGCCTGCAAATCGCGGAAGTTCTCCGTCGCCTTCAAATCGGGATACCGCTCCACCACCACCAGCAAACGGGACAAGGCCGACGAAAGCTGACTCTGGGCCTGGTCAAACGCGGCCAGCTTGGCGGGATCGCTCGGCGCCGTGTTGGGGTCAATCTTGACCTGTCCCACCGACGCCCGCGCCGCCGTGATTTCCGTCAACGTGGATTTCTCGAAGTTGGCCGCGCCGGAAACGGTCGCGACGAGATTGGGGATGAGGTCGGCCCGGCGTTGATAGACGTTTTGCACCTGCGCCCATTGGCTGTCCACGCCCTGCGACAGTTTGACGAGATGGTTGTAACCTGCGCCCGCCGCCAGGATCATAATCAAGACAAAGAGGCCGAGCACCACCAGAACACCCAGAATAATCGCGAGTTTTTTCATAATGACCGTCACAGTTTAACTTTTCCGTGCCGGGCAACAATTACAAAATTTGCCGTTGTCCGTAATCGCGGTTGCCCTCGCCCCCGTCCTCTTTACGCGGTCACAATTCCAGGACCCTTTCAGGGCCGGTCATTTTGCCCCGGGCGGAGTCGTCACCACGGTTTTCTCGCTTTGCGTTGCGGCAAATTTGCGCCACCACTCGTCGGCCAGCTCGCGCGTCCAGTCCGCCGCGCTCCGGCAGCGGGCCAGCGCGTCATCCAGTTCGCGGGCATTGGCCGGACGCGACGCGGGATTTTTGGCCAGGCAGCGCATCAACAGTTCCTCCAAATCCGGGGACACGGGCTTGCCCAACCGTTCGGAGGGCCGCACGGGCAGGTCTTTCACCTGGTGCATCAGCACTTCGCCCAGTGTGAGACAGTCGAACATCGCCTCGCCGGTGACGAGGAAATAACCCACCGCCCCCAGCGAGTAGAGGTCGCTGCGCGCATCCACCTCGTTGGAATGTTCCACGGCCTCGGGTGACATGTAGAGCGGTGTGCCGAGCGTGGCTTCGGCCATGGTCAATTCGGCCGCGCCCTGGGGGTCGCGCACTTTCACGAGGCCGAAGTCGAGCACCTTGACGAAGTCCGTCACGCCGCCGCGCTGCGTCAGGAACACGTTGGCCGGTTTGATGTCGCGATGCACCAGGCTGATGGCGTGCGCTTCGGCGAGCGAGCCGCAGACCTGCCGCAGGATGGAAATGACCCGGCCTTCCGGCTGCGCGCCGTATTGTTTCACCAGCCGGCCGAGGGTCAGGCCGTCAAGATATTCCATCGCGTAATAGAAAATGCCTTCGGGTGTGTGGCCGTAATCGTAGAGGGTGATCGTGTTGGGATGCGTCAATTGGCTGGTCAATTGCACTTCCCGCTCAAACCGGGCGGCGCTGGTCTGGTTCAACTTTTCCGTCTGCAACAATTTCACCGCGACCGGCCGGCGCATCAGCGCGTGGTGGGCGCGATAAACCGAGCCGAACGCGCCCTCGCCGATCTTGTCGTCCAGCGCGTATTGACCGAGATGTTTGGCCTTCAAGGCCGCCTTCCGGGCCGCTGCCTGCAACCGGTTGGCCAGGCGCATCAGCACATAAACCAGCACCGCTCCGACAATCAGCAGCCCGAAGATGGACCAGAAACCCACCCGCAGGATGCGCAACGGCCGGAACGCCTCGGCCCGGCCCATCTCCGTGACCAGGCCCATGTCGAAATCGTCCACCCACGTCCATGCGCCCACCACCAGCACGCCGCGGTAATCGCGGTAACCGTTTGCATCCACGCCCGCGTGGCCGTTCAGGGCCTCACTCACCGCATGGGTGAACGGCAGTTCCGTGCGGCGCTTGGGCGACTGGCGTCCTTTGCTGAGATCCACCAGCGGATCGCGCAACTCCAGGGTCAGGGTCGAGCGTGCGTCCGGCGCGTCCGGAATCAAACCCAGGCGCTTGAGATCGGTGTCGAACCGGCTTTCGGAAAGTTGTTTGCCATCGCGGCCGAACGCATAGGTCTCGCCGCTCTTGCCGGCGCGGGCCGTGGCGAGGATGCGCGTGAAGTCCGTGTCCGGCGCGATACGCAGTCCCAGCACGGCGATGATCTGGCCGCCAGCCGACCGGATGGGTGCGACGGCAAACATGGTGGGCACGCCGGTACGCAGGTTGCCGTGTTCGTCCGGCAACAGCGCCACGCTGGGGAAGGGCCGCGTGACCAGGGCCTTGCCGGCCAAGCACGGGGCGAACTGTTCCACGTTGCCGGGGGGCGATTGCATGCCCACGAGCTGGTCGCGCCCCGAGGCGACCACCAGAAAATTCGTGTCCAGCACCAGGAACCCGTTGAAGCCGCGGCGTTCGAGCACCGGTTTCAGATGGGCGCGCAATGTGGAAAGTTGCGGCGCCGTCAGCAGCGCTGCTTGGACCTGAGTGCTGGATTTTGCCTGATGAATCAGGCCGACGACCAGTTCGCGCACGCGGTCGTCCTCCGCGAGGTTTTCCGCGTCCGTTTTCATGGTGACCGACCACGAATGGAGCGCCTCGGTGTTGGCGTTCAGGATGATCTGGAGCGTGTCGGCAATCTGCTGTTTGGTGGCGCCCTCCATTTTCATACGCAGCCAGACGCCGATGAACACGAGAACCAGCGCCGCGACCAGCGGCCAGACCCACAACTGGGTGCGGAGGAACCACCGCGTGAGCATCAGGACACTGGCGACGCTGGACGTGCGGGAATGGGATGGGTTGGACTCGCTCATGTTGGTTGCCGGGTGGCCATGCCAGTGTCAGCCGAGCCGCCGCCAAAAATCCAGCCTGAAATTGCAGATTCGCAACAGCAACACGACGGGATTGACGCCGCCGCCACAAACCATTCCCGGTGCAGATTCAGGTGCAGAATGCGTTTCACAATTCTCCTTCTCGTCGCGCCGAAATCACATGAAGGCGCGGTCGCTTGTCGCGGCAAAGCGTAGCGAAGACGGAAGAATGGCGGGGAGCAAGGCTCCAACTCGGCGGTGGTGGTGAGCCGGGCTTCCAGCGCGTCGCACCAGTGCATCAAGGAGCTGAGGATTAGGGCGGTTCCAACTTTGATGTAGCGCAGACATTCTTGTCTGCGGGTTTGCGGGACATTCTTGTCCCGTGTTTCATCCTCACGAAAGAGGCGACTGGAAAGTCGCCTGAATCCCGCAATGCGGGACTGGAAAGCCTGCGCTACGT
>PLAY01000196.1 GCA_003134375.1 Limisphaerales bacterium | reverse complement strand
AAGCTGAATCGTTCCGGCTAAGAAAGCGGCAGAGCGAAATGCAGGCAGCCCAGGAGCTTTTGGAAGCCAAGGTCGAAGAGCGAACGGTTGAACTGGAAGCTCAAAAGCAGCACCTCGAGCGCGAGATTGAGGAGCGCAAGAAGCTTGAGGAACAATTTTTACAGGCGCAAAAAATGGAGGCCATCGGTCGGCTGGCCGGAGGCATCGCCCATGATTTCAATAATATCCTGACGGTCATCAACGGCAATGCCTCGCTGTTGCTGCTGAACGACCAACCGAATTCCGCAGAAATCTCGGACCGCTCACAGCAAATTGTCGAAGCCGCCGAACGCGCGGCCAATCTGACCCGCCAGTTGTTGATGTTCAGCCGGAAACAGGTCATCCAGCTCACCCGCCTGGATTTGAACGAAGTGGTGGCGCGAATGACCAAATTGCTCCAGCGCATACTCGGCGAGGATGTTTCCCTGGTCTCCAACTATGCGGCCGGCCTGCCGGCCATCCTGGCGGACACCGGCATGATTGAACAGATCCTCCTCAACCTGGCCGTGAATTCCCGTGATGCCATGCCGCATGGCGGACAGTTGACTATCACCACGGGCACCGAAACCCTGGCGCCGAAACCCCCCGGACAAAACTCCGGCGCCCCGGCCGGATTATGCGTTCGACTCACGGTGACTGATACTGGCAGTGGCATCGCCACGGAAAACCTGCCGCACATCTTCGAGCCGTTTTTCACCACCAAAGAAGTAGGCAAGGGCACCGGCCTCGGCCTGGCGACGGTTTATGGCATTATCAAACAGCACCAGGGCTGGATCGAGGTGGAAAGCACTGTTGGCAAAGGCTCGACGTTTCGCATTTATTTCCCGGCCATGGCTGGTGCGACGACGGAGAAGAAAAGCGGGCCGACGACCTCAACTCTGCCGCGCGGCACGGAAACCATTTTGGTGGTGGAAGATGAACTCATCGTGCGCCTCACCGTCTGCAACCTGCTGCAACGCTTTGGCTACACCGTTCTGCCAGCCGAATCCGGCGCGGAGGCGCTCAAGGTGTGGCAGAAACACAAGGACCGGATTCAACTGCTGTTGACGGACATTGTCATGCCCGGCAACATGCCCGGATACGAACTGGCCCATCAATTACAAGCCGAAAAACCGCAACTCAAGATCATCTATACGAGCGGCTACAGCGAGGATCTGGCCAATAAACGCCTGGCGTTGATGGAAGGTGTCAACTTCCTCCAAAAGCCCTATGCGCCGCAACAACTTGCCGAGGCCTTGCGAAAAACACTGGATCCTGGGTAAAGCCAAACCCTGGATGTTTTCACGGCGGTCCAGCGTATCCAACTGGCGGAGCGTGTCTATTTTCAACGCTTCCGCCTTCGCTTCTGGCTACGGCGCGACTGCGCCGAAACGAAGTGAAGGCGGATAACTCTCAACTCTCAACTTTCGACCCTCGCCACCACGGGGCGTCGAATCCAGCAATGCGGGAGAAGACGGCTCGACACTGGGTTGCGGTTCGGCATATTCTCGATGCCATGAGCAAAGCCAAAATACCGGAAACCGGGGCGGGTTATCTCGGCGAAACCATGGTCCACCGAGTTTCCCACGCCATGGGCGTGGTGGAAAATGTGATCGAGGCCAAGGCCGGCTGGCCGCCGGAAATCACGTTGAAGCTCCCGGATGGCACCTTCAAAAAGGGCAAGCTCAGCGATTTCCGGGAGCCAAACAGCGCCGAGCGGAAAAAAATCTCCCCTGCGTAATCTTTTACACGAATTGTCACTGACTACTGACCACTGACTCCTGGCGGCGGCCTTCAAGCCGAACACGTTACTTCTTCCCCTCGTTTTCGCGTCCGGCGTATTTCCGACCGGTCGTGTCCACGCGGATTTTTTCACCGGGGGCGATGAACAGCGGGACCATGATTTCCAGACCGGCATCAAGACGGGCGGGTTTCCACGTGGCGTCGGAACCGCCACTGATGGGCGGAGCGGTATCCACCACTTCAAACGTCACGTTCGGCGGCAGCACAATGTCCAGCAGGCGCCCGTCGAGCAACAGGGCGCGGTACTCCACGTTTTCCTTGATGAAACAACGGCGGTCGCCAATCTGCCCGGCGCTGAGGGTCAATTCCTCGAACGATTCGACATCGGAAAAAACGCAATCTTGCCCGTCAGGATAGCTGAACTGGACGCGGCGGTGCTGCACGTCGGCGACCGGCAGGCGCTCGCCTTCCGGGAACGTGTGGTCGGTGAGGCGGCCGGTTTTCAGATGGCGCAGCCACGCGTGCAGCTTGTGTCTGGTCTGGGCCGTGCCGCTGACGTGGAACTCCTCCAGCATCTGCGGCGCGCCGTCCAGCATCAGGACCATGCCGCGTTTGAACTCTGAGGGTAGAACAGTTTGCATCGAGTGTCTTCTCCCGGCATCGGGCCGGGTATTTCAAGGTTGCCACGAAAATCCGTGGATTTGATAACGAACCGTTGGCAGCGCGTCAACTCCATGCCGCGAGCCGATTAACCGCTTATTCACGCTCATCAGCACTGATTGACACGAACGACGGAGGGCGGAGAGCTCTGCGAGGCCCAATCTTAACCGCAGAGAGAGAACACAATGAAACACTCAATATCCAACTCTCAACCCTCAACCATCATCAATTCACCCAGCTCAGGATATTATCCTTGTTGGCCCCTTGATTGGCCGGGAGGCCGGGCGCAATGGCCTTGTCCGGACCCGCGGACCAGACCATCACCTTGCCGTGATACAGGAAATTGTCCGGAGTGCCATCCGGATTGACCAGTCCGTTGAAACCCGGATTCGCGTTCGTTCCTCCAAGACCGGACACGGCGGCTCGCCGGTAAAATTCGTCCCGGCACCGCTCGTCATAACTTAAATCCAAGGTGATGACGTACGGCGTTCCCCACGGATCGCGATAAACCAAATCCGGTCCGACTCCCGGCAAAGTGGCGTCACTGACCATGTTGGCGGTGAGGAATGCCCGCTGCTGCGTGTTCTTGGAATGATTCACATTGGCCGTCGGGCCGCCGGTCGGATAATTGGTGATGTCCATCAGGATCGCCATCACTTCGGAATTGTTTGCCCCGTAACTGCCGGGACCCAAGGCCGACGTCAGGAGCGCGTCGCCATAGGTGAAATCCTGGTTACCAGCCAGGTTCCGGACATCGGTTGAAATGGGGAACTGGCCGTAAGCCGAATCATAGGCCTGAATGGCGGTTACGATTTCGGTTGCCTCTTTCTTCGCCTTGACCTTCAAAGCCTTGTTCCTGGCCTGTGCCAGCACCACCAGCAGCATGGCTGCCAGAATTCCGATGATGGCAATGACGGTGAGAATTTCGACGAGCGTGAAACCTGATGATTTTCCGGTCTGCGTTTTCATAGGCTGATCCACAAACAGTGACATCGGCGTTGATGATGGCTAGAACAATATTGGCAAATTTCCCCGTTCCGCCAGCCAAAATCGCAAAACTTTAATCACGGATGGACATCCATCCTATGCAGTGCTGTTACGGAGGACAGGCGGATGGACGCGGATTCTGTTTGCCGCGGTTCCTCAACTTGAATCAGAATGGCGTTGTGACGACGATCCCGTTCGATATTAAAGCCCGGGCGCACCAGGCCATGCTGGAGGCGGGATTCCAGCCGGATTTCCCGGCCGAAGTTGCCCGGGAAGTGCAAGCCCTCAATCAGGGAGCGCTGAAAAATGCCCTGCCGGCAGTCCGCGACCTGCGTTCGCTGCTTTGGTCTTCGATTGACAACGACAGTTCCCGGGATTTGGATCAGGTAGAGTATGTGGACAAACTACCGGATGGCACCGTGCGTCTGCTGGTGGGGATTGCCGATGTGGACGCCTCCGTCCCCAAAGGGTCCGCCACAGACCATCACGCCGCGGTGGAGTCCACTTCGGTCTATACCGGTGTGGCGACTTTCCCGATGTTGCCGGCTGAACTTTCCACGGACCTGACTTCATTGCTGGACGCGCAGGACCGTCTTTCCATCATCATCGAGCTTCATATCCTCGATTCGGGCGACGTGAAGGCCCACGATGTTTATCCGGCCTGGCTGTGCAACCGGGCGAAATTGGCTTATAGCTCGACCGGCGCCTGGTTGGAAGGTCGTGCTCCCATCCCGCCGGCGGTCGCCGACGTGCCCGGTATGGAGGCGCAACTTCGCCTCCAACTGGAGACGTCGGAAAGTTTGCGAGGCATTCGCAAGCTGCACGGAGCGCTCACGTTCGAGTCGGTCGAAACCACGCCGGTGCTGCAAAATGGCGAAGTAAATCGGGATAATTCTCGTCGGTTT
>PLAY01000115.1 GCA_003134375.1 Limisphaerales bacterium | reverse complement strand
ACAACAACTCTTACACTACCCTCGTTGATTTTGATAACAAGACATTGACACCGGAACCGGACCATTATTGACTAAAAGGACGCAACTTGTGTTATGAATAACCGACAAAATACCATGCCGATGATTGCCTGCCTGGTGGCGGGCATTCTAACGGGCGCCGGCCGGCTGGCGGCGGCCAATCTCATCCCGGCGTTGCTCAACGACCCGATTGATGTCAGTGGCGATTTCCGGGATTTCTCCGACCTCTATTATCTGGCGGACCAACTCGCTGACTTCGATCCGGCCACCGGCCAGGGCAACATAACTTATCAACGCGCCGAGTATTTCACCCGGCAGGCGTTCGACAACATGCTGGCGGTCATCAAACCGGCCGGCCTGAATGAATTTCCAGAGGATCAATACGCGGTCAACCCGACGCTGCCATTCTCCATCGAATTTGTTTCGCCGCGGACGGTGCGCATCCGCCTGACCAGCGGCCCGCAGGTTCACAAAAACTACGAGGAGTTGATGCTGGCCGGCACGGTGCCGCAGGACCATTCCTGGAAATACAGCAAGATTGAAAGCGGCCACCGCTACACCAGCGAATTTGGCTCGGTCACCATTTTTGAAAATCCCTGGCGCATCGAATTCCGCGACGCGCAGGGCAAATTGCTCACCCGGACGGATCATGATTCGGACAACACCAGCACATTTACGCCCATCATGCCGTTTTCGTTCGTGCGGCGCGCGGCGGATTATTCGCGGAGCATGGACGCGGTGTTCACGCTCTCGCCCGGCGAAAAGATTTTTGGCTGCGGCGAATCCTTCACCCGCCTCGACAAACGCGGCCAGAAAATCGTGCTGTGGACGGATGACGCCAACGGCATTCAGAACCAGGGCCTGTACAAGCCCATTCCGTTCTTCATGAGCAGCCGCGGGTATGGCATGTTCATCCACACCTCCTCGCCCATCACTTGCGATTTCGGGAACTCGTTCAGCGGCGTCAATTCATTGATGATCGGCGATGACGCGCTGGACTTGTTTGTGTTCTTCGGTTCCCCGAAACAAATCCTCGATGAATACACCACCCTCACCGGCAAATCGCCGCTGCCGCCGCTCTGGTCGTTTGGCCTCTGGATGAGCCGCTGCACTTACAATGCCGAAAAGCAGGTGCGCGACATCGCCGCCGAATTGCGCACGAACAAAATCCCGTGCGACGTGCTGCATCTCGACACCGGCTGGTTTGAAACCGACTGGCAGTGCGATTACGAATTTTCCACCACCCGCTTCGAGAATCCCCGCAAGATGCTCTCGGATCTGAAACAGGACGGCTTCCATGTTTCGTGCTGGCAGTTGCCGTATTTCGTGCCGAAAAACAAATTGTTCCCCGAACTCCTGGAAAAAAACCTCGTCGTCCGCGACGCCAAGGGCAACCTGCCCTACGAGGACGCCGTGCTGGACTTTTCCAATCCGCAGACGGTCGAATGGTATCAGGGCAAAATCGCGAACCTGCTGAAACTCGGCGTGGGCGCCATCAAGGTGGATTTCGGCGAGGCCGCGCCGAACAACGGAATTTTCGCCGACGGCCGCACCGGATTTTACGAGCACAATTTGTATCCGTTGCGCTACAACAAGGCCGTCGCCGACATCACCAAAAAAACCACCGGCGAGAACATCATCTGGGCGCGCAGCGCCTGGGCCGGCAGCCAGCGGTATCCCATCCATTGGGGCGGCGATGCCGAGAGCACCGACCAGGGCATGGTCGCGGAATTGCGCGGCGGCCTGTCCTTCGGCCTTTCCGGCTTTTCGTTCTGGAGCCACGACGTGGGGGGCTTCACGGCGACCTCCGTGACCAACATGGACAAAAACCTTTTCGCGCGCTGGCTGGCCTTTGGGATGCTGAGTTCGCACAGCCGCTGCCACGGCATCGCACCCAAGGAACCGTGGAACTACGGCGAGGCGTTCATGGATGAGTTTCGCACGATTGATGAACTCAAGTACAAGCTAATGCCTTACGTTTATGCGCAGGCGAAGGATTGTTCCGACCACGGCCTGCCCATGGTGCGGGCGCTGTTCCTCGAATATCCCGACGATCCCGGTTCGTGGAACGTGGATGACGAATATCTGTTCGGTTCGAGCATGCTGGTAGCACCGCTGATGGAAACCGGCGCGACCGGGCGAAACGTTTATCTGCCGCCGGGAACCTGGATTGATTATCAAACCGGAAAATCCTACGCCGGCGGCTGGCAAAAAATCGAGGCGGGCAAACTTCCGGTCGTGATACTGGTACGCGACGGCACGGTGCTGCCGCAAATCAAGCTCGCGCAATCCACCCTGCAAATGGATTGGTCGCAACTGGACCTCGTGGTCTTTGCCAAGGATGTCCAGACCGCCAAGGGACTGGTTTATCTGCCCGCGGACAAGGTGCTGCGCGAATTGTCGCTGAACAAAACCGGCGACACATTCAAACTGGCGAACGATCCGCTGGCCGGCAAGGTGACGTGGACGGTCAAGGCATCCGCCAGACAGTAACCAGGCAAATGAGACGAAAGAACTGCGTCCTGGTTGGGTTGTAGTGTCGAGCCTGCCGCCGTCACGCCGCGAAGGCGGATGGCTCGATCAAATCGGCGCACAGCGCCGACACTACAGCAAAGCGGGACACTATCGAACGAAAGCAACAAAATGAAACCAATCAACCGCCGTGCCGGCATCCTGGCATTGTTTCTCACCATTTTCACCGTGTTGCGGACACCAGCCGCGCCGGTGCCACTGGCCGGGAATGCTCCCGTGCCGGTGGACCAATTGCGCCCCGGCAATCCATCGGCGCTTTCCATGACCGGCACCTGGCGGTTCAAGCTCGAACACGGCGCCAGTCCCGCTGTGGACGGCGTGCTGCCACCATCCACCAACACGACCGCCGACCGCTTTGCCGCCGCCGATCTGAATGACCAGGACTGGAAAGATATTCCCGTGCCGGCGAATTGGGAGATCGAAGGTTTTTCGCGGCCCACGTTCCAGAATCGCGGCAAGGAAGCATCGGACGACATCGGCCTCTACCGCCGCTGGGTGGATGTGCCGAAAAGTTTTTCAGGCAAGCAGGTGCTCTGGCATTTCGACGGCGTGTATGATGGCGCGGAAGTTTTCGTCAATGGCCAGCGCGCCGGTTATCACGAAAGCGGTTTCACGGCGTTCGATATTGACGTGACCCGCGCGCTCAAGCCGGGCAAAACAAATCTCTTCGCCGTCCGCGTTTACAAAAAAACGCCATCTGGCTCCATGGACAAGGGCGACTTCTGGTGCCTGGGCGGAATCTATCGGGACAATTACCTCGTGGCCCTGCCGCCCACCCACGTTGATGACGTGACCATCACCACCGGTTTGGACGCGCAATACCAGGACGCGACGTTGAAGGCGACGGTGCGCGTCGCCGGCAAGGCCGGATCGCGGTTCAAGGTCACGGGCGAACTGTATGGGTTCGACGGGAAGATGGTTTCCGTTCCGACCATGGAGCAAAGCGGAAAGATCGGTTCTGACGGCGCGGGCACGGTCACGCTCGCGGCGCCGGTCAAATCGCCAAAGCTCTGGTCCGCTGAACAGCCAAATCTTTATTACGTGTTGCTGCGCCTCGATTCCGGCGGGACGACCGAGCGGGTGCAGGAACGTTTTGGTTTCCGCCAGATTGAGAATCGCAACGGCGTGCTGCTGTGGAACGGTGTGCCGATCAAATGCACCGGCACCTGCCGGCACGAGGAGTTCTCGCCATACGGCCACGCGCTGACCGAAGATTGCTGGAAGACGGACATCGCCTTGATGAAGGCGGCCAACATCAACGCGATCCGCACCAGCCATTACAACCATTCCGCGCGCTTCCTTGAACTCTGCGACGAGGCGGGATTCTACATGCTTGACGAGGTTCCCTTCTGCTGGGTGGCGGACGACCCGATCGTCAGCCTGAAAAATACCAACGCCGTGTGGGCCTTCATTCTTCGCTCGAAGGAAACCCTCGCGCGCGACAAGAACCGCCCCTGCGTCATGGCCTGGAGCATGGGCAACGAAAGCGGCTACGGTCCCAACGCCCAATCCGCGTTCGATTACATGAAGGCCAACGACGCGACGCGCCCGGCTTTCATTTCCCAGCAAAATCTCGGCAAGAATCCGCGCACGGACTTCGAGGACTACCATTATCCGCCCATCCCGGAACTCCGGAGCGTGGCCACCAACAAAAACCGGCTGAAGATTCCGGCCATTCTCACCGAGCAACCGCATACTTCCTGCGTGCGCGCGGCGATGGACTACGATTACGGCAACCAGGATTTCTGGGGCCAAGCGCTGGTCAACACCTGGGATGTCGTCTGGCCGGCGGACGGAATTACCGGTTCGTGGATTTGGGAATGGCAGGATCAGGGCATGGCCGACAAGTTTCCCGACCGCAACGGCGTGGATCCGGTGACCGGCATGCGGGATGAAAATTACAAAGGCCTGGTCACGTCCGACCGGAAGCTCAAACCCGCCTACTGGCACGTGAAAATGGTGTATAGCCCGGTGACGACCGCCGCGCGCCAGGTGGTTCCAACGAATGGCCATTGCGTCGTTCCGATCCAGAACCGTTATGCTTTCACGGACCTGTCCGAACTGACCTGCCGCTGGCAGGCTTTGGCCGGAGGCAAGGAACTCGCGCATGGCGAAACCCGCATCGCCTGCAAACCGCGTTCCTCGATCGATGCGTCGTTTCCGGCCACCGCGGGAATGGACACGTTGCGGCTTGAATTTATTCACCCGGATGGCCGCAGTCTTTACGTCACCACGTTGCGCACACCGGCTTATCAAGCTCCCGCCGCTCCGCCTGCTCTCGCGTCCATCGAACCAGTCCGGCTTTCGGAGATCAATCAGAGTGTCGTCGTCGAGACCGCCAGAACCCGGTTGTCGTTGGACAAGCAAACCGGCCAGATCACTTCCTGGCAGGTGGGAGATCAGAATCTTGTGATTAGCGGACCGATCTTGAATCTCGGTGAGGGTCTCTTCGGCGGCGCCCGCAGCGGACGCGGCGGTGGCGGTGGTGGTGAAGGTCGGCGTCGCGGCTCCGGTCCGATCAGCAACAGCCAGCCGCCCATCCTTACGAATGCGGTTGTCACCGCGGCCATGGACGGCGCTGTGGCAAAAATATCCGTGACGGCAGACGTTTATCTGGCGGGTTCCGACGAACTCAAAGGACAGCTCAATTACACACTGGACGTCGGTGCCGATGCCCAGGCCGACGTTGCGTGGAATCTCACCTGGAAAGGCACCAACGCCACCGCTCTGGAAGCCGGGCTTAAGTTCCTGCTGCCTGCCGCGATGGACCAGATGTCGTGGCTCAGCGAAAGCCGCTGGACCGAGTATCCGCCCGGTCACATCGGGAATCCGACCGGTTCGGTGACGAGCAAGGACATTTCCTTCCGCTCGTCGAAGCGCGACGTGCATTGGATGGCGCTGTCGGGCGGCGGGAATTACAGCCTGGTTGCGCTCGGCACCGGCAAGCCTTTGCATGCCCGTGGCCGTGTGGAAACCAACGGGATAATGCTGTTTCTCAGTTCTGCGATTGGTGTCTCACGCGATTACGGTTCCAGCGCGATGCCGGGCTACGACATCAAGTTGACGCCGGACAGCCCCGTCAGCGGCGCTTTCCGCCTGCGCGTGGCGGCCAACAAAAAAGAATAGATTGAATCGCGCAGTTGGAGCACATTGGGCGTCCAGCGCTGGTTTCAGCGCCTGGAATGTCAAAGCGAAATTGAATCTGGCAGCAACCTGGAAAACCGAAAACTAAAATGAAACTGAACCTCCATGCCTTGGTTGCCGCGGGCGTCGGGCTTGTATTGACGATAACCAGCGCGCAGTCGCAAACCGCCTCCAACATTCCGCATCTCGAAAAGCAAGGCACCGCCACGCAACTAATCGTGGACGGCAAGCCGTTCCTCGCGCTGGCCGCGGAACTGCACAACTCCAGCGCTTCCAGCCTGGAGTATATGAAACCGCTCTGGCCCAAACTCGTGGCGGCGCACCTCAACACGGTGCTGGCGACGGTGAGTTGGGAATTGATCGAACCGGAGGAGGGCAAGTTCGACTTCCGCCTGGTGGACGGCCTGCTCCAGGAAGCCCGGACGAACGATCTCCATTTGGTTTTGCTGTGGTTCGCCAGTTGGAAAAACGGCAAGTCCAGCTACCAGCCGCTTTGGGTCAAAACCAATCAGGACCGGTTCCCGCTCGCGTGCAGCTCGGACGGCAAAAGCATGCCGATCATGACCACGTTCAGCGACGCCAACCGGGATGCCGACGCGCACGCCTTTGCCGCGCTCATGCGGCATCTTCGCGAAGTGGACGGCGAGAAGCACACCGTGCTCATGATCCAGGTGGAGAACGAGGTCGGCACGCTCGGCGACTCACGTGACCGCAATCCCGCTGCCAACGAAGCCTTTGCGAAGCCGGTGCCAAAGGATTTGATGGACTATCTGGTGCAGCACAAGGACACGCTTGCGCCGGAATTGCTGAAAGGATGGGCGGCCCATGGTTCCAAAACCTCCGGCACCTGGGAGGAAGTATTTGGTCCGGGCAAGCCGGCTTCGGTCCAGCTATACGGACCGGATCTGACCGACAAGAAAAAGGATATTTATTGGCGGCAGTTGAACTGGGCATCGGATGAATTCTTCATGGCCTGGCGCTATTCAATGTATGTCAACCAAGTGGCCGCCGCCGGCAAGGCGGAATACGACATACCGATGTATGTCAATTCCTGGCTGCAACAGCAAGGTTGTCCGCGCCCCGGTGAGTATCCCAGCGGCGGGCCGGTGCCCCAGGTGCATGACCTCTGGCGGTTTGGCGCGCCGGCGATTGATATCCTGTCGCCGGACCTCTACATAGATCAATTCGCCGAGACGTGCGCGCGCTACACCCGGAACGGCAATCCGTTGTTCATCCCCGAGTCGCAGGCTGGCGTGCGGGGGGCCGCCAACGCGATTTATGCATTCGGCGCGTGCAACGCCATCGGCTATTCTCCCTTCGGGGTTGACCGGTTCGCCGGTTCCGACCTGGAACTCGCCCGCGCTTATGATTTACTCTCATCGGTGTCTCCGCTGATCCTGGCCAATCAGGGCAAAGGCACCATGACGGCCGTGTTGCTGGATGCCACCAACGCGACGCAAACGTTCCGGTTGGGGAATTACAAAATCGAGGCGAAATTCTGGGTGCCTCCCTCCTGGACGCACGCGACCAATACCATGCCGGGGCCCATCGCCGGCGTTTTCATTTCCACCGGCCCGGATGATTACATCGTCATGGGCAGGAACCTGGCGGTCAATTTTTACAGCACCAACGAAACCGAAAGCGTGGGCATCGGCACGGATGAGGAAGGCGTTTATGAAAATGGCCGGTGGGTTCCGGCCCGCCGGTTGAACGGCGACGAAGTGTATGAATGGCGGACGTTGCACCTTCGCGACGACAAATACAGCATCCAGCACGTCAAGCTGTACCGTTACCGGTAAGTTTGCCCTGATTTGAATTTGGGATTTCTTTACACAGGGTTGAAGTGTCGCCTGATATTGCCGGCTATGGCCGACGTGTTCGACAAAGTTAAGCGTTTGCAGGTAATGGCGGCAATCAAGTCCTCAGGAAATCTGCCGCAGTAACAGCAATGAATCGAAGCGTCAAGTGGTCGCTCAGGCAGTTTGAGCAAACCGGACACTGGCCGGGAACAATCTGCGCTTTCAACTTTTGACTCGGACTGAAAAGCATTTCCCCCGGGCCATTTTTCAGCAGTCACCTGCATTTGCCAGTCAACAAGCAATATCCGTGGATTGACAGAATGTTAAAATTATGAGCTGATGGAAGTTGCTCTGAAGATTCAACGCCAACAATTTACCACAGCAGAACTTCGCTTTAAAATCGGAACTGCTCCGCGTCTCGTCCCATAAAGGAAAAGGAAATTCCATGAAAACAAACCCATGCATCACGCGGTGGCTCACGCTCGTTACGCTGTTTATCTTCAACCTTCAACCCGCAATTATCTTCGCCCAAGGCACGGCGTTCACCTATCAAGGCCGGTTGAATAACAACGACAGTCCGGCCAGCGGCACCTACAACCTGACGTTTTCGCTGTTCATCACCAACACCAGCGGTGTGCCCATCGCCGGGCCGGTGACCAACAACGCCGTCGGCGTTACCAACGGCCTGTTCACGGTGCTGATTGATTTTGGCCCCGGCGTGTTCACGGGTGCGACCAACTGGTTGCAGATTGGCGTGGAGACCAACGGGGTCAATACGTTCACCACCTTGGCACCGCGCCAGCAATTAACGCCAACGCCGTATGCGGTCTTTGCGAACACGGCCAGTGGTTTGTCCGGCACGCTGCCGGTGAGCCAGGTCAGCGGGGTGGTGCCGCTCACCCAATTGCCTGTGGCCGTGATGACGAACTACGCCACAAGCGTTTCCTTGGCGGGCTTTTTCACCGGCAGTTTTGGCGGCTCCTTCTACGGCAACGGCGGCGGGCTGACGGGTTTGAATCCGGCAAATTTGAGCGCGGGCACGGCGGCCATCAACATCAGCGGCTCCGCAGCCACGGTGATGAATGTAGCCAATCAAAACTGGTTTAACGTCAAAAATTTTGGCGCAAAAGGCGACGGTTCTACAGACGACACGGCGGCATTTACAAACGCTTTGCTTGCGGCTTTCAATGCAGGCGGCGGGACTGTTTATTTCCCGGCAACAGCTACAACTTTGGGTTATAACATTCAGGGTCAAATAATACTCCCGAATGACGGTGTTCTATATGTCAACCACAACCCATCCGGTTACACGTTCCGACAACCACCAATCAGGATTACTGGCGACGGGCAGAACATTTTGGATAATAATTTCGCTTCCACCGGTTTTCAAAAAGGTGGTTCGACCCTAATCGTGAATGCGACAAATGTGCTTGCGAAGATTGTTTCGCTTGGAACTGGTTCATTAGAAATTGACCATGTGAACCTCGTGGACAACTCTGACGGCAATACGGACTTTATTTTTGATAATAATAGCGCATTGAACGTCCATGACGTCGCGTTTTATGGACAGCGGGGGTATTCTTGGTCGCAAGACTGCATTGTGTTGGGTGGCACCAACGCGGCAATTTTTGCAAGCACGAACAGTTCTGGCTGTTTTCAAGGTTATGGCACGACAATCCACAATAATTATGCCGACCGCGTCCGGCGGTTTTGTTTTCTGCGAACAGCGGCGGATGCGGTTTGGGTAGTAGATAATTCCGTTTGGGATAGTTCAGGCGGGTCTTGTTGTATTGAGATTCTGGGAACGACGGTTTTGTCAGATACTGGAAATCAGATTCGTGGCAACTCGATTGAAGTCCCTAACTATACCTATGGGGTTAAGGCGACATATGCTGCCAACAATGATTGTATTGGAAATACTTTTTGGGATGGACCCAACAACCACATCGCAGATTATTTGATGTCAACAAGCGCAAATAATAACCTGATAATTGGTGGAGTTGGTGGCACTCCGACCCACCTGATTGATAATGGCACAGGAAACAAATACTTGTTCGCCGACGGCAACAATCTTCTTGCGTCCTCAACGCTCACGGCTAATTCACTAACACTTAACTATCTAACCGCTGGCTCTCCGCTTCTTGTCCAAAACGTGCAGGAAGGTTACAACCTAAATCCTATTGACCAATGGGTTTACAGCTCTAGTTACGGGTTGTATTTGAATCAGTTTGTTGCGGGCGGAAACGTCTCGTGGGGCTTCGGCATGACGAACAATGCTATCGCTTATCCCAACATGCTATGGTTCTATGGCACCGGCTTTGTAGGCATTGGAACGAATGCACCGAGTCAACAACTTGAGGTCAATGGATCGGCGTTGATTGATGGTGCTA